>DDSG01000180.1:262-77844 GCA_002343325.1 Phycisphaerales bacterium UBA2396 | reverse complement strand
GGCTCGACGCGGCGGTCGGCCGCGGGCTTGGGCTCGGGGAGCGGGCGGCCTGACGGGGAACTCGCGGGCGAGTGGCGGTGTGGTGCGGGGCTGGTGGCGGGCGCCGAGGGGAGTGCGGCGCGCGTGCGTGAGCGGTCGCCGAAGTCGTCGCCTCGGACCCAGTCGGTGCCTTCGAGCCCGGCGAGGACGTCGGCCTGATCGGAGACGATGCGAACGTCCTCGGGGATTTCCTCGAGGAATCGGCTGGGGATGGTGCGTTCGGGCAGGCCTCGGGTGGTCCGGTAGCGGGCGCAGGAGAGGTGCAGGTGGTGCATCGCGCGGGTGATGCCGACGAAGCAGAGTCGGCGTTCTTCCTCGAGGGCGGGCTCGCTGGTGAGTGAGCGGGCGTGCGGGAGGAGGCCTTCTTCCATGCCGATGATGGCGACGGCGGGGAATTCGAGGCCTTTGGCGGCGTGGAGAGTCATGAGGGTGACGGCGCCCTGTTCGGGATCGACGCTGTCGGCGTCGGCGACGAGGGTGATGCTCTCGAGGAAGCCGCGGAGCATGGCGAGGAGTGGCGGAGTGTCGAGGTTGTCGAAGCCTTCGGCGGGTGATGGGAGCGAGGGGTCTCCCGCGGGGTCGTATTCGAGTTCGAAGCTGCGGGCTGAGCTGACGAGCTCGTCGAGGTTATCGACGCGCTGGGCGTCGGCGTCGGACTTGCTGGCGGCGGCCTGGGCCTGGTACATGGAGCGCAGGCCGCTTTCGACGATGATGCGTTCGACGAGTTGGGAGAGCGAGGCGGGGACCTGTGCGCCCATGAAGGTTCCGCCGCCGGTCCAGGACTCGACGAGCTCGACGAACTTCTTGATGGCGGAAGCTGCGCGCGGGGAGAGGCCCGCGGCTTCGGAGCAGTCGAGCATGGCTTCCCAGAGGGTCTGGTCGTTGGTGGAGGCGTTGAGCTTGAGGCGTTCGAGGGAGGCGGCGCCGATGCCGCGGGCTGGGGTATTGACGACGCGATCGAGTGAGACGTCGTCGGCGGGGTTGGCGACGAGCTTGAGGTAGGCGACGGCGGTGCGGACTTCTTCGCGGTCGTAGAAGGCGGTGCCGCGGGCGATGACGTAGGGGACGGCGGCGGAGCGGAGGGCATCTTCCATGACGCGTGAGAGGGAGTTGGCGCGGTAGAAGATGGCCATGTCCTTCCAGGCGAGCGGGTCGCAGCCGGGGAGTGAGCCGCTGTGGAGTGCGGCGAGCCAGTCGGCGATGATTCGGGCTTCGTGTTGTTCGTCGCGGGCGAGGACAAGGGTGAGGGGGTTTCCGCCGGGGCGGGAGGTGAAGAGGGGCTTGTCCTTGCGGCGGGTGTTGTTTTTGATGAGGACGTCGGCGGCGCGGAGGATTGGGGCGGTGGAGCGGAAGTTTTCGCCGAGCTTGATGACGCGTGCTTTGGGGTAGTGGGTTTCGAAGTCGAGGATGTTGGAGATGTCGGCGCCGCGCCAGCCGTAGATGGACTGGTCGGGGTCTCCGACGACGAAGATGTTCGGGCCGATCCCGGGGGCGTCGCCGGCGAGCATGCGGGCGAGCTCGAACTGGGCGCGGTTGGTGTCCTGGTACTCGTCGATCATGAGGTAGCGCCAACGGGCCTGGAGCTCGGCGCGGATGTCGGGCTTGTGGCGGAGCATGCGGACGCAGAGCCCGAGGAGGTCGTCGAAGTCGACAGTGTTGGCCTTGCGAAGGGCGCGTTCGTAGGCGGAGAAGATCTTGGCGATGGTGCGGGAGTGGAAGTCGGTGGCGGACTGGGAGAAGGCGTCGGCGTCGAGGAGGTCGTTCTTGGCGTTGCTGATGGCGGAGAGGACGCTGCGCGGCGGCCAGTTGCTGGTGGAGAGCTGGAGCTCGGCGACGGCCTTTTTGACGATGGCGAGCTGGTCGGAGTCGTCGAGGATGGTGAAGTCGCCCTTGATGTGGAGGACGTCGGTGGCGTGGTCGGCGTATCGGCGGAGGAGGCGGGCGCAGAGCGAGTGGAAGGTGGTGATGGTGAGGGAGCGGATGGCTCTCTCGGAGAGGATCAGGGGCGAGCCGTCGGGGAGGTCGATGCCTTTGGCGAGGAGGTGCGCGACGCGTTCGCGCATCTCACCGGCGGCCTTGTTGGTAAAGGTGACGGCGAGGATGGCCCAGGGAGGGACGCCTTGGCGGAGGAGGTGGGCGATGCGGCGTGTGAGGACGCGGGTCTTGCCCGAGCCGGCGGCGGCGAGCACGAGGATGGGGCCTTCGGTCGCGAGGGCGGCTTCACGCTGGGGGGGCGTGAGGTCGCGGAGCAGCGGGTCCGAGTGGGGGTCGTGGTGGGCGGAAGTGTGCGGGTCGTTGGGCATCCCGTGGCGAACATAGGCGCGTGCGGGTTAGTCGTCGCGCAGGGTGACGACCTGGTGGACGGCTTCGCCCGGGGCTCGGGCGAGCAGCGTGACGCCATCTGGGATCTGGGCGGCGACTTCGGCGACGACGTCGCCGGCCAGGGCGCGGCTGAAAGAGGTTCGGCGGCTCTTGCCCATGACGAGGGTGTCGCAGCCGAAGGTGACGGTGTAGTCGAGGATCTCGGCGGCGACCTCGGCGCTGGTGACGTAGATGGGGTAGACGGGGACGCCGGCGGATTTGGCGAGGAGAACGGCGGCGCCGAGGGCTTCCTGGGCGTCCGGGTCGGTCTCGATGCGGGGAACCTTGTTGGGCTCGACGTCCACGAGGCGGAGGGTGCGGACGAACATGACGAAGAGCGTGGCTTTGCGGGAGCGGGCGAGGTCGACGGCGTACTCGACCTGTTCGCGTCCACGGGCGGCGAGCATGATGCGCGGGCCGTCGGCGATGGGGGCCTTGGTGATGGCCTGGAGTTCGGCGAGCCAGCCGGAGGCGGGTTCGTCGACCCCGGGTGTGCCGGCGGCGGAGAGTTGCATGTACCAGCGGACGAGGAGGACGGCGACGATCATGCCGCCGGCGAAGAGGGCGGCCTGGTGCTTGTCGATGACGATGGTGATCTCGACGGCGAGCATGAAGAGCCCGATGGCCCAGAGGACGGCGCGTTCGAGGGGCTTGATGGGCAGATCGCGGTTGTAGGCGCAGCAGAGGACGTTGATGGTGATGGCGCCGACGACGCCGACGGCGTACATGTGGGCGAGGACGGGGACCTGCGTGCCGACGAAGAGAACGAGGAGGATGGGAGCGAGCACGGCGGCGACGAGGCCGAACCAGGGGACGCCGGAGTAGTTGAGGCGGGTGAACTTGGAGGGCAGCTCGCGGTCCTGGCCCATGGCGAAGAGGACGGAGACCATGGCCATGATGGCGGTGTTGGCGGCGGAGAGGAGGAGGAGCCCGAAGGCGATGCCGGAGGCTTTGCCGAAGAAGTAGCCGGCCTTTTCGCCCATCCAGTGCTGGCCGGACTCGATGGCGAGGACCTTGACGGCGACGTCGCGGTACTCCTGGATGGCGGGGTCGATGGCCTGCATGGCGCCGGCGTAGGTGGCGGAGCCGTCGGCGACTTTGGAGATCACTTCGGAGTAGTAGTGGGGGGTGTGGACGGGGACGAGGTGGGGGAGCCCGGAGATGGCGATCCCGAAGATCATGTTGAAGATGATGACTTCGATGAGAACGGGCCAGATGGTCTTCTTGGCGGTCTTGGCGACGGGCTCCTTCATGAGGCTGGTCATGTTGCTGACAGCCTCGACGCCCGAGAGAGCGAGCATGATGGCGACGAGGCTGTGCCAGCGGTCGCCCAGCCCGGTCTGACCCGGGGCGGACCATTGGAGGGTCTTGAGCCCTTCGGCGAAGAAGGGGAGGCACAGGACGCCGATGATGGCGGACATGCCCAGGGCGATGAGGGCGATGACGAGGGCGAGCTGGCCGGCGCGGCGAGCGCCGAACCAGTTGACGACGCCCAGAAGGATCATCGCGGTGATGGTGAGGCCCGGGACCCAGGCGTTGGGGGCGCCGAAGTAGTGGAAGGCTTCGACGGTGGAGAGCGTGGCGGTGACGATGTAGTCGCAGAGGAGGAGGGTGGCGCCGATGACGCTGAGTGTGACGTTGATGCGTCGTGCGGAGGCGTAGACGCCGCCGCCGTCGGGAAAGCAGCGGCAGATGACGGTGTAGGCCCAGGCGACGCAGACCATGACGACGGACATGGCGGCGAGGTAGAGGGCGGAGGAATGCCCGGTGTAGAAGAAGGCAAGACCCAGAACGTAGAGGCGGCTGGTGCCCCAGTCGCCGAAGAGGAGCGGCCCGGTGAACTGCCAGCCGAGGTTCCGAGGTCGCTTCTGATCGACGAGCATGCGTTGTGAGGGCCTGGACCCCCGACGCACGGGGGCTCTCTGCGAGTTGGGGCACTGTAGCAGGTGGTGGCGGGGAGGCGGTGGCGGGCGGGCGTGGCACCCGTTTGGGGAAATGCGCGGGAACGAGGGTGGCCCAACAATGGAGCCGGATGACCACCGAGACGACAACGCCCACGGGGTTGCTGCTGCTGGACAAACCGATCGGCCCAACGTCGATGCAGGCGTGTGCGGCGGTTCGGGCACGGCTGCGTCGCGGCGGGGCGCCCAAGCGGGTCAAGGTTGGGCACGGGGGCACTCTTGACCCGCTGGCGACGGGGCTCCTGGTGATTCTGGTGGGCAAGGCGACGCCTCTTTGCGCGGCGATCATGGCGGGCGAGAAGGAGTACGAGGCCGAGATTGATCTGAGCGGCATCAGCCCGACCGATGACGCGGAGGGGGAGGTGGGGGCGGTGGCGGTGGCGCGGATTCCGACGCGTGAGGATGTGGAGCGGGCGTGCGCGCGGTTTGTGGGGACGATTCAACAGACGCCGCCGGCGTACTCGGCGGTGCACGTCGGGGGTGTGCGGGCGTATCAGCTCGCGAGGCAGGGGCAGACGGAACGACTGGCGGCGGGGCTTGTGTCGAGGCCTGTGGAGATCCGAAAGATCGAGGCGCTGGCGTACGAATGGCCTCGGCTGCGGGTGCGTGTGGTGTGCGGGAAGGGGACGTACATCCGCGTGCTGGCGAGGGACCTTGGTGCGTCGATGGGTGTTGGCGGATATCTGACGGGGCTTCGCCGGACGCGGATCGGCGCGTTCGACGTCCGCGGGGCGTGCGGGATGGACACGCTGCCCGATGTGTTGACGCAGGCGGACCTGATGCCGATCCCGGCGATGGAAGGTGGTTCGATCAGGCCTGCCTGAGGATGGGCGTGGGCCTGAAGGTGCCTTCGAGGACGGGCTTGCTGTCGGCCTTGAACCAGGATTCGAGGATGCCGGCGTAGATGCTGCGGAAGTCGATCTTGTACTTGAGGTCGCCCTGATCGAGGTCGGTGAGGGAGGGGTGATCGCCGATGAGCCCGGGCTTGACCATGGGCCCGAAGAGGAACATGGGGGCGGCTGTGCCGTGGTCGGTGCCCTGGCTGGCGTTCTGTCTGACGCGGCGGCCGAACTCGGAGAAGCTCATGGTGAGGACGCGCGAGTCATTGCCCTGCTTCTTGAGGTCTTCGTAGAAGGCCTTGATGGAGTCGGCCCACTGGGTGAGGAGCTGGGCGTGCCTTCCCTGGGGGCCGCCCTGACCGGCGTGGGTGTCGAAACCGCCGTGGTTGACGTAATAGACGCGGGTCTTGAGCCCGGCGCGGATCATGCGGGCGACCATGGAGAGGTCGCGAGCGACGGCCGCGCCGGGGTAGGTGACCAGCGGCTGCTGGCGGACGGCGGCGCGGATCGTTTCGCTGGAGACCTGGGCGTCGAGGGCGGTGCGGAGGAGGAAGGCGGCGTTGCTCTCGGAGGCGACGCCTTCGGACTCGCCGCGGCGGTTCATGGCGTGATAGGGGTCGCGGAGGGAATCGTGGATGTCTTCGCCGGACCAGCGGAAGAGGTCGGCGGTCTCGAAGCTGACGGGTTTGGCGCTGCGGCCGGTCATGGCGAGGGGCGCGGTGCGGCCGATGGCGATGCCGGGCATGGAGTTGGTCGAGGCGTTGGGGGTGGAATCGGGCTTGCCGCTCTCGCCCTTGCCGTAGCCGCAGCATTCGGAGTCGATGTATCGGCCGATCCAACCGTCACCGGTGCCGGCGAGGTCGGCGGTCTGCCAGATGTCCATGCTCTTGAAGTGGGAGCGGTTGGGGTTGGGGTAGCCGACACCTTGTGCGATGGCGAGCATGCCGTTGTCGTACATGTCCTTGAGGGAGCGGAGGGCGGGGTGGAGCCCGACGCCGTCGGCCCCGGAGAGGCGGAGCGCGTCCCTGGCCTGGATGCCGATGCCCGGGCGGGCTTTGTAGTAGTCGTCCATGACGAAGGGGACGACGGTGTTGAGGCCGTCGTTGCCGCCGCCGAGCTGCACGACGACGAGGATGTGGTCGTCGGGGACGCCGGGGATGCTGGTGGTGCCGGCGGCGAGCATGCGTTGGACCATGGCCTCGGCGGACCCGCTGAGGAAGGCGGGGATGGAGGCGGCGGCGGAGCTGAGGACAAGCCCGTGGCGGAGGAAGAGCCGGCGGGAGTAGAAGTTGGCGTCGTGGTTCATGGCGTTGTTTCCTTGGCGATCAGCAGAGCTGGTACTCGGGCATGGCGGTGATGATGAGCAGGAGCCCGCGAAGGTGGTCGGGGCCCAACTGGTTGTCGTGCTTGCGGAGGAAGTCGAGCAGGGGCTCGCGGGTGTGGGCGGGGGCGCGGCCCAGCGTCAGCTTGAGGAGGTAGTCGGCGACGCGGGAGGGATCGCGGGCCGCGTCGGCATCGGTGTCGACCAGATCGGCGAGCAGGGGCATGGGGTCGTAGCGGTCGGTCTCGGCGCTGGGGTCGTATCCGACGGGGCGTTTGCCGGTGAGCAGGAACGCCATGATGTTCTGGCGGACGTAGAGGGTGCTGGTGTTGATCCAGGATCGGCCGCCGTCCCAGCCCTTGACGCTCGGGGGATAGAAGAGATTCTGTCCCATGAGATCGAGGGCGTCGTTCAAGATCGAGAGATCGCGGACGGGGGTTTCGAGGCTTCGGACCGCGCCGACGACGAGCTGAACCGGGCTCTTGATCTGTTCGTTGAGGAACGCGGGGCTGTAGAAGTGCTCGCTGAGGAAGAGCCGGCGCAGGAGCGGCTTGAGCTCGTACTTGGCGTTGAGCAGCGTCTGGGCGAGGTCGCGGATCGCGGAGCGGACCGAGGGATTGAGCGAGTTGTCTTCGGCGCGTTCGAGCGGGGGCAGTTCGCGGACGAAGGTGTGATAGAGCTTGCGAGCGATGAGCCTGGAGCAGGCGGGCTGCTCGAGGATGATGCGGACGAAGTCGTCGCCGTCGAACGAGCCGGTGCGGCCGAGGATCTTCTTTGAGCCTTCGTCGTGGTTGTTCTTCTGGAAGGAGAAGGCGTCGTCCTCGAAGGTGTAGCCGGTGAGGGCGCGGGCGCCTTCCTTGATGTCCTGCTCGGTGTAGTTGCCGATGCCCAGACTGAAGAGCTCCATGATCTCGCGGGCGAGGTTCTCGTTGGCGCGGCCCTTACGCGAGTCGTTGTTGTCGAGGTAGGCGATCATCGCCGGGTCGCGGATGATCCCGAAGAGGAGATTGGCGAAGTTGCCGGTGGCGTTGGACCTGAAGAGCTGATTCTGCAGGTACATGTGGTAGCTGTTCTCGATCGTGCGGTAGCTGGTGGCAAAGTGCCCGTGCCAGAAGAGGGTCATGCGCTCCTCGAGCGGGCGGGGCGTCTCGATCATGCGCTTGAGCCACCACTTTTGCATCTCGGCGACTTGTCCGCGGTCGAGACGTTCGCGACGCTGACGCTCCATCTGGAGGCGGGCGAGTGTGTCTTCGTCGCCCTTGCGGCGTGCGTCGGCGGCGGATCGGCGTTCCTCGGCCGTGGCCGGCCTCATGATGTCCTTGTCGAAGCGGTCGGAGGCGACGGGCTCGAACGACACCTGGTCGTAGTTGAGGAGATAGTCGACGGCGCGCTGCGGGCCCCACGAGGCGAGCGTCTGGATCTGTCGGCTTGTCCCGCCGAACCCGGCCCGCCAGAGCAAATGCCGAGCTTGGTCGAACCCGAACTTCTCGGGCGCGATGGGTGACATCGAGCCGAAGATGTTCAGGCCGGCACTGTCGCCGCCTGCGGCGGGTCGGCTCGCGTTCGAGCGTTCGGCTGGTTGCATCGGCATGTGAATCTCCGCACGCGGTGTGGGAACCCGACTGTCCATTGTGTCAAACGGAATTGGCGTCCAGGCATTGCATCGCAGGGCCGGGTTGCCGTGCCAAGACCCGATCGCCAGTATCTATCGGCGCGCCATGGATGCCAACACCCACTTCGTGTTCGTTGAGCGGGGCGATTCGATCGGCATCTGTTTGGACGTGGTGCGAGGAAGGGTGGTCGATAGGGGTTATCGGCGCGGGAATCGGCGGACGTGGACCGCGAGGAACGCCGCCCCGGCGAGCAGGAGCGCCCCATTGGCCTGGTGGGCCGTGCGGATCAGGGGCTTCCAGGGTTCGGTGGGTTGGATCGCGTGCAGTTGGTCGTGGGTCGGGACGGTGCGGTCCTTCTTGGGCGGGGCGGCGAGCAGCGCGGCCCAGCCGAGCGCGAACTGGAGGCAGATGACCACCAGAACGAACGTGCCCGCCTGGCGGATGGTGCGCGAGGCGGCGGAGGACTCGGTGAGCGGGCGCCACGCGGCGAGCATGCCGGCGAAGCACCCGAAGATCATGATGACGAATGAAAGCCCGATATGGCTGTAGAGCGCGTGGACGTGTCCGGCGTGGCGGTACATCGCGCCGAAGGTCAGTTGGAGGAAGAGCAGGTGGAGCAGCCCCGTCGCGAAGACCCTTCTGCGGCGGTCGCGTTCGTCGGGATCGGGGAGCGCCCCGCGATATGACTCGCTGAGATACGCCGCGAGGGCGGCGAGCATGGCGAAGACGATCTGTGCGAGCACGCCGTGCAGGATCGCCTTGCCGGTGCTTTGCTCGGTGACACGCAACCCGCCGAGGATTCCCTGGGCGCAGACGAGCACAAAGACGCCGACAGCCCAGAGCTTGACCCAGCCGCGAGGCTCGCGCAGGAGCGTGAGAATCATGAGCGCGAGCGTGGTCATGCCGACGAGCGTGCCGAAAAGGCGGTGGCTGTGCTCGAGGAAGACGTGCTGGTTGCTCGCCATGAGGCTGATGGGGTAGACGAACATGTTGCCGCCGTAGGTCCCGGGCCAATCGGGCACGGCGAGCCCGCTCTGGGTGCTGGTAGTGAGCCCGCCGAGCAGCAGCAGCGGCAGCGTGGCGGCGAGGGCGGTCCACCCGAGGCGAGCGAGCCATTCACGGTCGCTGAGCGGGTGTTCGTTCGAGCGGCGTCGAGCGGCGGCGCCGACGAGCCCTCCGATCGCGGCGGCGAGCACGCTGGCGAGGAAGTAGCCCGCGAGCATCATCGCCAGCGGAGGCGTTTCGTTGAGTGTTGGTGCGCCCTGGGCGATCATCCCCGCGCTGGGGTCGGCCTGCGGCACGAGCATCGAGCCGAATGACGCCAGGTTGACCGCGGAGGCCACGCCGCCGGCCGCCGCGGTGAGCAGCACCGCGCCGATGAGCGTTCGTCCGCGTGCCAGGCTCCATCCGGCGACAGCGGCGGCGAGGACTTGGAGGCCCAACAAAATGGGCCCGGAGACGGCGGGCTCGAAACCGACCGAGGGATGGTGCAGGACGACCCAGGCGCACCACATTGCAACAGCGATGGCGAAGCCCGAGGTGACGACGGGAACAAGTGCTGTGCGGGTATGGGCTTGCGCGTGGTGGTCGTTCATGATGCGGTCCTGCGGGCTGGGTTGAGCGTTCCACGAGGGAGCATGTACATGTTCAGACAATGATTGTTACTGCGGATGATACGCATTCTCAGTTGGCTTTCGGAAGGGTCGGCGCTTGACAGCATACGCCCAGAGCGGAGAAATTCCGGTCTGACAGCAACACATTCGTCGGCGAGATCAGGTAGTCTCCGGGTCCGTTGGGAATGTGTGGTGTCCGTGCGCGGTTATTGTGGGTTGGAGTGAGTTCGTGATTCCGGCTTGCTGCTGCGTTTGGGGGGGGTGTGGGAAGGGTGGTGGGGGGTCGGCGTGCGGTCACGCCGGCGAATGGTTCGAGAGTCTCTGATCGAGGAGGCCGGCGTGTCGGTGCTCTTTCCGAAGTGGTTTAACGCGTTTCCGACGGTGCTTGCGATTGGGGGCGCGTGCGCGTTGGCGTTGGCGGTGGGCGGGGTGTGGTACTACTTCACGCCCAAGTACTGGTCGGTGGGGTACGAGCCGGTTCAGCCGGGCGGGGGCTTCAGCCACCAGATCCACGTGAGCAAGCTCGGGCTTGATTGCCGCTATTGCCACACGAAGGTCGAAGAGAGCCCAGAGGCGAACATCCCGAACGTGTCGACGTGCTACGGGTGTCATGCGGATGGGCGGCTCAAGGCGATCAACGAGAAGGCCGGGCACAAGGAGAAGACGCAGTTCATTCGCGAGGCGTACGCGTCGAACGCGTCGATCGAGTGGCGTCGGGTGCACAAGGTGCCGGACTACGTGCGGAATTTCCCGCACAACATCCACCTGAACGCCGGGGTGTCGTGCTATTCGTGCCACGGGCAGGTGAACAACATGCCGGTGGTGCACCAGGTTGAGTCCTTGAGCATGAGCTGGTGTCTGGATTGCCACCGCAACACGGCTCCGCACCTTGTTGATCGGTCGAAGGTGACGCAGCTTGACTGGGTGGCGGCGGAGCTGAAGAAGCGTCGCGAGCAGGGGGACGCTGGGCTTGCGGCGGGTAGGAAGCTGCACGAGGACAAGCATCTGAATCCGCCGGAAGACTGCGCGGCGTGTCACTACTGATCGCGGCGGCTGCGGAGATCTGGCGCAAGACTGAATGAAGCGTGGGCCGAGTCGGAAGGACGGCGCGGCCCGCATCGGGAAAAACGCACATGACCATCGACCAGTGCCCATCGACACATCAACCCGGTCCGAAGCAGAAGCCGGGCAAGGCCGAACTGATCGCGCAGAAGCGTTCTCTGGCGGGGACGGTCGGCGGGGCCGCGCCCGGGATGTCGGCGTGGCGGAGCGGCGAGGAATTGGCGGACACGGCCGAGTTCCGCGACTTTGTGGAGCGGGAGTTCCCGGCGGGAGCGAGCGAGCTTCTGAGCTCGTCGCGTCGCGGGTTCCTGCAGGTGATGGGGGCGAGCCTGGCGCTGGCGGGCCTGGCGACGGTGCCGGGGTGTCGTCGTCCGGACCACAAGATTCTGGCGTATGCGAAGGACGTTCCGGAGGAAGTGATCCCGGGCAAGCCGCTCTATTACGCGACGAGCATGCCGATGCCGGGCGGCGGGGCCGAGGGTCTTCTGATTGAGACGCACGAGGGGCGTCCGACGAAGATCGAGGGCAACCCGCTGCACCCGATCAACAACGGGAAGAGCTCGGCGTGGGCGCAGGGTTCGATCCTGTCCCTGTATGACCCGGATCGCCTGAAGTTCCCGGTGTACAACCCGACAGGGAAGGAAGCCTCGTGGGACGACGTGGCGGCGTGGGCGGGCGAGCACTTCGCGAAGTTCTCGTCGACGGGCGGGGAAGGCCTGGCGTTCATCGTCGAGAAGAAGACGAGCCTTTCGCGGAGCGCACAGCGCGAGCGCCTGTTGAAGAAGTTCCCCAAGGCGGCGTGGGTGTCGTGGGATCCGGTGCAGGCTCGCGGCCCGATCGACGGCTCGGCGATCTCCTTCGGCACGCCGATGCGCGAGCTTCTGAGCCTGTCGAAGGCGAAGGTGATTCTGTCGCTGGATCGGGATTTCCTGAGCAACGAGCCCGGGCAGCTTGTCAACGCGCGTGAGTTCGCGGCGACGCGGCTGCCCAAGCGGACGGGCGCGAACCAGTACGAGATGAGCCGCCTATATGTCGTCGAGAGCGGGATGACGCTCACCGGCGGTCAGGCGGACCACCGGCTTCGCCTGGCGCCGTCGCGGATCGTGGCGTTCGCGGTCGAGCTGGCGAAGTTCGTGATCAGCAAGACGGGGACGGCGGGCACGGAAGCGTTGGCGTCGGCGGTGGCGAAGGTGTCGGTGCCCGAGTCGGAGAAGCTGGACCTCGCGTTCCTCGAGGAGGCCGCGAAGGATCTCTTGGACTCTGCGAACCGCGGTGCGGCGGTGGTGCTGGCGGGTCGCTCGATGCCGGCCGAGGTGCACGCCCTGTGCCACGCGCTCAACGCGTGCCTGGGCAGCCTGGGCTCTGTCGTGCGGTATCAGCCGATGGACGCCGAGGCGGCGAGCGACTGCGGGAAGGACCTGCGTGCGCTGGCGCAGCGGATGTCGGAGGGGAAGATCGACACGCTGGTGGTGATCGACGCGAACCCCGTGTACGACGCGCCGGGCGATGTGAACTTCGCCGAGGCGTACAAGAAGGTGCCGACGACGGTCTGCATGAGCGTTGGCCAGAGCGAGACGGCCGCGGCGAGCACGTGGTCGCTCAACGGGTGCCACTACCTGGAGTGCTGGGGCGACACGATCGCCAACGATGGGTGCCTGGCGCCGCAGCAGCCGATGATCGCGCCTCTGTTCGGGCCGCAGCTCACCGAGGCGGAGCGTTCCCTGCCCGAGAGCGAGCGTCCGCTGCACGCGTTGAGCGAGCTGGAGCTGCTGGCGTTGATCGCGGGCGACGCGAGGCCGGACGGGTACCGCCTGGTGCGAGAGGCGTGGCGTGCGTATTCGAAGTCGTTCGCGGCGACGGAGACGGACGAGGCGTTTGACGCCCGCTGGCGTCGCTCGCTGCAGGACGGCTTCATGATGGGCCAGCCGACGATCGCGGACGTTCGCGAGCCGCGGTATTCCGCGATCGCGCAGGCGGTCTCGGGGATGAGTGTGCCGCAGGGCCCGGCCGAGGGTCGGTTCGACGTGGTGTTCACTATCGGTCACGTCCATGACGGTCGGTACGCGAACTGCGCGTGGCTTCAGGAGCTGCCGGAGTTCGGGACGATGGTGTGCTGGGACAACCCGGCGCTGCTGAGCCCGAAGACGGCGGTGAAGCTCGGCGTGTGGCCCGAGGACCCGAAGTACAACAAGTACACGGCGGAGAAGTACCCGGCGGCGGATCTGATCGAGATCACGCTGGACGGTCGGACCGTGAAGGTCGCGGCGTGGATCCTGCCGGGCATGGCGGACGACACGATCATCCTCAAGCACGGGTACGGCCGGACGGCGTGCGGCCGCGTCGGCGACGGGGTTGGATTCAACCTCTACCCGCTGGCGAGCTCGGCGACGGGCGGGCGATTCGGGAGCGGCGCCAGCGTCCGCAAGACGGATGGGGAGTACTGGATCGCCTCGACGCAGAACCACTGGTCGATGGAGAGCCGGACGAGCATCGTCCGCACGCTCGATCTGCCCGCGTTCTCGCAGCACGCGGACAAGGAACCCGAGCCGGTGGCGCACCCGCTGTACGGCGGCGAGCCGATGGCGCTCAATCTGGCGGAGAAGCTGGGCGAGCTGTCGCACACGCCCCCGAACATCTCGATCTACGAGCACCCGTACAACAAGTCGCTGTCGGATCCGAGCCCCAAGGCCAACCCCGCGTTCCTGAAGGGGCCCCAGTGGGGGATGACGATCGACCTGACGACGTGCACGGGCTGCGGCGTGTGCACGATCGCGTGCCAGGCGGAGAACAACATCCCCGTGGTGGGCAAGAAGGAAACCGCCAAGGGCCGCGAGATGACGTGGATCCGCGTGGATCGGTACTTCCTCGGCTACAACGAGGGTCAGTCGATCGACCGGATGAACGACGTCACGGACATCCTGCACCAGCCGGTGGCGTGCGTGCACTGCGAGTATGCCCCGTGCGAGACGGTGTGCCCCGTGAACGCGACGGTGCACACAAAGGACGGGATGAACGCGATGGCGTACAACCGCTGCATCGGCACGCGGTACTGCGCCAACAACTGCCCGTACAAGGTGCGCCGGTTCAACTACTTCGACTACGGCGTGACGAAGTTCAACGGCGATTATCTCGGCAAGGATGCGGTCGAGTCGGTCGTCGGCGTGCTGCCCGGAAACAACACGGGCGTCAGCGGCTCGACCGTTCACGGGACGGCCAACCCCAACCTCATTCCCCCGCGGCTTCGCGAGAAGCTTGATCAGATCGAGCGTCTGCAGAAGAACCCGGACGTGACGATCCGTAGCCGCGGCGTGATGGAGAAGTGCTCGTACTGCGTGCAGCGCATCAACGCGGCGCGGATCGAGACCAACCTCCAGAAGGACCTGGACCCCACGCTGCGGAACAAGATTCCGGACGGCTTCTTCCAGACGGCATGCCAGCAGGCGTGCCCGAGCAACTCGATCATCTTCGGGGACATTCTGGACGATTCGACGGAGTACACGACGGTGGGCGGCGGACGCCGCACGGGCAGCCGCGTTCATCACAGCCGGAAGGACCCGCGGGCGTACCTGCTGCTGGGGTACCTCAACACCCGCCCGCGCACCAGCCACATGCTTCGTGTTCGCAACCCCAACCGGGCGCTGCTCGCCCGGACGGGCGCCGCGGGCGAAGCGCGGATCAAGAGCTGGGATCACCCGTTCGGCCATCATCACGACGACGGGCACGCGCCAGAGGGGGGAGCCAAGAAGGACCCCGGGCACGCGTTCGTTGACCCACGCAAGCGCACCGAGGATCAGGGTTACGCACTGACGCTCAAGGTTCTCGGCGGAGTTCACGCATGACCAGCTTCCAGCCCGACGAAAGCATGGCCCGCCGTCTCGCCGGCATCGACGCCGCCGGACGTCCGACGCCCATCCCGCCCGGCTCGGGCGACGGGACGCTCATCGACGACATCGATGTGCGCCCGCCGCTCGTGCTCAACAACCGTTCCTTCAAGGAAGTGACGGACATCATCTGCGGGTACACCGAGAACCCGCCGGGTCGGTGGTGGCTGCCGGTCTTCGGGATGGCGAACGCTCTGGCGGCGTTCGGCACCCTGATGATCCTGTACCTCATCATCACGGGCGTGGGTGTGTGGGGTCAGACGAACCAGGTCGACTGGGCGTGGGACATCACCAACTTCGTGTTCTGGATCGGTATCGGCCACGCCGGCACGCTGATCTCGGCCATTCTGTGCCTCTTCAAGCAGAAGTGGCGCACGGCGGTGAACCGTGCCGCGGAAGCGATGACGATCTTCGCCGTGATCTGCGCGGCGACGTACCCGGGCATCCACGTTGGTCGCGCGTGGATGGCGTGGATGATGTTCCCGATCCCCAACTCCAACGCCATCTGGCCCAACTTCCGCAGCCCGCTGCTGTGGGACTTGTTCGCCGTGTCGACGTACGGCACGGTGTCGGCACTCTTCTGGTACATGGGCATGGTGCCGGACCTGGCAACGCTGCGAGACCGCGCGACGCTGCGTCTGCGTTCCGGCCAGTCCACGAACACGATCGCTCCGTTCCTCCCCGTGCGGGTGGACGCGTTGCGGGCGTACATCTATGGGTTCCTTTCTCTGGGGTGGCGGTTCAGCAGCCGGCACTGGCACCGCTACGAGGCGGCGTACCTGCTCCTGGCCGGCATGAGCACCCCGCTGGTGCTCTCGGTGCACTCGATCGTGTCGACGGACTTCGCGACGAGCCAGCTCCCGGGCTGGCACACGACGATCTTCCCGCCTTACTTCGTCGCGGGCGCGATCTTCGGCGGGTTCGCGATGGTGCTGCTGCTGCTGATCCCGTGCCGCGAGCTGTATCCGAACATGAAGGACTTCGTCACACTCCGCCACCTGGAGAACATGGCGAAGATCCTGCTGCTGACGGGCATGATGGTCGGGTTCGCGTACGCGATGGAGTTCTTCATCGCCTGGTATTCGGGCAACCCGTTCGAGAAGGACGTGTTCCTGTACAACCGCGTGATGCCGCCGTTCTTCGCCGCGGAGGACGGACGCTACGCGCCGTACTGGTGGGCGTACTGGGCGATGATCGGGTGCAACGTGATCAGCCCGCAGGTCTTCTGGATGAAGTTCGCCCGTCAGAGCCCGGTGGTGATCTTCATCGTCGCGACGTTCGTGACCATCGGGATGTGGTTCGAGCGGTTCGTGATCATCGTGACGAGCCTTCACCGGGCGTGGCTGCCCGGCGAGTGGCACATGTTCCACCCCACGTTCGTCGACATCATGACCTTCGCCGGCACGTTCGGGATCTTCCTGACGCTGTTCCTGCTGTTCCTGCGGGTGATCCCGGTCTTCGCGATCTCCGAGCTCAAGGCTGTTCTGCCTCAGGCCGACCCGCACGGGCATCACGACGACCACCACGACGATCACCATGGTCAGGGCCATGACCACCACGGGAAGGGGCACTAACCCATGACGACGGTCAAGCAGTTTGTGAACGAGAAGGGTGAGCCGATCTACGGGATCATGGCCGAGTTCGCGACGCCCGCGGCGATCTACCACGCGGCGGAGAAGCTCCGCGACCAGGGGTTCACCCACTGGGACGTATACGCCCCCTTCCCGATCCACGGGATCGACGAGGCGATGGGCATCCGCCGAACCCGCCTGCCGCTGATCGTCGGGTCGGCGGCGTGCGTCGGCGTGGTCGCCGGATATCTCCTGCAGTGGTACGGCTCCAACATCGGGTACAAGCTCGTCACGCAGGGCAAGCCTTACGGCGAGTTCGGCGGGGCTGGCGGGTGGGAGTCGTTCGTGCCCATCATGTTCGAGCTGGGCGTGTTGTTCGCGGCGTTCGCGACGCTCATCGGGATGCTCGCCCTCAACGGGCTCCCCAGGCACCACCACCCGCTGCTGAGCAAGGAACGCTTCCTTCGCGTGAGCGACGACCGGTTCGTCATCTGCGTCGAGGCGGCCGACCCCAAGTTTGACCACAAGGCCACCCGCACGCTCCTCGAATCGCTCGGCGGGACGCACATCGATCTCGTCGAGGACCAGTAATCGGAACTCTGTCTCGCGTGAGCCCCACACGATGAACACTCAATACTCGATTCTGTTTGCCGCTCCGGTGCTCGCCGCCGCGGCCTGTCTGGCGGGATGCCACGGCGACCGCAGCGACAAGCCGCCGCGCCAGTTCCTCCCCGACATGGACGACAGCCCGAAGTTCAAGCCCCAGACGAAGGCCGAGTTCTTCGCCGACGGGCGTTCGATGCGGCTGCCCGTGCCGGGCACGGTCGCCTTCTCGCGTCAGAACATGGACCGCGACGTGCTGATCACCAAGCCCGAGTGGGCCTACCCGTTCATCGCTCAGCGGTCGAACCTGCTCAAGTCGAGCTGGGAGTTCTACGAGGGTGCGCTCCCCGCCCGCCTCGACGACGGCTCCATCAAGTACGACACGACGGGCAAGGTCTTTGCCAACGTGGTCGATCGCATCCCCCTCGATCTCTCGCCCGAACTGCTCGCCCGCGGGCAGGAACGCTTCAACATCTACTGCGCCGCGTGCCACGGTTACGAAGGCGACGGCAAGGGGATGGTCGGCGACCCCAACCGCCCGACGGGATGGGTCGGCGGCGCCCGCAACCTGCTCGAAACGCAGTACCAGGATCCCACAAACCTCAAGGGCAAGGACGGGTACCTGTTCTACGTCGCGAGGCAGGGGTTCTACGACGGCACAAAGGCCCAGAAGATGCCCGGCTACGCCCATGCGCTCGACGCGGTGGACGCCTGGGCGGTGGTGGCGTGGCTGCGTGTGCTGCAGGAAGCCAAGAACGGGACGCCGGCGGACATCCCGGCCGACAAGGTGCAGGCGATGAACACCCAGCGGGCCGAGCTGCAGGCCGCCAAGGCCAAGGCCGCGGAAGAGGCACGCAAGCTCGAAGAAGCCAAGAAGGCCGGTCAGAACCAGGGAGGCACGCCATGAGTCAGGTGACCGCAGAGAATCGTTCTCCCTGGGCCGAGAAGTTCGCCTCGATGCGTCCCGAGAACATCACCCTGCCCGCCGGTTCCGGCTCGGGCGTGGGCAACGGGCTCATCGGTGTTGGCGCGGTCTGCACGGGGCTCGCCTTCGCCAGCCCACTGATCATGCCCGGCGTGTCGCTCGGCCACCCCCTGGCGAGCTTCCATGTCGGCGCGATGAGCGTGCTGGCCTGCTGCATGGGCGCGATCTTCTTCCTGCTGATCTTCTCGCTGGTCAACGCGGGGTGGACCGCGACGATCCGCCGCCAGTTCGAGAACATCGCCTCGCTCATCTGGATCCCGATCGTGATGGTCGGCGTGGTGCTCGCTGTTGAGGTCATCAACAAGGGCGTCATGTTCCGCTGGATGGGCGAGAACCCGGCCGAGAACTACCTGCTCGGCAAGAAGAGCCCGTACCTCAACATTCCGCGGTTTGTGGTCTTCGCGGTGGTCTATGCCGCCGTGTGGCTCGCGCTCTCCCGCCTGCTCGTGGGGTACAGCCAGCGTCTGGACGAGACGGGCGACAAGGCCTACGCCGCCAAGATCCGCACCTTGGCACCCGTGGGCATGATCTGCTTCGCCTTTACCCTCGCCTTCGCGAGCTTCGACTGGCTGATGAGCCAGGACATCATCTTCTTCAGCACGATGTGGCCGGTGTACTTCCTGGCCGGGTGCGCCTTCACGAGCCTGACCACCGTCGTCATGATCTTCGCGGCCCTTCGACTCCGCGGGAAGCTCCAGGGCGTGGTCACCGAGGAACACTTCCACGATCTGGGCAAGCTCCTGTTCGGGTTCACCTGCTTCTGGGCGTACATCGCCTTCTTCCAGTACTTCCTCATCTGGTACGCCAATATCCCGGAAGAGACTGCTTGGTTCCTCGCCCGCTCCCGCGATGGCTGGGAGCACTTCTTCCCGATCCTGGCATTCGGACACTTCGTCATCCCCTTCCTGATCTTGATCTTCCGCCCGATCAAGCGGAACCCCCGCTTCCTGTTGGCGTTCTGCGGCCTGCTGATCCTCATGCAGCTTCTTGACGTGTTCTGGGTGGTTCGTCCGGTGGTGTACGCGGGTCAGCCCGCGGACAAGGTGCCCGGGATCACCGCCTCGTGGATCGACGTCGTGGCGATCGCCGGTGCAGTGGCCATCTTCGCCGGCTTCCTCATCAAGAAGGTCGCGTCGGGCCCGCTGGTTCCTCTGAATGACCCCCGAATGGGCGAATCCCTCAAGCACAAGAACTACGTCTAAGGGCGAGGGCACAACGGCTGGTTTCTTGTGGCACAGTAATCCGTTCGAGTATTTGAGACGAACCTAGGATTGACCCCGGGTCGTCGAGACAGGTGAAACGCATGAGCGCATCGCAGAGCCATTCTGACCACGGCGACTCCTGGCACCAGCACGGGCCGGACGACACGCCGCAGCAGGAGCACGGGTCGAAGATCCAGCCGGGCGTGCTGATCAATTCGATCGTGCTGATCATCGGCGGGACGGTGGGGCTGATGGCGATCACGCTGCTGTACTTCAACTACTGGTTCACGCAGACCTACCGCGAGCGGACGGATGTGTCGCTGGCGGAGGAGTACAACGTGTACAAGGCAAAGGCGGACGAGCAGATGGCGACGTTCCGCTGGGCGGACGTGGAGGCGGGCAAGGTTGCCTTGCCGCTGGACGTGGCGACGCAGCGAGTGATGACGAAGTACTCGTCTCAGAACCAGGCGAAGTGAGCTGAATCGGGTGTCCTGATCGGAGTAGGCCGGGGAGTGTGAACTCCCGAGCAGAACCAGACGCATGAACGCGATGTGGCGGACAATTCGGAACGGCGTGATGCTCGGCTCGCTGACCCTGTGCGGGTCTTGGGCGATGTCGCAGCCGTCGTCTCCGACGACACCCGCTGGCGAGCCGGGGACGGTGAATCGTCTTGGCCAGCAGGCGTCTGGCCTGGACGTGCGAGAGAAGCTTGGGCTGCCTCTGCCGCTGGATTTGCTGCTGACGGACGCGGACGGCAATCGCGTGCAGCTCGGGCAGTTCTTCGCGCACACCACGCCCCAGGGCGCGGAGGTTGAGGGCAAGCCCGCGATCCTGGCGATGGTGTACTACACCTGCCCGGTCATCTGCAACGCGACGATCAACACGATCATCACGTGCCTGCGCGATCTGGAGACGCTCGAGGCCGGCCGCGACTTCAATGTGCTGTTTGTCAGCTTTGACGAGCGGGACACGCTGGCGGCGACGGTGGGGCGACGCGACGCGGCGATCGATGGGTACAAGCGGCCGCCCGAGCAGGCCAAGCGGGGTATCCAGTTCTTCGTCGGAGAGCCCGAGCCCGCGCGTCAACTGGCGGCGGCGACCGGGTTCCAGTATCGCAAGCTGCCCAACGGCGAGTTCTCGCACCCCATCGTGTTTCTGACGATCACGCCCGAGGGGAAGATTGCGCGATACCACTACGGCTTTGGGCACACGCCGCTGCAGTTGCGGCTCGCGCTGCTCGAGGCCGGTCGGGGCGTGATCACGCCGAGTCCGGCGGACCGTCTTCTGGCGTTCTGCTACATGTTTGATCCGAACACGGGGCGGTATGCCCTGAGCGCCATCCGCCTGATGCAGGCGGGGGGCGTGGTGACGGTGGTCGGGATTGCGTCGTTCATCGGCTGGATGCTGCTGAGCGATGCGTACCGGCGTCGTCGTCAACGTGATGCGCAGGCGGCGAATGCCGCACCCGTGGGCCGGTCCGTCGGCCGTCCTCCCCTGAGCCCGTCCACCTGAGTTACTTGAAACCGATGGCGAATTCCATGAACATCATCAGCAGCACCCTGGGCTTCGACGCGTCGACGTGGCCGCTCCACGACATGGTCTTTGGCGATCGCGCGAATGCGACGTACGCCCACAGCTCCGACGCGGCGTTCATGTTCATCCTGTACGTGTCGATCATCTCGTTCATCCTGGTGATGGGCGCGACGGCGTACTTCGTGGTGAAGTACCGCCGTGTGCCCGGCAAGCCGGCCGAGCTGAGCCCGCACCACAACTCGCGTCTGGAAGTGACGTGGACCGTCATCCCGACGATCGTGTTCGTCGCGATGTTCATCGTGGGCTTCAAGGGCTACACCGACATGCTGGTGCCCAAGCAGGGGGGCATCGAGGCGGACCTGATCGCGGCGAAGTGGTCGTGGACGGTCAAGTACTCGAACGGGATGAGCAACACGGCGGTGATGCCGTCGAACAAATTCCTGGCCCAGCCTGTCCCGGTCTACTACATGCCCGCCGAGACGCCGGTGCGTCTCAAGATGATCTCCAAGGACGTGATGCACAGCTTCTGGGTGCCCGACTTCCGCCTGAAGATCGACGTGCTGCCCAACCGCTACACGAAGTTCTGGTTCGAGACGGGCTCGATTCCTGAGAAGGCCGACACGCTGCAGTTCGACGCGGGCAGCCCGTGGTCGGCAATGAACGGCACGCCTTACGTGGACCACTGGGTGTTCTGCGCCGAGTACTGCGGCGACCTGCACTCGGAGATGGGCGCCATCATCCGCGTGATCCCGAAGGACAAGTTCCAGTGGTGGCTTGCCAACGCGGGCTCGGCCGATCCGCCGGACATCCGCGGGGAACGCCTCTGGCAGAACAACTGCATCAGCTGCCATTCGATCGACGGCTCGCTCAAGACCGGCCCCTCGTGGAAGAACATCTGGGGCGCGACGCACACGATGACCGACGGCTCCAAGGTCGTGATCGATGAGAACTACATCCGCGAGGCGATCCTGAACCCCAACGCGAAGATCGTGGCCGGGTTTGCCGCAGGGCAGATGCCGTCCTTCGCCGGGGTGCTCAACGAGCAGCAGATCGCGGACCTGATCGCGTTCATGAAGAGCCCGAAGGTGACCGAGCCCGCCGCGGAGAAGCCCGCTCAGTAATCACGAACGAGCGATCGGCCGCATACGCCGCCCGAATCGCCGAGGAACGCACGTATGACGACGATGGACACTGGACATTCGAATGGTCTTCACGACCACCACGACCTCCCGTATCTGGCCCGCAAGGGCGGTGTGTGGACGACCGTGAAGGACTGGATGACCACGGTCGACCACAAGAAGCTCGGGATCATGTATCTCTTCGCGATCCTGACGCTCTTCTTCGCGGGCGGCGTGGCGGCTCTGCTGGTTCGGGCGGAGTTGTTCAACCCCGTCCGCCTCGTCGAGGGCACGGGCATCAACGGAATCCCCGCCCGCTACGAAGGGCAGATGCTCGGCCAGTGGTTCGGGGCGAGCCCCGAGAACCCCAACGAGGGCAACCTCTGGTACAACCGCGCGTTCACGATGCACGGCGCGATCATGGTGTTCATGGTCATCGTTCCCGGCATCCCCGCCTCGCTGGGCAACTTCCTGCTCCCGCTCATGCTGGGCGCCAAGGACGTGGCCTTCCCCCGTCTGAACCTGCTCTCGTGGTACGTCTACCTCACGGGCAGCATCTTCGGCGTGCTCGCGATCCTGTACCACGGCGTCGATACCGGCTGGACGTTCTACACCCCGTACTCCACAACCACCGACGCCGGGCACTGGCGCGTCGTCTACATGATCCTCGCCGCGTTCATTCTCGGATTCAGCTCGATTCTGACCGGCCTGAACTTCGTGGTGACTGTGCACAAGCTCCGCGCCCCGGGGATGGGCTGGTTCGACATGCCCCTGTTCGTCTGGGCGATCTACGCCACGGCCGTGATCCAGGTGCTGGCGACCCCTGTCATCGGCATCACGCTGCTCCTGCTCATCTTCGAGCGTGTCTTCCGCGTGGGGATCTTCGACCCCGCCCTGGGCGGCGATCCGGTCCTCTACCAGCACTTCTTCTGGTTCTACAGCCACCCCGTGGTGTACGTGATGATCCTGCCCGGCATGGGCGTCGTCTCGGACATCATCGCGGTCCACAGCCGCAAGCCGATCTTCGGCTATCGCGCCATCGCGTTCGCGTCCCTGGGCATCGCGGGCGTCGCGTTCATCGTGTGGGGGCACCACATGTTCGCCAGCATGTCCGAGATCGGCTCGGTCGTCTTCTCGGCGCTGACGTTCCTGGTCGCGATTCCCACGGCGGTCAAGATCTTCAACTGGGTCTCGACGCTCTACAAGGGCTCGATCGCCCTCACGACCCCCATGCTCTACGCCCTGGTCTTCCTGTTCCTGTTCGCCATCGGCGGGTTGACGGGCCTCCCCCTCGCGACGCTCTCGACGGACCTTCACCTGCACGACTCGTACTTCGTCGTCGCACACTTCCACTACGTGATGTTCGGCGGCACGATCATCGCGCTGCTCGCGGGCCTGCACCACTGGTGGCCCAAGCTGTTCGGCCGCAGCTACTCCGAGCCCGCCGCGAAGATCGGCGTCTTCCTCGTCTTCGTCGGGTTCAACCTGACGTTCTTCACGCAGTTCTTCCTCGGGACGCACGGCATGCCCCGCCGGTATGCCTCGTACCCCGATGAGTTCACGATGCTGCACCAGTGGTCCACGGTCGGCTCGTTCATCCTCGGCCTGGGCTTCTTCTGGCACCTGCTGGTCTTCATCCACTCGCTCGCGGTGGGCGAGCGGGCGAAGGAGAACCCGTGGGGCGCTCTGACGCTGGAGTGGGAGGCGGACAGCCCGCCCAGCGAGCACAACTTCTCGCACGAGCCGGTGCTCAAGCACGGCCCCTACGACTTTGAGACGACGGTCCCGCCGCACTGGGACGCGAAGGATTGGCCGCTGCCCGATCCCGCCGCCGTCGCCGCGAATCGCCACTGATCCATCCCGGCCGCGCGGGAGAAAGTCCCCCGCGGCCGATTCTCGCTCGATCCTCAGGAGCCTGTATGACGACCATCGACGCCAATTCTCCTGCTCCGCATGGGCATGAGATCGACCCGAACAAGCCCTTGTACCAGCAGTACAAGCACGGCCATCACTTCCGCAACGCGGAGGAGGAGTTCGACGCCTGCAAGACCGGCATGTGGCTCTTCCTCGCGACGGAAGTGCTGCTCTTTGCCGGGCTGTTCATGGCGTACACGTACTTCCGCTTCAAGTACCCCGAGGCTTTCGCGAACGGGTCGCAGTACCTCGATTGGCGATGGGGCGCGCTGAACACGGTGATCCTGCTGATCTCGTCGTACACCGCCGCCATGGCCGTCCGCAACGCCCAGCTCAACCAGCAGGCCAAGCTCAGGCTGAATCTGGTTATCACGATCTTCTGCGGCCTGCTCTTCATCGCCATCAAGTTCATCTTCGAGTACCTCCCCAAGTGGTCGCAGGGGAAGCGCCCCGGCTCGCTCTTCAGCTACCCCTTCTCGCACGACGCCTGGGAGCCCATGTGGTGGTCGGTGTACTACTCGGCTACCGCGATCCACGCCCTGCACGTCGTGATCGGCGCCGGGCTCCTCGCTTGGTGTCTCCGCCGCTCGCTCAAGAAGGCGTACGGCCCGACTCACTACACGATGGTCGAGAACTCGGCGCTCTACTGGCACCTGGTCGACCTGATCTGGATCTTCCTCTTCCCGCTGCTGTACCTCATCCACTGAGCACGCGGGCTTTCCTCGCTCGTCTCTTCCGCGCATCACACAGGACTCATCAACATGGCCACACACGCTCACGCCGCCCATGCCCACCACGTGTCCCACTCCGCCGACCATCACGGGGATGGATCGGGGCACGCCCACCACGTCACGCCCGCGTTCACGCTCCGTTTCATCCTGGCGATTCTGCTGATGTTCACCGCGATGACGGTCGCGGCGGCTCAGGCCGAGATGTTCATAGCTCACACCTTCAACATCGCCCTGCCCTTGTGGGTCAACGTGGTCATCGCGCTGTCCATCGCCACGGTCAAGTCCGTGCTGGTGCTCCTCTACTTCATGCACCTCAAGCACGATAACCCGATCAACGGCATCATCTTCATCTTCACCATGATCGCCTTTGTGATCTTCCTCACCTTCACCATGCTCGACATCGGGAACCGCGGCGCGGTTGATCGTGTAAAGCTTCCCGCGGCCGTCGCCGGCGGCTCGGGGATCACCGTCTACGGCAAGCTGCCCGAGTGGGTTGATGTCTCCGCCAAGGCGGCCCGCTCCAATCGCCCGATCATCTACTCCGACAAGCCGATGTTCGTCGGGGCGGTCGATCTCCGTTACGCCCAGATCGAGGCACCGATCATCTCCAAGCTCCAGCGCCCGCTCTACGACGCACGCCTGCAGGAGCTGCTTGCCGCTCCTCCCGAGGCCTCCGTGCAGAAGGCCAAGACCGACGGCATTTCGATCGAGGACGCGTGCAAGCTCGCCGCGTTCAACGACACCCTCGCCAAGGCCCGCGACCTTGCAGCTCCCGAGACGCGCCGACTGCTCGCCGAGGAGTTCAAGTATGCCGTATCGCACGGCGGCCTCCCGCACCCCGAGCCTCGCAAGCGCCTCGAAGAGCTCCTCGGGCCCGAGCTGTTCATGAGCGTGGCCGAGCACGCCGCTCCGTCGTCCCATGGGGGGCATCATGACGGCGATGCGTCGAGCACGGCCCAGACCAGCCGCGCCAAGAAGGGCCTGACCCAGGGCCTGTTCGAGAAGGCCTCCGAGTCGTCCTCTCACTCGGCCCCCTCCCACTGAGTCGTTCGGCATGCCGCGACCCTTCGCCATCGCTGCCGCGGTTTCCGCCCTTGTGCTGGCAGGCTCGCTCGTCGCGCTGACCTCCCGACTGGTCACGTTCTATCGCGAACACCCACCGACTCGGTTCATCTTTCAGGACCTCGACACGCGCTCCTTCTCCTATGCCGGGCGGGATGTCTCCCTCACCGACGAAATGTCCGAGGCGGGAGATCGCGTCCTGGTCGTCCGCTACGGCGATGATGCGCTGCGACTTCGGGTTGCCATCCCGCACCGCCAGCACGAGGCCCTCAAGGACCACGGTCTGGCCGCCCATCGCGATTGGATGCGAGCCCTGCGGTTCGTCGAGGCGACCGCCAAGGACCCCGAGCGTGTCATCCACGAGCTCAAGCTGGGCAACTTGCCCGATCGCCTGGTGATCGTGACCCGCACACCAAGGGCTGGCGTCGATCCGGCCACTTGGGGCGAGGTCTTCCGCAAGGACTGGACCTTCGATTTCTACGAGTTCAAGCCCGAGGGCGGCTTCGACACCCAGCGCCTTCACTACCCCACCAATCGCCGCGGCGAACCCGCCAAGCCCGGCGAACTCCGTGAGGGAACCTGGCAGTGGGACGCGGCTCTGCTCACCATGCCAAAGGCCGGCCTTCCCGCTCAGAACTTCGTCAATACCGGGTTTAAGGCCATGGGCTGGACGTTCCCCGCCGCATGCCTGTCGAGCGTTGCCCTCGCTGTGTCGCTCGTGATGGTGAGCTATCGTCCCAAAGCCAAGCCGGCCCCGCTCCCCGTGTGAGCAGGCCCGATCCGGCGTCGGCTCGCCCTGACGGCCGGGCGATGGCCCCGAGTTACTTCAAGACGACAGCCCGATACTGACGACCCTGCGGCGCTTTCCAACTGCCCTCGCTCGTCACGGTGAGTTTCACCTCGCCGCCTTCGCTCTTGGCGTGGAAGCGAGACCGAAGGAACTCGCCTTTCTGGTATCCAAAGCCGTCGCCCGCGTCCTCGTAGAGCTCGCCGCGGGCCTCGCCGTTCTCGTCGAGCGACACGAGCAGCGTGACTTCCGTCAGCGGCATCTCGTCCACGAACTGCATCACCGGACCCGTCGGCACGATGCTCCCGCCGCGGAGGTACAAGTCCGGCAGATTCGGGTCGGCCGCCTCTCCCTCGAACGAGACCTTCCGCCACGTGCCCTTGGGCATCACCGGCTCGCGGCTGCGATCCGGCGCCATCTCCGCCACCACCAAAAGCCCCTCGCCCAGCAGGAACGCGTCGTCCTCGCTGCGCAGCGCCACGTCCGTCGGGTCCGCGAAGAACAAAGGCCTCGCCACAGGCATGCCCGTCCGGCTCGCTTCCTCGAACAGCGTGTAGAAGTAAGGCATGAGGCGGTACCGACGCTCGATCGCACGCCGACACGTCGCCTCGACCTGCTCGCCGAAGCTCCAGGGCTCCTTCTGGATGTTGTCCTTGCCCGTGTGCCCGCGAGCGAACGGCAGCAACGCGCCGAACCCCATCCACCGGGCAAACTGCGTCCCGCGATCCATCGGCGGCTCACCGTCGGGGCCGTTGCCCGCGAACCCGCCAATATCCGGCCCGATGTTCGGCTGCCCGGACAGCCCGATGTTGAGCACCATGCTCACCGACCACTCGACGTGCCGCCAGTCCGCCGTGTTGTCCCCGGTCCACGTCGCGCCGTACCGATGTCCCCCCAGGAAGTTCGCACGGCTCAGCACGAAAGGACGCTTCTCCGGATTCGCGGCGAGAATGCCCTCGCGCGTCGCCTTGATCATCATCATCCCGTAGACGTTGTGGTAGCGAGCGTGCGTGCCCTGCCCGCCGAGCGCTTCATCCGCCCGGTGCACGTTGTCCTCGGGCATCGTCTTGCTCTGCACGTTGAAGATCGCCGGCTCGTTCATGTCGTTCCAGACGCCCGTCACGCCCTTGGCCATGAACGGCGCGTACAGCCCCGCCCACCATTCACGCGTCTCGGCCCGCAGGTAGTCCGGGAAATAGCACTGCCCGGGCCACACTTCGCCCTCGTACACCGTGCCGTCCGCTCGTTTCACGTAGTGATCGCCCTTCAGGCCCGCGTCGCGGATCGCGCGGAACACGTTCCGCTGGGCTTCACGCGACGCCTTCAACGCCGCCGGCTCCGCCTCGTACGTCTCCTTCGGCGGATCATTCGGGCTCGCGACCTCGCGGCTCTTGATCCCGGGGTTGATCATCCACACGTTGTGGAACCCTTGCGCTTTCAGATCCGCGTTCAGCTTCGCCGGATCCGGAAAGTGCCCCGGGTTGAACGTGAACACCCGGAACCCCTCCATGTAGTCGATGTCGAACCAGATCACGTCGCACGGAATCCGACGCGACCGAAAGCCCGACGCGATCTCCCGAACCTGCGACTCGGGGAAGTACGAGTATCGGCACTGGTGATACCCCAGCGACCACTTCGGCGGCAGCGGCATCTTCCCCGTCAGGTCCGCCAACGCCTTCACCACCTCCTGGGGCGTCTTCCGCTCGATCACGATCACCGGAAACGCCCGGCCGTCGACCGTCGTGCGGATGTCCCCGCCGCCCGTCCCCGGAAGCTCGATCACCTGCCGGTAGGTGCTGTCGAAGATGACCCCGAAGCTCGTTCCGTCGGCCCGAACCCCCAGCACCCACGGATGGCTCTGGTACAGGTGCGGCGTCTTGTCGTCGTACCCGTACGCGTCGTGATTCCAAAGCGTCACCTTCGACCCGTTCCGCAGCAGCGGCCCGGCGACCTCGCCCGTCCCGTACAGGCTCGTCCCCGCGGGAACACGGATCGTCACCACCTGCTTGCCGCCCGCCTCCGCAAACTTCGGCGACAGGCCCACATCGCCCGCGCCGGCCTGCCCTCGCCGCGGCACCACCATTGAAAACGACGGCAAGGCCCGATCGCGAGCCTCCGCCGAGGCGTGGAACACCGCGATCCCCTCGCCGAGCGATTCGGCGATCGGGCTGCTCAAGGCCTGCGAAGGGGCCTCCACCGGGGCCAGGGCCGCCGCCGACCCGCTCGCCCACACCATCGCCACCGCCAGACACGCCGCGCTCGCCGTTACGTTGATTCTCATGCCTTGAGCGTACACCCCGCCGTGCCGCGTGGCATGGAACGTCTATCGCCACCATTGCCGACGAAACAGTCCCTATTCGCGGAGCCGAACCACCAGCCGCGACGCCTCCTCGAGGGTGGGGGGGTTCGACAAATCAATCGGCAGATAGACTCCCTCGTCGTGGTCGCTGTTGAGGATGATCGCATTCGGCGGGATCACCCGGATGCCCCGCTCGGCCTTCTCGTGCCCGATGATGAACAGGTTGATCCCCCATCGCTCCACCAGATCCTCCAGAAGCTCCGCGTCGTGCGCACGTCCCCACACCATGGTGTACGCGCTGCCCCGAAGCGGCTCGTAATCCCGGGGCTCCAGATCGCGGGACAGAATCGTCGGGTCGAAGCGCCCCATCGTCCCCGGGCTCGGCACGCTGTGCGAGCAGAGGATGTGGCGGCCGCCCGGGCTTCCGTCCGGCCCGGGGCAGACGCACCGCAGCGCGATGGGCATGGACATCACAAACTCGCGGATCGCGGCGCGCACGTCCGCGGCCTTACCCCCGTACGCCGTGTCGAGCCCCTCGTCGAACGCTTCGAGGTACTTCACGCCGTCCTTCATGATGGCGGTGCCGATGACCTGAGCAAGCTCATGATTGCCGAGCAGGACGTGCACTCGTTCGGGGAAGGCGCTCTTGAGCGCCGCCGCCCGCATGAGCGCACGGAACGAGAAGTCCATCCCGTTGATCAACCGCGGCGGATGGATGATCTCGTGCAGCGTGAGGTGCGGTCCTGGCGACCCATCGGGAACATCCGGGCCCATGCCGGCCGCCGCGACGAGCCTCGCCAGGTGAAGCGGATTGTCGTGCAGATCGCCCGTCGCGATGAGCAGCCCCGGTGCCTCTATCTGGTCGATCGATCCCCGGCGGCAGGAGGCCGAGAAGTTCGAGGCCGCGCCCCGGCGCAGGATCGCCGCCGCAGCATCCGCGTCTTGAAGTGGCAAGGCCGCCAGGTCCACGTTCGCCCTCCGCGGGCCGCTTACACGCCGGGCTCGCTGTCCATCGCGTTGAACGCGCCCGTACCGTCGCGCTTGGCACGCAGAATGCCAAGGATGAGATTGAGCTTGTCCGCGACGTACCGCATCGACGCCGGGCGACGCTCCGGATCGACCTCGACGCACTGCATGATCAGTTCCGCCAGCCGAGCGTCGACGCGGGGATTCAGTTCAAGGATCGGCTTGGGCTTGCTGATGAGGTTGTCGTCCAGCCGGCTCACGAGCGAATCGCCCCCCGCCAGAGCCGTCGGCACCTTCGTCCTCGTCAGCAGGTAGTACATCGTCGCGCCGAGGTTGTACACGTCCGTCTTGGGCGTGATCGGGCGACAGTGCACCTGCTCCGGGGCGATGTAGTCCGGCGTCCCCTGGATCCGTCCCTTCACCGTGCCGACCTTGCAGCTCTGGCCAAGATCGATGATCTTGACCTCGCCGCTCGCGGTCATCACGATGTTGTTGGGCTTCATGTCCGCGTGGACGTACCCGCGATCGTGCATGTACGCCAGCGCGTCGGCCGTCTGCTGGAACACGCTGACCGCCTGCTCGAACGTCCGGGGCGGGCTGCGGTCGAGGCTCTCGCCGTCCACCAGCTCCATGATGATGTACAGATCCGTCACCCCGCTCAGCAGGCTCGCACGCTTGCGGATCACCTTCTCGATCTTGCGGATCTTCGAGTGTGTCAGCGCGCGATTGACGTCGGCCTCGCCCTCGGCTTGATCGAGGAACCGCTGGTCCTTCGGATCAAGCTTGGCGACATGCTTGAGCGCCCAGATGTGGTCGGTCTTCGAGTCCTTGACGAGGTAAATGACCGACGCGGCACCGCGCCCCAGTTCACCCAGGATCCGGTACCCCTCGACCGTGTCGCCCTTCTTGAACTCTGGCATCTCCCGCGTCATCGCCGCCGACCGTTCCTCTATCAAGACGCCCACGGCCAGAACGCCGTGCACGCTGCCTTCTCCCCGGCCCACACGACCGGCTTACACACCCGCTCCCAGTTGCCCGAACGGGCTGGAAGATCCGGGATTGCCCCGGGGGAGCAACGGTAGCCCCCGAATACCCGGCTGTCCCCGATGCTCAACCGTACATTTCCCTGAAAACAACGCCCCGACCGTTGGGTCAGGGCGGGTCATCATACAGCACTGTGGTCTCAGCCGCCGATCGCCTGCAGGAACGCGGCCCGGTTCAGGCCGGCACCAACCCGAAGCTCGACCCGCGAGGCGGGAATCCCGAAGCGGGCGGCCAGCCGGGCGGTCAGCGTGGCGGTGTTCTGGAACTGAGCGTCGGTGACGCGGGACCGCTCGGTGTTGCCCACCAGGCAGATCACGATCGTCTTGCCGTCCGAAAGGTCGGATCCGTACGCGGGCGACGCCGGAGCCTGCTGGTCCCAGCGGTCGAGCCGGTAGGCCTTTCCGTCGTCGAGGCTTCGGCCGTTGCCGACCACGAAGTGGACGCCGATCCCGCTCTTCTCGCCGAGCTCGGCCGCACGCTTGGTGAGGGTCTCGACGTTGCCGAAGGGGGAGGAGTTATCGATGATGACGATGCGGTTCCAGCCGTTGAGGGCCGCCGGGGTCTCGAAGATCGAACCGGGCTTGGGCGCAACCGACATCAGGGCGATGCCGTCACCCTTGCCCGCGCCGTTCACGACGTAGAGCACGCCCGCCACGACCGTGAGGCTCGCCAGAAGCGTGCCCCAGACGACCTTGGTCCGCTGCGCATCGCGGGCGGGTGCCTTGCTCGACTTGCTGCGGTTGGACTTGCGGGTGGCCATGCGTGCATCCGTGCGTGGGTGGTCTACATGCTAATCATCGCAACTTCGTGCGACCCGGACCACCACATCGTCGAAACTGCTCAAAAAAGTTGACTGTTCGCCCCACTTTTCCACGGCCGAGAGAGCCGCAAGCACGCACAACGTGCGCACCCCAACGTGTTGTGGTCGCTCCAAAGGCCGGACACTACGACGCGTCCGCGGCGGGGTTATTCAACACGTTGTGCACATCGCTAGTTCCGACGTTGAAGCCGCCCGCGCAGGTTGGGCTTTGGTTGGCCGAATTCGTCTTCGACCGTCGACGGCGCACGCTGATCACGCAGCGCGTCGTAGCGGTCGTACTGGCTCCGAGCTTCCTGGTCCGAGAGCAACGGCTCGCGGCAGCCACCAAGACAGCAGAGCCCGGCCAAGCTCGCAAGACCCGCCCAGAGAAGGCGACGCGTATGGGTTCTGTTCATAGAAGTGGATCGGATGTGTCGGCTCTCGTTCATGTCCAAAAACAGTGTACCGCTCGATCGGATCGAGCGGCACACTGGAGGAGAGAGGAGATTCGTTGCTCCACGATATACGCGGGTGTGCGGCATTCGGTTCGTTGGCCCATCGGCAAGGTCTGGAAACAACAGCAGTTGGCGTTATTGAGGCGTCGCCGGCCCGCTGTGGATTCGTCCGAGTTCGTCGAGCGTTAGGGTTCCGCGGGCGACGTCCTGGCGGACCGCCTCATAGAGCACGGCGCACACGGCGGTCGCGAGATTGAGCGACCGCTCGTTGGGAACCATCGGCAGGACCAGCACGCGGTCGGGGTAGCGTTCGAGCAGTTCGTCGGGAAGTCCGGCGGATTCCTTGCCGAAGACAAGTGAGTCGCCCGCGCGGAGCGGGGCGTCAAAGTACGGACGCTTTCCCTTGGAGGAGAAAAGCCACAACGGCGCGGCGGGTGGTGCGGCGTGCAGAAAGTCGTCGAAGCTGTCGTGCTCGCGCACGCCGAGCCTGGGCCAGTAGTCGAGCCCGGCGCGTCGGCAGGCTTTCTCTGAGGTATCAAAGCCCAGGGGCTTGATGAGGTGCAACGCGGCACCGACGGCGACGCAGGAGCGGCCGATGTTGCCGGTGTTGTTCGGAATCTCCGGCTCGTGGAGAACGACCCTGACCCAAGGGGGCGTTACTTGCGTTTCTCGGCGAGCCATTTGGCCTCTGCGGCGCGACGGACCTTGACGCCCGGATCGGTGTTGATGATGCGGTCGAGCCTGGCGATGCCTTGGCCGAACTGCGTCATGTCGCCGTAGTACCGGATGGTGTCGTCGGTGCTGACGATGGCGAAAAGCCCGCCGACGACCGGCTGGCCGTTGTTCTGCGGGCGCACGCCGTTGAAGAGCGCGTTGTCGATGTCCATGACGAAGCTGAACTCAACGTCGTGGATCTTGCAGAAGTCCTTCATGCGGGCCGTGAGCTTTTCAGGGTCGGTTTCGATCTTGGTGGGGTTCTGCTCGTTGCTGCCTTCTTGGAGATTGGAGACGGCCAGGGCGATGGTGAGGTCCCGCCCGCCGCGACGTTGCATGTCGTTGAGGAAGTTCACCGCGTCGAGCCAGCGGGGAGCCGAGATGAGGTCGGGGTGGAAGAAGAGCACCAGATGGACGCGCCCGTTGCGGGGCGGGGTCTTGGGAATCCAGCCCTCTTCGGGCATGCTCAGGCTCTTGGGGTCGGGCTTCTTGCCCGAGCGACGGAACTCGTCGCGTTCCTGGTCGGTCATCGCCGGCTCGGGCCAGTCCGCACCCTCGTACGACTCGTCGGACGGACGGGTGTATGGCAACTCCGGGATGGCGGTCATGTCGATCGAGGTCGACGCGTCGCGTGATCGACGGGCCCGCCGATCGGCCTCGAGCCACTCGTCGTCCAGACGCTTGTTGATCCCTTCCGCGGCGGCCTGGGTCTCGGCGACGAGCAGCTTGATCGCACCCTCGAGCCCATCGGGCGAGACGTCGGCAAAGCGAAGCTGGCCGGCCTTGTCGATGAGGTAGAAGTTGGGGTCCTGGTCCGCCTTGATCGCCTTGCGGAAATCGCCCTTGGTGTCGTTGGCGATCACGAGCGTGACCCCATCGGCGGGGTTGGGCTTCTCGGCGTCGGCGAACCCGTCCTTGTCATGAGCCGCGAGCACCACGAGCCCGTCCTTGGCGTACTTGGAGGCCAGGTCGCGCGCCCGCTCGAACGCACGGTTCGCCGGGCGATACCACGAGGCGTACGTCACGACCAGCACGACCTTGCCCTTGGCGGACTCGGCGGTCATCGGCGTCCCGTTGGACCAGTCGGAAAGCGCTCCCCACGCCTCGGCGGGGAACGGCGTGAGCTCCATCTTGTTCAAGTCCTTGCGGCGTGCACCTTCGCCCTCACGCTGAATCTCGGGGTTCAGGATGAACGTCCCGTCGTTCGCCGGTCGCGAACGGGGCTGGGCGAGGGCGTGTCCGGCGGCGAGCGAGAGCAGGGCGGCCAACGACGCGGCCCGGCAGAAGGTGCGGAATGACATGATCTATAGCTCCTTGGCACGAATGTGGCCTGGCGGGGTCGCCAAGCCGGGCGAAGTGTACCCGCGGCCGGGCATCGGCCGTCCGAGGGCCTCGGGTTCCCTAGAGGATCAGACGGGCGGGCTGGCGAAGTGTTCCGGCGAACCGTACAACGCCCGAGCGGGCGGGGAATCCGATCGGACGCTCGGGAATGGGGGTGTGGCGGTGCGAGCCGGGGGACTTACTTCTTGCACCCGCAGCCCGAGCCGCACGACCCGCCCGGGGCCGAAACGTCGTCGGCGGTGGGCTCGCCCAGGAAGCGCTCGATCTTGGCGTTGACGTACGCGGCGTGGTGTTCGAGGTGCCAGGTGTAAAGGGCCAGAATGTCCCGAATGGACTGCGGTCCCTTGGTCGGATGCATCCCGGTCCGCTTCAGGTCCTGCTCGGAGAGGGAGGCGACCCACAGGGCGGTCCATTGGCGGAGCGTGTGGATGATGGCGACGAAGGCCCCGACGGACCCGCCGCCGGAGACGCCCTGGGAAATCCCGTAGATGTTCCGGTCCACAAAGGCGTTCTCGTCCCATTCGGCGAGCATGGGCTGGTCTTCCGCGAAGATGCGCCGCATGCGGTGGACCGCGACGAGGTCGGCATCGGCGAGGTGGCCCAGAACCACCCGTGCGGGCCAGCGGCCGACCCCCACGTCGGGGAGGAATGCCTGATCGAGTTGCTCGTCGGTGAGCCAGAAGAGCCGGCGGTCGAAGTTCTCGACACCCCGACGGAAGCGGGCGACGAGTTCCTGTGTGGGCAGGGCGGCAAAGCGGGCCTGATCGGGGACGAGCCCCAGTCGCGGGATGGGAGTGGGGGCGGGCTTTTCCTTGCAGCAGCCGGAGGTCTTGCCCTGGCAGCAGGCGTTGTCGCTCATGTGGTCTTCTCCGCGTGAGGTGTACGGGGGAAGGGTAGGTCGGGCTATGCTGGGGTATGGAGCGAGCACTGGCGTTGCGCGTCGTGATGATGCCGCGCGACACGAATCCGTACGGGACGATCTTCGGCGGGGTGATCCTGTCGTACATCGACCAGGCGGGCCTGATCGAGGCGAGGCGTCATGCGCACCACAGTTGGGTGACGGTTGCGCTGGACCGGGTCGAGTTCAAGCAGCCGGTGTTTGTCGGTGACGTTGTGAATTTCTACGGGCGGACCGCCCGGCTCGGGAAGACCAGCGTCACGGTGGAGGTCGAGGTTGAGGCCGAGCGAGGGCGCACCGGCGAAGTTGTTCCGGTAACGCAGGCGAGCGTGACCCTGGTGTCGGTTGGGGCGGACGGCAAGCCCGTGCCGTTCCGCGAGTGAGGCGAGCATGAGCGAGAGTTCCTTTACCACCATCGAGCACGTCGCGGGGATCATGGTTGCCACGCCTCAGCGTGAAAAAATCGGGGATTACGAGTCGCCGATCATGCGGGGCGAGGTTGAGGCGGCAGCGCCCGGGTCGCGATGGAAGATCGCCGTCGACATGTCCCAAGTCCGCCTGGTTGCCTCGGCCGGTCTTGGCGCCCTGGTGGCGATGAACCAGACGTGCAAGAAGAACGGCGGGAAGCTCGTGCTGTTCGGGCTGGACGCGAACCTCAAGCAGGTGTTCGAGCTGACCAAGCTGCATCGCGTGCTGTCGATCGTGGGAACCCGCGACGAGGCCATCAAGGCGATCGGCTGAGAACGGGCGATGAAACAACCCACTCCCATCGCTGTCATGCTGTCGGGGGGCGGACGCACGCTCGTCAATCTCCTCGAGAACATCGACGCCGGGCGGCTTCATGCCAGGGTCGTGCTGGTCATCGCCTCCAAAGAATGCGGCGGGGCGGAACGCGCTCGCGAGCGCGGAATTCCGACCCGTGTGATGCCCGGAGAGATCCCGGCTGAAATGCTGCGGCGTGTTCTCCTTGAGTCTGGGGCGGCATGGGTGGTGCTCGCGGGGTATCTCAAGAAAGTGTCGATCCCCAAGGAGTTTGCCGGACGCGTCGTGAACATCCATCCGGCGTTGCTCCCGGCCTTTGGCGGCGCGGGGATGTACGGCATGCGGGTTCACGAGGCCGTGGTCCGGGCGGGCGTGCGCGTCACCGGCGCGACGGTGCACTTATGCGATGACGAGTACGACCGCGGGCCGATCGTGGAGCAGGAAGCGGTGCGGATCGAACCGGGCGATTCACCGGCGGATGTTGCGGGCAAGGTGTTCGCGGCCGAGTGTCGGGTCTATCCGAGAGCGCTGGCGGCGCTCTTCGCCAAGGAGTGACCCGCATGGGCCGAGCCTTGATCGTTGCGGCGATGATGCTGACCTGCGGCGTGGCCGCCCAGCCGGATCGCGGTGGTGCCGAGGCCCCGAAGGTCAAGCCCGCAGAGATCGATCCGGCCGATGTGGATCTTGAGCCCAAGGCCATCGCCGCGTTGCGTGCGGGAGAGTGGGACAAGGCCGAGCAGTTGCTCAAGCGGCAGATCGAGCTGGGGCAGGGGCGGTTCGTCCCGTACTACAACATGGCGTGCGTCCGCAGCACGCGGGGTGACATCGATGGTGCGCACGAGTGGCTGGTCAAGTCGCTCGAGCGAGGCTTCTGCGACCTGCGTCAGCTCAGGCGAGATCCGTATCTGGCTCAGTACAGGCGGGATGAACGCTTCGGCGCCATCGAGGCGGGATGGGGAAGATTCCTTCAGCGACGCATCGACACCGACGTGGCCGCGGCGAGAGAGCTCTTTGGGGGCACGCTCACGGAGATTCGCGACGATCGGCTTCGTCTGGTGTACCTCTCGTCGTACGACCAGAAGGCCTTCGCGGAGGCCCGCGCGGACGTCGAGCGGGTGGCGGCGTGGTGCGACGAGCATCTGTGGCCGGGCCTGATGCGGGAGGACGAGACGGCGCTCGATGCCTGGGTGATGGTTGTGCTGCCTTCGCGAGAGTCCTTCGTGCGCTGGTCGCTCGCCGAGTTTGGGCCCGCGGCGCTCTCGGGGTTTGGCGCCGTCGGGGGCATGTACGTGCACGACGAGAAGCGGCTCGTGTCCCAGGACCTCGGTGCGACCCTTCGGCACGAGTTCTTCCACGTGCAGCACTGGCGGCACATGACACGCCTGGGGCAACGTCACCCCACGTACGTGCAGGAGGGTCTGGGGAGTCTGGTCGAGGACTTTGAGGTGGGCTCCGACGGGCGGCTCACGATCGTGCCCTCCTGGCGGACGAACATCGCCAAGCGTCGCGAGCGGGGCGGGACGCTGATGACGATCAAGGAGATGGCGAGTCTGGCCCCGGAGCGGTTCACGGGTTCGAGGCCGCTGGCGAACTACGCGATGGCGCGGACGCTGTTCATGTTCGTGCATGATCGTGGGCTTCTGCGGGCGTGGTACGAGCACTACACGGGTCAGTTCCTGGCGGACCCGACGGGGCTCAAGAGCTTCGAGGCGGTCTTCGGCAAGCCCGCCGCCGAGATCCAGAAGGAGTACCGGGCCTGGGTCCGTGCGCTGCCCGAGGTGGCGGAAGAGATTCAGACCGGGATGGCGAGTCTGGGCGTTGAGATCGAGGCCGGGGATGGGGACGGGGTCCGCATTTCGGGGATTACCGTCAGGGCGGAGGAGCAGCGGCTTCGCCGACGGCCGACCAGCCTTCCGGGGGTGCAGGGCGAGCTGCGAGTGGGCGACGTGATGCGATCGATCGAGGGCAAGCCAACGCGTGAGATGGCCGAGCTGGTCCGTCTGCTGTCGGGGTTCAAGCCTGGGGACGAAGTGCGGATCGAAGTTCGCCGGGGCAGGCGTCTTGAGGACGTGCGGGTGAAGCTCTCGGCAAAGGGAGAACCGTCCCGATGAACCTCGGCGGGCCGGTCCGGAGGCGGGAGGGTGCGTAGACTCTGGCCCGACGTGCTGGTGCGGGTGGGAGTCGGGTGTCTCCGCCGCGAGCCAACGTAGCCAACCGCCTGAAGAACCCAAGCCGAGATCGTTCATGAACCTGCTGGACATTCTTTCCCGCGATTGCATCCGCGCCCCTCTGCAGGCGACCGACAAGCAGGCCGTGATCGCGGAGTTGGTGGGCGTTCTGGCGGCCGCGGGCAAGGTTCAGGATCCCAAGTCGCTCCGAGAGGCCGTCTGGGCCCGCGAGTGCACGAAGACAACCGGCATCGGTCATGGGCTGGCGATTCCCCACGGCAAGTGCCCGGGCATGGGAAGTCTGGCGATGGCGATCGGCAAGCCCGCCGAGCCCATGGAGTTTGAAGCGATCGACGGGCAGCCCGTTCGGCTGGTGGTGCTGCTGGCGAGCCCCCCCGATAAGACCAGCGACCACATTCATGCGCTCGCCAAGGTGAGCCGGTTGATGGTGCTCGGCGCGTTCCGCGAGCGGATCTATTCCGCGAGCAGCGCGGAAGAGATCTACGACCTTCTGCAGTCGCAGGAGAAGCCGGGGTGAGCGCCCCGGATCGTGCGCTGACGATTCCTGTGGCCACGATCGAGTCGGCGCTCGAGCGAGCGCTGAGTGAAGTCGCGCTGCCCGACCACCTCCGCGCCGCCGTCGCCTACAGCCTTCTGGGCGGGGGCAAGCGCCTGCGTCCGCTGCTCGCGTGGTGGGCCGCGGTCGCGGTCGGAGCCCCCGGCGAGTCGAGCCTTCCCGGCGGCGTGGCGGTCGAACTCGTCCACGCGTTCAGTTTGGTGCACGACGATCTGCCCGCGATGGACAACGACGACCTCCGCCGAGGCAAGCCCACCCTGCACAAGCACGCGGGCGAGGCGATGGCGATCCTCGCCGGGGACGCGATGCTCAACCTCGCGTATCAGCACCTGGCGATGCGGGCGCCCGCGGGGATCGTGGGGGTGCTCACGCGGGAACTGGCGCTGGGCACGACCGGCATGATCGCCGGGCAGGTCTTCGACACGCTGGGTGGGCTTCCCGACGGGGTTGACGGGGTTCGTGCGCTCGAGACGATTCATCTCAACAAGACCGGCGCGCTGATCATCGCCGCGTGTCGCATGGGCGGGATTCTCGGGCTGGCCTCGCGAGGGATCGCGGACGGCGGGCCCGCGCTGGCCGCCCTCTCGGCCTACGCACGAGATATCGGGCTGATGTTCCAGATCGTCGACGACATGATCGACGTCGAACAGCCCGTCGAACACACCGGCAAGCGCACACGTAAGGACTCCGACGCGGGAAAGCTCACCTACCCCGGCGTCCTTGGCATCGACACAAGCCGACGCGAAGTCGAACGCCTGCTGGCCTCGTCCAGAGCGGCCCTTGCCCCATTGGGGGATGCGGCCCGCCCCCTCGCTCAGCTGGCGTCCGCCTTGGCGGTTCGGACGCGATAGTCCCTCGACCCGGTCGTTCGAGGGCGTAAACTTTCAGGATTCGTTGAAACTCAACCCGAGACGGGTGCGAAGGCGCACGTGGAGCCAGCATGCGGTATCTGCCGGAGATTCAATCGCCCGTCGATGTGCGCAGATTGAGCGTGGAGCAGCTCGGCGAGTTGGCCGGCGAGATCCGTGAGGCCATCTGCGAGCAGGTGAAGAAAACCGGCGGGCACCTGGCCCCCAACCTCGGCGTGGTCGAGCTGACGCTCGCGCTGCACTATGTCTTCGACTTTGCGCACGACCGCCTGCTGTTCGACGTCGGGCACCAGTGCTATCCGCACAAGCTGGTGACCGGGCGATATCCGATGCTGGGCGGCCTGCGCACGCGAGAGGGCATGGCGGGCTTCCCCGAGCCGCGCGAGAGCGCGTACGACCTCTTCAGCGTGGGGCACGCGGGCACGGGGATCTCCACCGCGGTGGGGATGGCCAAGGGAGACACGCTCGCGGGTGAAGGGTTCCACGCGGGCAATCCCGGCGGGCGTCGCACGGCGGTGATCATCGGGGATGCGTCGATCGTCAACGGCGTGGCGATGGAGGGGTTGAACGCCGCGGGCATGCTCGGTCGGCAGTTCCTCGTCGTGCTCAACGACAACGGGATGTCGATCAGCAAGCCGCAGGGCGCGATCTCGCACTACTTTGACCGAGTGCGGATCAGCCACACGTATGCCGACTTCAAGAAGCGGGCGAGGGAGGCGTTGGCGGGCATTCCGGGCGGGTCGCTGATCAAGGATGCGTACCACTGGTGGAGCGAGGCGGCGAAGAACGCGACGCACGCGATGGACATCCAGAGCGGGTGGTTCGAGGGTTTCGGGCTCAAAACAGTGGGCCCCATCGACGGGCACGACCTGCCGACGCTGATCGCGTTTTTGCGCGAGGCCCGCGACTTTGAGCGGCCGCTGGTCCTGCACGTGAAGACGATCAAGGGCAAGGGATACGACTTCGCCGAGCAGGACAGCAGCCGGTTCCACAGCCCGGCCGCGTTCAAGGTCGAGGGCGATCTCGAGAACGAGGGTTGCCGTGTTGAGATCAAGAGCGAGGGGTGGAGTTTCACGGCCGCCTTTGGCGAGGCGATTGTCGACGTGATGGAACGCGACGCCCGCGTGGTCGCGTGCACGGCGGCGATGCCCGACGGCACCGGGCTCACCAAGGCGATGACGCGGTTCCCCGATCGCACCTTCGACTCGGGGATCTGCGAGAGCCACGCGATGGACATGATGGCAGGGCTCGCCAAGTCGGGGTTTAGGCCGTTCTTCGCGGTGTACTCGACGTTCCTGCAGCGAGCGTTCGATCAGGCGTTCCAGGAAGTCGCGTTGCAGGGCCTTGCCGTGCGACTGTGCCTCGACCGGGCCGGGCTTGTCGGGGGCGACGGCGCGGTGCACCACGGGTTCTGCGACGTCTCGATCCTGCGCACGTTGCCGGGGGCGGTGTTGATGGCGGCGATGGACGAGCCGAGCCTTCGCGCGTCCCTCGAGTTCATGCGCGAGTACGACGCGGGTCTTTCCGCGGTGCGCTATCCGCGAGACATCGTGAGCGATCTCTTCGCGGGCGAGGCCTGCCCCCCCTTCGAGCTGGGCAAGGCCAGGTGCCTGTCGAAGGGGTATGAGTGGCTCGGCGATCTGGAGTCGGGTGTCAACGGCATGGCGCCCGAGCTGGCGGTGCTCGCGTATGGGACGGCGGCGATCGACGCGGTGAAGGCGGCGTCGATGCTGGGCGAGGAGGCCCGCGTCGCGGTGTGGGACGCTCGGTTCGCCAAGCCCGTCGATGTCGAGTTGATCACCAGCCTGCTGAAGCGGCGGATCCCGATCGTGACGATCGAAGACCACGGCGTGGTCGGCGGCTTCGGGTCGGCGATCCTCGAGGCCGCCTCGGGCGTGGGGCTTGATACATCCCGCATCACCCGGCTGGGATTGCCCGACCGATGGATCTACCAGGATTCACGCGCCAAGCAGCTCGCCGAGGTCGGGCTCGATGCGGCGGGGCTGGCGGGTTCGTTCCGAGAGGTCCTCGTACGCGCGAATGCGGCGGCCCAGACGCGTGCGCGATAGACTGATCTCGTCATGCCCGAGACGATCTTCTCGAAAATCCTGCGCGGCGAGATTCCCTGCCACAAGGTCTATGAGGATGCGCACACCTTCGCGTTCCTCGACATCTTTCCGCTGTCGGCGGGCCACACGCTTGTGATCCCCAGGAAGCAGGTCGCGAGGCTTGATGAGCTCGACGAAGTTTCGGCGGCGGCGATGGGTGTGGCGCTCGTCCGGGTTGCCAAGGCTGTGCTGCGGGTGACGGGGGCCACGGCGTACAACGTGCTGCAGAACAACGGCCCGGAAGCCCACCAGGCGGTCTTCCACGTGCACTTTCACATCATCCCGAAGCACGCGGACGGCAGTGGACTGGGGATCGGCTGGAAGGCGGGAAAGCTCGAAAGCCAGGCCGGGCGAGAACTGGCGGCCCGCGTCGCATCGGCGATCGCCTAGCACGGGATTCGGTCAGTCGTCTTTGACCAGCGACGTGGTCAGCGCGGGGAGGCTGATGGCCGTGCCGTCGTCGGACACGAGCGTGATGGAGCCGGCCGGCTCGAGCGACGCGACCATGCCTTCGTGCGTGTGGTTGTCGTGGACAAAGCGCTGGCGTGTTCCTGTGAGGACGCTCAGATCTGTCCAACGCGAGGAGAGCGTGCCCGAGTCAAGGGAGAGTGCCTCGTCGAGATGCCCGATGATCGCGATGCACGCGTCGGCGTGGGCGGTGTGCCGCCCACTGAGCTCGCGGAGGGAGGTCGCGCGCGGGCGTAACTCGGGTGGAAAGTCGGCAGGGGCGTGGTTGAGGTTGAGCCCGATGCCGAGCAGGTTGATCCCGTCGCGTCGCTCGACGAGCACGCCGGCGATCTTGGCCCAGCGTGGGCCGGGCCCCGGCAGGACGACATCGTTCGGCCAGCGCAGGCCGAGCCTGCGGCCCGCGAGTTGCGATGCGGCGAGGGCGGCGGCGAGCCCCGCGGCGATGGAGACTCGGGCCGGATCAAGATCAGCCGGAAGGGCGACCGTGAGCGCGAGGCCCAGGGAGGGTTGGTGCGTCCAGACCCGGCCGAGCCTGCCACGACCGGCGTTCTGACGGACAGTGGCGACAAGGACCCCGGGGCGGCCGCGGGCGTGCAGGAAGGCCTCGTCCTGGGTCGAGTCGCAGGTATCGAGGATGACCGCGCGATCGACCCATCGGCATGGCATCGCGGCCAGGGCGTGTTCGAGCGCGAGCTGCCAGGCGGTGCGATCCGGGGTCACGCGAAGGTCCTCAGGGCAAGGCGTCGAGCCCGAAATCGATGGAGGTCGCCCCGTGGGTGAGCGATCCGACGCTGATGCGGTCGACGCCGGTGGCGGCGATCGCGGCGATCGTCGCGAGGGTGACCCCTCCCGAAGCTTCGAGCACAAGCCCGGGTTGGCGTTCGTTGCGTCGCCGGATCGCCTCGCGGAGCATCTCCGGGGGCATGTTGTCGAGCAGGACGATGTCGATCGTTCCCGGGGGCAGGGAGAGCAACCGATCGAGCTGATCGAGGTGATCGACCTCGACTTGGACGAACTTCGGCGTGGTGAGGGCACGGGCCGAGCGGGACGCGTCCGCAACGACCTGAGCGAGGCGTTCGAGCGGCACCGAGGCGATGTGGTTGTCTTTGATGAGGACGGCGTCGTGGAGCCCGAGGCGGTGGCTATGCCCGCCGCCGCAGCGGACCGCGTACTTCTCGAGTACGCGCAGGCCCGGGGTGGTCTTGCGTGTGTCGCAGAGCTGGACGGCGGCGTTGCCCATGGCGGTGATGAACGCCGCCGTCCGCGTCGCGATGCCCGAGAGCCTGCAGACGAGGTTGAGCAGCGTCCGCTCGGCGGCGAGAAGCTCGCGCAGCGGGCCGGCGAGGGACGCCACGGCTTGGCCGGCGGCCACTCGATCGCCGTCGCGAGCCAGGGCGCTGAAGGTGCATCGGGGTGCGAAGAGTGCCAGCACGTCCGGGGCGAACGCCAGGCCCGCCAGCACCGCGGGGGCGCGGGCGTTGAGAGCCACTCGACCCAGGGCGTCCGCCGGGACTGTGGCGAGCGAGGTGATGTCTCCCTCACGGCCCAGGTCCTCGTCGCGGGCGAGTTCGAGCAGCCTGAGCACAAGCCCGGTTTCCCGCATCTCGCGTGCGAACAGATCGAGGGCGCTGGTCATGGGCGGATCGTAGCGGCCGACCCTACGATCGAGCCGGAAGGAGCTCTGCCATGGGTCTGATGGACGGCAAGGTCGGTCTGATCGTCGGGATCGCCAACGAGCGGTCGTACGCGTGGTACATCGCGGAGGCTCTGAAGAATCAGGGCGCCAAGCTCGCCTTCACGCACATCCCCGGCGAGAAGAACGAACGCCGCACGCGCCGGGCGATCGATGCGCTGGGGATCTCCGACCCGTGGCTGGTCCCGCTCGACGCGGGCAGCGACGAGCAGCTCGACCAGGTCTTCGCCAGGTACGCCGAGTCGTTCGACCGGATGGACTACCTCGTCCACTCCATCGCGTTTGCTGAGACGGAGTGGCTGCAGTTCGGCAAGTTTGTCGAGACGCCCCGAAAGGCGTATCTGCAGGCGGTGGATATCTCCTCGTACACGCTGCTGGCGATGTCCAAGCGTGCCAAGGCGATGATGGCCCGTACGGGCGGCTCGATCATCTGCATGAGCTATTACGGCGCCGAGAAGGTCGTGCCCGGGTACAACGTCATGGGCGTCGCCAAGGCGGCGCTGGAGTGCACCACGCGGTACCTCGCCGCCGAGATGGGCGCCGACAAGATCCGCGTCAATGCGATCAGCGGCGGGTATCTGCGGACCCTCGCGGCTTCCGCCGTTGCCGGGACGGACAACATGGCCCAGCGCAATATGGAACGCGCGCCCCTTCGCCGCAATGTCGAGGGCTCGGACGTTGGCAACACCGCGGTCTTCCTGCTCAGCGACCTCTCCGCGGGCATCACCGGCGAGACGATCTACGTCGACTGCGGCGTGAATCTCATCGGGGTCTGAATGGAACAGGCCCGGATCGTGGGGGATTGGCTCAAGAGGGGGGCCCGGCGGAGCCGATGCAATCGGCATGGGGCTCTTCGGGTCGACCAATCCGGTGCAAGGCCTCGCAGGGCTCGGCGCTGCCGCGGCACACGCCGCGAAGGAAGCCCAGCGCAAAGAAGCGAAACGTCCATCGGACGATCGCCGTGTCGAACGCACCACCGACAGCGTGGAGTTCGAGGACGCCGCCCACCGCGCGAAAGAAGACCCGCAGCAGCAAAAGGGCGGCACGCCGCACCGCCCTCCGCACGACACCGACAAGCCCGATGCCGGGCCTGACGAACCGCCGGCCCACATCGACGTCCAGGCGTGAATCCGCCCACCGCAGGCGCACGCTGTCCGGCGTTTAGGCCGCCTTCCGCCGCGACTTGCGGGGCTTCTCCTGGGTCGCGGCCGGCTTGATGACCCCGGCACGCTCCGGCTTTGCCGTGGGCTTTGACTTGCGGCGGGAGGTCTTGGCGTTCTGAGGCGGCAGCCCGAACGTCTCGGCCCGACGGGCGTGCTGCAGACGGCGGAACAGGTCGATCAGCATCGCGTGCTCTTTGTCACGCCCGACGAGCCACCCGCTACGCTTCATCTCATCGAGCAGGTCGTCCTTGAGGAATGCGATCCGGTCGGCCGGCACCGCGTTGGACGCCAGCACGATGCCCGCGGCCACTCGTCCCAGCGTCATGTCGGCGAAGGTGCCGTGCTCGAGCTCGGCCTGCAGGATCGGCAGGTGCTCGAGCCCGCCGATGATCGCGCGGTCCCGCAGCATGCGGTCCGCCCGCAGAATGGCGTCGAACCCCAACGACTCATCGAACACCGAGAGGCGGATCGCGCCCAGTCTGAGCATCACTTCCGGCTCGTCGCCGGCAATGCGGGCCGTACCCTCCGCCAGCGAGCAACGCTCGTCGTCGGTCAGCTCGTCGCACTGTGTTGCGAGGAAAGCCGAGCAGACCCTTGCTGCCGCCCGTTCCGCCGGTCCGCGAGACGTCGTCTGCGCCAGCCAGCGGCACAATTCCAGCATGGGCCCATGCCACAGCGGCGATTCGCCAGCAAGTGCGCTCGTTCGCCCGAGCAATCGATCGGAGAACCGCAGGCGAGACGGATGACGCGAGCACGCACCCGCAGCCAGGCTCAGCAAGCGGATCGTCCGCGTGGTCTCGTCGCTCAGTTCGTGCTCGGCGACCTGGTGCATCGACACCCGGTTGCAGTCCAGCCGTAGCGGGAAGAGCGAGAAGTACGAGACCGGGCGGTCGACCCCCCAGTCGTACCACGACGCCTCCAGCCCGGGGTGCTCGGGCGTACGGATCACCAGCGATCGGCAATCTGCCTCGAACACCAGCGCGTCGAGTCGGCGTGAACGCAGGGAATCTTCGACTCCTTGCTCGATGCGCACGCTGTGGAAGTTCGGGATGTCCTCGCCGATGGGCGCGAGGTTGATCAGGTCCGACCGAAGACCGACACGAAGCCCGAGCGTTGCTGATGGTGACGCGTCAAGCTTGGCCTGGAGCGAGAGGGCGAGCGAACCGGGCTCGGCGTTGGGATCGGCGCTGCCTCGTTCGATCAACGCCGCCCCACGGCCCGCCACCGCCAGAGCCAGATCGGTCGGTGAGTACTCCACGCGAGACGTCGAAGTCCTCGCGAGCGTGGGCATGCACAAGGCGAGCCACGAGAGACCCGCGACGCCCATGATCACCCAGAGCCCCAGCGGCGCTCCCGCGATCGGCGTGGCGAGGCTGCCGACGCCCAGCAGCGAAAGCGTGGCGACCAGCGCCGAGGCGGCGATCACAGTCAGAAACCAGACGATCGTCCCGTGTGTGCGGTCGGCAAGAGCGGGTGACGGCGAGTTGGTGCGGCTCATCGGAGAGAGAATCGGCTCGCGGCCCCGCCGAGTGAGTCGACCTCCGCGAAAGCCCCCAGGCTCGACATCTCTCCGACGATGTGGACGGGCTACGCGGAATGAAGGGTTGGGGCTGAGCGTCCAAGAACATCGCGGGTCCGAAAAAGAAACAGGCCCCCGCGCGGGCGGGGGCCTGTCGAGCGTCAGAGGACGCGGGTTGGCTTAGCAGCCTTCCTCGAAGGCCTCAACGAAGGCCGAGAAGTCGAAGAAGTCCACGAAGCCGTCGCCGTCAAAGTCGGCGTTCTTGCCGGGCGGGCAGGTGTTGGTCTCGAAGCAGTCCACGAAGGCGGCGAAGTCGAAGAAGTCGACGAAGCCGTCACCGTCGAAGTCGACGCGGCAGGTGTTGCCGGGCGTTCCGATGGTGAGGACGTAGTTGTTGTTGCCGCTGTCGCAGGGCAGCCCGTCAAAGCCGTCGGTGCCGGCGAAGACGCGGTAGGTGCCCGCGGCCAGGTCGACCGTCACCGTGGCCGGGTCGCAGGGCAGCGCGGAGTTGTCCGTCCCGAGGATCGTGGGCGGGCAGAGGTTGTCGAGCACGAAGACGCGGACGTTGAAGTTGGCGATCGCGCTCACCGTGACCGAGGTGGTCTCGCTCAGGGTGAACTCGTACCAGTCGGTGTCACGCGTGCCGCCGCTGGCCCACGCGTTACCCCAGACAACCGAGCCGTAGGGGACCTGCGTCACGGCGAAGTCGGGGTTGTTGCAGCCGCCGTTGAGGTCGCTGCCGCAATCCTCGTTCTCGTCAAAGGCGTTGTCCGGACGGGTGATGTTGCAGGGCTCGGCGACGTTGAAGCGGATCGAACCCGCGCCGGCCGCCGTGGCGTACCCGGCCACGCGGACGATATAGGTGTTGCCGGCGGTGACGTTGGCCGTCGCGATGGACTGCACGCCGCAGGCATCGTCGTTGCAGCCGATCTCGGTGCCGTTGCAGCCGTCGTAGATGGAGACGATCGTGTCGAAGGTCGTGCCGTCGCAGGTGATCGCCTGGAGCTGACCGTCGCGCGAGGCCGTCAGGGTGAACCAGACGTCCTTGCTGCCCGGATCGCCGTTGAAGCCGCAAGAAGCCGAACCTTCCGTCCCGGCGAAGGAGGTGTCGAACTCGTAGGAGTTGCCCTCGACGGCCGGGGTGGCGTTCTCGCAGAGGTCATTGGCCGGGGGAACGACCGGGACCGAGGAGACTTCGATCGCGCCGGCGTGGACGCCGCCGCCGAACTCAGCGACGCGGATGTAGACCGTCTGGCCGGGGGAAAGGATCGCGCTCGCGGTGCTCTGCAGGCCGCAGGCGTCATCGTTGCAGATGATCGTCGGGCCCGAGCATGAGTCGAGGATCTCGAGCACGGTGTCGGCCGTCTGACCGCAAGTCGAAACCGTGACCTGCTCGTTGCCGGTCGCGGTGAACTTGAAGAAGACGTCCTCGGCCGTCGCGGACGCGCCGCAAAGGCCCGAGTAATCGGGGAGCGCGCCGTTGAGGTCGTAGTTGAAGGTGCCGCCGGCCGACACATCGATCGCGCCGGCGCACGAGTCGTTCTCGGGGCCGCCGCCCGCGGCCTGCTCGGAGATGCGGACGTTGCCAACGGCCAAGCCGCCAGCGTATCCGGCGACGCGGACGTAGACGGCCGTGCCCGTGGTGACGGGGAAGGTCATGCGGCTCTGTAGGCCGCAGGCGTCATCGACGCAGCGGATGATGTTGCCGCCGCAGGCGTCGAGCGCCATGAGGACGGTGTCGTTGGCGGTGAGGCCGCACGTTTCGACCGTCGCCACGCCGTCAACCGTCGGGACATACTTGAGCCACACGTCGGGGGCCGCGTCCGAGGAACCGCACGTGCCCGCGAAGTCGTTGGTCGCGGAGCCGGTGTCGAACCCGAACGTGCCGGGGCCGACTTCCGGGGCCGCCGCGCAATCGTCCTCCGCGTTCGCGCCGCCGCCGGTCTCCTGCGAGATCGTCATCGTTCCCGAGACGACCTGGCCGTTGTACCCGGCGACACGGACGAGATACTGGCTGCCGGCGGTGACGTTGAGGATGATCTGGCTCAGCAGGCCGCAGGAGTCATCGTTGCAGGCGAGCGTGGCGCCGCCGCAACCATCGAGAATCTCGAGCGCGGTGTCGCCCGTGTTGCCACAGAGCGAGAAGGTCGCAAAGCCGTTCTCAGAGGGCACATAGCGGACCCAGACGTCGCCGGCGGTCGCTGAGGCGCCGCAGGAGCCGACGTGGTCGTTCGAGGCCGCGCCCGTGTCGTACGTGTGCGTCCCGTTGCCGACGGTGGGGGCGTCGCCGCAGTTGTCGGCCGCCGTGTCACGCGTGGTCGGGCCGGAACCGTTCTGCTCCAGCGAACGCATGTACTTGATCAGCTTGGCATCACTGCTGCCCAGGTTGCTCGTGGGGTTCTTGGGGGCGGGCGTCTGGGCGGACGCGAGACCGCTCAGGCCGGCAACCGCGCCGGCGAGAACGACAAGACGAAGGGTGGTACGACACGTCAAGGGACACCTCCTGCAACTCACTCCAGAAACACATTGTCCGCGGACGATCACAGCATTCGCCGCGTCCGGGTCCACGCCGGCCCGGGAGACATTTGATCCCTTTGATAACCGATTTGGCCGCCAGGAGCAACCCCAAATAACCCGCGGCTCATGATTCACGCGCCCGCCGGGCCCCGGTGTCGCCGGGGTCACGGCCCCCTACCCTTGGCCCATGCACGCTTCCGTCCGCTGGCTTAATCGCTACCTCTCACCCGCCTCGCTGGCCCCGGACGAGGCGTGCCAAGTGTTGATGGAGGCGGGATTTCCCATCGAAACAAGGGAAGTGATCGCCAACGACGCCGGGCAGCCCGACGAACGCCTCGACGTCGAGGTCACGTCCAACCGCGGCGATTGCCTCAGCATGGTCGGCCTGGCTCGAGAAATCGCCGCGAAGACCGGACGACAGTTTGTTGCTCCCCCGCATGCGGCCCCGAAAGTCGCGGCGACCGATGTACGGGGTGTGTTCGCGCTCGAGAACCAGACCCCCGAGGTCTGCCCTCTCTTCACCGCCCGTGTCATCCGGGGCCTGAAGGTCGGGCCGAGCCCTGCCTGGCTCGTTGATGCCCTCGCCAGCGTCGGGCAGCGCTCGATCAACAACGTTGTCGATGTCACGAATTTCATCACGTTCGAGCTGGGCAACCCCTGCCACGTCTTTGATCTTCGCAAGCTCGCCGGTGGGCGATTGGTTGTTCGGTACGCGAGAGAGGGGGAGCCTCTGAGGACCCTCGACGGGAAGAGCCGAACGCTCAAGGCCAACGAGCTCGTCGTCGCCGATGCCGAGCGGGCCCAGTCTCTCGCCGGGGTGATCGGCGGGGGCGATTCGGAGGTCGATGCGACGACGACCGATATCGTGCTCGAGGTCGCCACGTGGGATCCGGTCACCATCCGGCGTGCGGCGAGACGGCTGGCGATCCGTACCGACGCGGGCTACCGCTTCGAGCGAATCGTCGACGCCCGGACCATCGGGGAGGCCAGCGATCGAGCTGCCTCGCTGTTGCTCGAAGTCGCGGGAGGCGAACTGCTCGCCGGCGTGCTGACCGCGGGCGGCGCTTTGCCTTCCGGCAAGCGTGTCACGCTTCGATTTGATCGCTGCCGAGCCGTGCTTGGGTATCCGGTTCCCGACGCGGAGATCGAGCGTCTTCTGGGGGCGTTGGGCTTTGTGTGCGTCTCCCGCCGAGACGGCACGATCGAACTCGAAGTTCCGGCGTACCGCACCGATGTTCATCAGGAAATCGACCTGATCGAAGAGGTCGCCAGGTCCAAGGGCCTGAGTGCCGTGCCCGTGGACGCCCGCGTGCGTGTCGAGATCCGCCCGCCGCAGGTTCGACGCAAGGCGATGCGAGAGATCGGGCATGTGCTGACCGGTCTGGGCTTCTTTGAGACGGTGACGTTCAGCTTTGTCAGGCCCGAGCAGGGCAAAGCCTGGCTGCCCCAAGGGCTCGAGATCGTGAACGTCGACGACGAGCGGCGCGGCGCCGAGCCGACTCTGAGGCCGAGCCTCGTGCCAAGCCTGCTCGCCTGCCGAAAGGCCAATCAGGACGGGCAGGCCCAGCAGCCCGGCGGGGTCCGCCTGTACGAAGTTTCGTCGGTCTTCGCGCAGCACCCGGGCGGCCGCAGCGCCGAGCGAACGATCGTCGGGCTCCTTCTGGACGTGCCGATTTCGGGGAAAGCTCCCTCGCTCGCGGATCGTCAGGCGGGAGTGCGCATGGTGCGAGGCGCGGTCGAGTCGCTGTGCGCCGCGCTGGCGGGCTCCTCCGCTGCGGTCCGAGTTGATGCTGCTGCGCCTGTTGCCGCCGGGTGGGATCCCGAGGCGTTCGGAGCGTGCTCCCTGGCGGGTCGGCCGCTCGGCTGGATCGGGCTCGTTTCTCCCGCGAGTGTCTCGCAGTGCGGGCTCGACGGCCTATACGCCGCCGCCGAGATCGATCTCGACGAGCTGATCCGCCTTTTCCCGCCCAGGAGTCGCGTCGAAGCGTTGCCCGCCTTTCCCGCTGTCGAGCGAGATCTTTCCCCGCTCGTGCCCGAAGAAACGACCTGGGACCATGTTCGCGAAGTGGTTGCGGGCGCGGCCTTGCCCCGGCTCGAGGGCGTTTCGTTCGTCGGGGTCTACCGCGGGAAGCAGATCGGCGCGGGACGAAAGTCCCTCACGCTCAGGCTTCGTTTCCGCGACGCCCAGAAGACCCTCCGCCACGAGGAAGTGGACGGGGAGGTTGCCCAGATTGTCGAGCGTCTCAACCGCGAGTGCGGGGCCTCGTGGAGAACGGCCTAAAGAGGGCGTCCGGGATCTTGACGGTCAGAATCGTGAGTAGAATCGAACCGGGAGCGCGGCGATCGCGTTCTTCTCGGGGGCCCGGCCCTCGCGAAAGGAGTTGACCATGAGCAGCAGCGGCGTTGTTTCGAAGCCCACGGTAGGTCCCGCGTCCTCTCATCAGGGGGCCGACGCTGATCTGCCGCTCATCTATGTCAACGGCAAAATCGTCCCCAAGAGCCAGGCGATGGTTTCCGTCTACGACCACGGGCTTCTCTACGGCGACGGAGTCTTCGAGGGCATCCGCGTCTACCGCGGGAAGATCTTCAAGTGCCAGAAGCACGTCGAACGCCTCTACCGCTGCGCCGAGATGATCCGCCTGCACATCCCCATCAGCATGAACGAGATGGTGCAGATCCAGCGCGATTGCATCGCCGCCAACAACCTCTCCGAAGGCTACATCCGCCTCGTCGTCACACGCGGCTTCGGCACCCTCGGGCTCGACCCGCGCCGTTGCCCCGTGCCCGGCATCATCTGCATCGCCGACCAGATCCGCCTCTTCCCCTCCGAGCACTACGAGACCGGGATGCGCGTCATCGTCGCCAACCGTCCCAAGACCCCCGTCGCCTGCCTCGATCCACGCATCAAGAGCCTCAACTATCTCAACAACATCCTCGCCAAGTGCGAGGCGATCGACTTCGGCTGCGACGAGGTCATCATGCTCAACACCGACGGCTTCGTCACCGAAGGTTCAGGCGACAACATCTTCGTCATCAAGGGCGGCGTCCTCTACACCCCGCCCAGCGACGCGGGCATCCTCGAAGGCGTCACCCGCGCCTTTGTCGCCAACGAGCTCGCCCCCATGCTCGGGCTCAAGTGCGTCGAGAAGTCCATGCGGCTCGACGATGTGCTCCATGCCGACGAGGTCTTCCTCACCGGAACCGCCGCCGAGATCATCGGCGTCACCCAGATCGACCAGCACGACGGCAAGGGCAACATCACCACGTCCACCCGGCTCAGCGACGGCGAAGGACCCATCACCAAGCGCCTCCGCATGAAGTTCCGCGAGATCGTCACCTCCGACCGCGTCCCCGAGAACTGATCCGCGTCGCGATTTACAGATCGGGCAGTTCGCCCGTCAGCGGCTCGAACAGGTCTTTCGCGGTCACCAGTCCGATCGGCCTCCCGCCCGACTCGACGATCCCCATGCGAGCGTCGGACATCGAGAGCTCGGCCACCGCTCGCGTCACCGGCATCTCCGCGCTTAGCCGCGCGGGCTGCGCCAGCAGTTCACGAGGCTGGGCAGTCGGGTGCAGATGAAGGTCGATCTGCCGGAGCACGCCCACCACGCGCCCGCGCCCATCGACCACCGGAAACCGCGAGTGGGGCAGCGATCCGATCAGCCGCAGCGCCGTCTCCCGCGTCGCGTCCAAGGGAATCGTCCGAACGCCCGCCATCGGCACCATCTCGTCGCCCACCCGCACCCGCCGGATCGTCAGCGCCCGGTCCACCAGCGTCGTCTGGCTTTCGCTCAGGATTCCCCCCGCCGCACCCTCCTTCAGCAGCTCCGCCAGCTTGCGCCGCGGCTCGCTCAGCGCCGCATCCGGATCATGGTGCTTGAGCCCCGCCAGCCTCTCGCCGAGATGCGAGAACCACATCACCAGAGGCAAGATCCCCACCCACGTCAGCAGCGTTCCCGCCGCCGCCAGAGGCCGCGCCGCCCAGTACGCGATCCGATCCGCCTCCACCCGCGCCAGTTCCTTGGGCAGGCTTTCGCCCACGATCAGCAGCAGCGGCGTCAGGATCAGCACGTCAACAATCACCGACTTCCACGGGCCCGCGTCCGGGCTTTCCACCAGCGGGTTGAGACCCTCCGCCAGCAGGTACCCCATGATGTTCACCGCGACCATGATCGTCGCGAGAGTTCTCCCGGGCCGCGCGAGCTCCCGTTGCAGCAAGATCGCCGACCGCTCTCCCGCCTCCACGCGAAGGCTCAGACGCACGCGGCTGACCGAGTACAGCGAAATTTCCGCCGCGTTCAGCGCGAACGTGCCGATCAGCCCCGCACCCAGCAATGTCCAGCCGACCAGTGTCGCGTACTCGCTCATGGCGCCACCCCCGCCTCGTGAAGCGTGACACGAACCGTGCCCACCGTCCGCCCGTCCATCGCCTCCACCCTGAGTTCAAGGTTGCCCAGCCGAACCGCGTCGTCCTTCCGCGGCAAACGCCCGAGCTTGCTGAAGATCAGCCCGGCCAGCGTCGACACACGCCCCTCGACGTTCCCCAGCTCGACATCCCCGAAGAGCCCGCGCCAACTGCGCACGTTCAGGCGCCCGGGCACAAGCCACGTCTGCTCGTCGATCTGGTTGATGCTGTCGGCGAGCGAATCCGTCGCGTCCGACTCGGTCGCGATCAGCCGCCTGACCACGTCCTCGATCTCGATCAGTCCAGTGATCTGACCGAACTCGTCCACCGCGAGCGCCACGTGCTCGGACTTGGATCGGAACATCTCAAGAAGCCGATCCAGCCGAAGCCGTTCGGGCACGAAGAGAACCGGCCGAAGGCTCTGCGCGGGGGATGGCATCGGCGTTTGGCGCTGTTCCGCCAGCCCGCAGTCACGCAGGTACGACTTGGCGTGCAGCAGCCCAAGCACCCGGCTGTCGATCGATCCGCGGCACAGCGGGAACTTGGTGTGCCCCGTCTCTTTCGACAGCCGGATCACGTCCTCCCGCGTCGCCTGCTCGGGCAACCATCGGATATCCACCCGCGGAGCCATCGCGTCGCGCACCCGGAGCTCGCCAAGCTCCAGCACCTGCGACAGCACGCGCTGCTCGTCCTGGTCAATCCCCGCGCCGCGAGCGCCGGTCCTCAGCAAGGCCGCCAGCTCCTCCGGGGTCAGCGGCTCGACCTCGCCCGCCCCCGCAGGCCGCATCAGCCGCGACAACGGAGCCACCAGCCCCGCGTCCAGCAGCGTGATCACAGGCCACGCCACCCGCAGGCACGCCTCGATCGGTGCCGCGAGCACCACCGCGAACTTCACCGCGTGCACGCTGGCGATGCTCTTGGGCAAGGTCTCGCCAAACAGAATCAACGCCAGCAGGCTCGCGGCGCGAAACCCCAGGTCCGCCGCTTCGTTGGTGAACTTCTCGGCCAGAAACGTCGACACTACGGTGTAGGTGACCGCGGCCAGCGTGTTGGCGAACAGAAGCCCGACCAGAAGCCGCCGCGGGCGGGACAAAAGCCGCAGCACCGCCCCCGCCACGATCGGGTGCGACTTGCGAAGCCGCAGTCGATCGCTCGCCGACAGGCTCAGCAGCGACGTCTCCGCCGCCGAGCACGCCGCGCACGCCACCCCGGCGGCGGCAAGCGTGACAAACAGAGGGATCGACGTGACGTCCATAGCGGGAGGCAGATTAGCCGAGGTTCGTTGACTCGAGTTGTTCGAAGAGCCGGTCGATGTACCGCCACTGGTTCATCACCCGTCGCGCCGCCGTCAGAGAATCGGCGTCCCTCCGCGCAAACGCGTCACGAAGCTGCGCCGTGAGTTCTTCCCGGCGGGCACCCGCCCGCGACCGCCACGCCGCCGCCCCGGCCTCGTCCAGCGGCTGCTCCTCTTCAATCTGTTCACGCCAGGCGAGCATCTCGGCCAGAAACCCCGCGGGCAGCGTGCGATCGTCACCCACGCCGGGCCCGCCAAGGCGCCTCATCAGCACCTCGGCCCGCTGCAGCGGATCGGCGAGCGAGGCCCGAGCCTGGTTGAGCTCCGCCGCCCGCGCGTCGTCGTCGCCCGTCTGCTCATCCGAAGCCCCGGCCAAGTCCGGGTGCAACGCCGCCGCTCGCGACAAATACGCCCGCTGCAAGTGGTCCGGGTCAAGGTCAAAACGGGGGGGCAGCCCCAGGATGTCAAAGGCGTCCGCCATGATCCATCGACTGTACGCCCCGGGGTCATTGACCGTGCCCCCATGGCTCCAGACACTTGAGGGTCCGGGCCGGCGTCAGATGCCCGGGCGCGGGCGGAAGGAGCGGCGTCGTGGCGACCAGACACATCGGCATCGTCGGAGCGAGCCCCGAAGGCACCTCGCTCTTCTACCGCCAGATCTCCCGCCACGCCACTCGCCTCCTCCATCCCAACGAACATCCCGTCATGACGCTCCACAACGAGCGTCTCTCCGATTACATCGAAGCCATCCATGCGCAGGACTGGATGGCCGTTGGCAAGCTCCTCCGCCGCTCCGCCGAGATTCTCGCCCGCGCTGGGGCCGCCTTCGCTGTCACTCCGGACCAGGCCCTGCTCCACGGGATCCACCTCGCCCGCGCGGGCTCGCCCATCCCCTGGGTCAGCCCCACCGACCTCGTCGCCGCGGCGATTCAGGCCGCCGGACACAAGCACGTCGGCATCATCGGCACCAAGCTCGTCACCCAGGCCTCTGCCTACCAGACCCATCTGGGCCTCCGCGGGATCCGCGTCGAAGCCCCCAGCGAGTTCGAGTGCGACACCCTCGAAAACATCATCTTTGACGAACTCATCCACGGGCACTTCAAGCCCGAAAGCCAGCAGGCCGTCAACTCCATCCTGCAAGGCCTCGAACGCAAGGGGTGCGAAGGCGTCATTCTCGGCTGCTCCGAGGCGCCACTCGTCGTCACCGCCGAGACCAGCCCCGTCCGCGTGTATGACGCGGTTGACATCCTCGCGGAAGGGTGCGTCCGACTCGCCGCCTCCACCGACGCCGTCGTCTAGCGAGCAGGCGTTTCCGGCCCGGACTCGGTCCCGGGCGTTGTCCCCTGGCTCTCTTCCTCCGAAGCCGCGGGCGCCGGCTCGGCCACCGTGTTCCCGTCCTTGTCCACCAGCGGCAGCTTGAACGTCCGCCACTCCCGCACCCCGCCCCCGTACCACAGCACTCGGCTCGGCGTGCTCTCGAGCAACCGCTTCACCAGCGCACGCGCCGACGGGCCTCGCGGGTCCGCCCCATACACCACGATCGTTTCGAACTTCGACAGCGAGACCAGCTCCGGCGAATCCGGCCGCGCCGATTCGGCCCGCACGTTCCGCGATCCGGGCACCGTCCCCGCCGCAAACTCGTCCGGCGTGCGAGCGTCCGCGATCAGGATCCGGCTCGGCGAGCCCTTCGCCTCCTCCACCAGCGCGCGGAACTGCGGCAACTTGATCTGCGCATTGAGCACGTCGTTCTCGGTCTTGCCCGGCGTGCAGCCGACCAGCGCCAAGCACGCCAGAACCAATCCGAACGAAATCCGTATATGTGGGAGGCCTAGAGTCATAGCGGAGACAGTACCCGGCCGCCGAGGCGGACGTCTGACGGGCCGAGAGGCCCTCCGGCCGGGAACAGGGCGGACCCTCACGGGTCCAATCTCCTGATGGTTGTGGGAACAACAAAGCTCGCGGTCCTCGCCCCCCTCGTGGCGGCATCGTCCGGGGCCGTGGTTCATGCACCGCCGTCGGACGCTCCCGTCTCTCTGACGCTGATCGCCGAGCACGCCGTGGTCAGGCCCGGCCAGACCACCGCGATCGGCCTTGTCTTCGACATGAAGCGGTCGTGGCACATCTACTGGGACGGTCAGAACGACACAGGGCAGCCCCCGAAGTTCACGGCCGTGCGCATGCCCCCCGGATTTGAGCTCGGCAGTTGGGAATGGCCCGCTCCGGCCCGCAAGGTGCTCGAGGGCGGCATCCTCGACTACGTCTATGAGAAGCAGGCGGTGGTTCTTGTGCCGGTGCGCATCCCCAAGGACGCCAAGCCGGGCGAAGAGCACACGCTGTCGTTCGATGTTGAGTGGATGCAGTGCGCCGACGAGTGCCAGTTCGCGTCCGAGACGGTGCAGGTCAAGCTCCGCGTGGGCGAGCAGACCGGGCCGAGCGACGGGCGGATCACCAAGGCCCGGGAATCACTGCCGAAGGCGTCGGGGAAGGCCGTCGTTGTGCGCCTGGCGGGCGACCGTGCCACGATCCGGGTAGAGGGTGCCAGTCGCCTGACGTTTATGCCCGCGCAGGGGACGCGCATGGTGAAGAATGCGCTGGAGGGGGGATCGAGTGCGGGCGAGCGACTCGAACTTGAATTGGGGGGAGATGCAAAGTCACCACTCCAGGGGTATCTGAGCATCGAGCGGTCCGGGAAGTACGAAGAGACGGTGTGGGTTTCGGCCGGTGGGCCGGCGGGTCGCGTGACGGAGAACAAAGTGCCGAGTGAAGTGGCGAACTAAAGGACAGTCTGGGACGTTCTCGGACTGAGGCTGAATCAGTACGGGTCGGGCGTGTCGCCCGATCACGAAGGTCAGACAAGTGGCTCCGTGTTTCGGAGCGGGAGTGCATCGATGAAGAAGACCCTGATGACGGTGTTGGCGGCGGGCGTTCTGGCGGTCGGGATCGCGACGGCGGGCGGCTTCGGCCAGCCGGCCAAGGGCAAGGACGGGACGAAGGAAGCGGCCAAGGCCTCGGGCGTGAAGGTCGGCGAAGACGCTCCGCTCTTCACCCTCAAAGACACGGACGGCAAAGAGCACTCGCTGGCCAGCCTCAAGGGCAAGGTCGTGGTGCTGTTCTGGTTCAACGCCGATTGCCCGTTCGTCGTCAAGCACTTCAAGGACACGAAGACCTTCAACAACATCGCCGCCAACTACAAGGACAAGAACGTGGTGGTGATGGCGATCAACAGCAACGCGCCTGGGACGCAGGGCTCCGGGCAGAAGCGCAACGCGGACGCCAAGAAGGAGTGGTCGATGGACTACCCGATCCTGCTTGACGAGTCCGGCGAGACGGGCAAGGCCTATGGCGCCCGCAACACCCCGGCGTGCTACGTGATCGGCGCCGACGGCAAAGTCGCCTACATGGGCGCCATCGACGACAACCCGGGCGAGAAGGTCGGCGAGACCAACTACGTCACCAAGGCCCTCGACGAGATCCTCGCGGGCAAGAAGGTCACCACGGCCGAGACCAAGGCCTACGGCTGCAGCGTGAAGTACAAGAAGTAATCGACCCGCGGGCTTCCCGCGATGGTTGATCGGACAGACTCCCCGCGGTCGCGAAGGCGGCCGCGGGGTTGTTTTTGGCGGGCGCGATGGTGGGGGCGATGCGGCGATCGGGCCGATAGGATCGGTCTATGCAGGCGATCCTGAGCGTGCTCTCGACGTTGGCCGACCTTGGCCTGGTGGTGCTGGGGTTCACGGCGATCATTTTCGTGCACGAGCTGGGGCACTTCGTGGCGGCCCGCTGGGCGGGGATCCGCGTGCACGCCTTTGCGATCGGGTTCGGCCCGGCGGTGCTCTCGTGGCGGAAGGGGCTCGGGCTGCGGCGAGGTTCGAGCGACGGCGAGTACGCGGCACTGGCGGCGTCCGGCGAGCGGCGGGCGGGCGGCGTGGTTGTGCACGAAGGTCGAGAGATCTCGCCCACCGAGTACCGGCTTAACTGGGTCCTTTTCGGCGGGTATGTGAAGATGCTCGGGCAGGAGGATGGGAATCCCGAGGCGGTGAGCGCGGAGAAGGACGGGTATCAGGCCTGCATCCCCTGGAAGCGGATGGTGGTGATCTCGGCGGGCGTGGTGATGAACGTGCTGGCGGCTGCGGCGTTGTTCATCGTGGTCTTCTTCGCGGGGCTCAAGACGATGCCGCCGAAGGTTGGGGACGTCTCGGCGTACACCCCTGCGGGCAAGGCGGTCGCGGAGAACGCGGGGGAGCTCGGGCTTTCCGGCGAGGCTGCCAGGCTTCGGTCGGGGGACACGGTGGTGTCGATCGACGGGAAGAAGCCCAATTCCTTCAACGATCTCGTGCTGGCCTCGTCGATGGCGAGGCGCGGGCGGGCGGTTGAGCTTGAGGTGGAGCGTGCGGGGGTCGAGGGGCGGCTGCGGTTCAAGGTGGTGCCGGAGGTCGGTCGGCTGAGCGGCCTGCTGGAGCTTGGGATCGAGCCCGCGCGGTCGGGCGAGATCGTGAATATCGAGGCCGAGCCGGCGCGGGCGGCGTTCGCGGCGCAGCTCACGAAGCTGGGGTTCGCGGGTGTGGAGCCCGGCATGCGTGTCATTGCCGCTGGGGGCGAGCCGGCGTCCACGTCGGCGGATGTTGCGCGGGCGTTTCGCCGGTCGGAGGGACGTGCGGTCGAGGTCGCCTTCGTCGGGCCTGACGGGCGCGAGGTGCGTGTCTCGGCGATGCCCAGGCCTCTGTTCGAGGAGGATCTGGTGCCCGCACCGAGCGGCGCGAAGCAGGTGGTGGAGCACCTGCTGGGCCTGGTGCCCGTGATGAAGGTGGTGGGGGAGGAGAACAAAGGCGGGCTGCTCAAGGGGGATATTTTCGCGCGGATCGGCGCGGTGGAGTACCCGGGGCTGGCGGCGGGAATGGCGGAGATCCAGGGGCACGCGGGGCGAACGATCCGCGTCGCGGTGCTCCGCGATGGTGAGCGGGTGGAACTGGAATGCAAGGTCGATCGGCAGGGGCGGATCGGGTTCGGCGCCGGGAACACCATCGACGACTCGACGCTTCTGGCACGCCCCCCGGCGGAGCTGACGGATCTGTCGGAAGGCACGAAGCCCAGAACACCGGCGGCGGCTCGGCTTGGGATTGTGCCGGGGTCAACGATCACGGCGGTGGGCGGACGCAATGTCGCGACGTTCGCCGACGTTCGTGCGGTGTTGAGAGAGGCGCTGGGACCGGCCGCGCTTGCGGGGACGGGCGCGGACGTGGCGATGACCTTCTCGCTGCCGGCGCCCGCGGGCGGGGAGCGGTCGGTGGTCTGGAGCATGACGTCGGACGAGGTTCGGGGCCTGATGGCGCTGGGGTGGCGCAGCCCCTTGGGCGAAGGCGCCTTTGCGTTCGAGGAGACGGTGCTCAAGGCCGGGTCGGCGTGGGAGGCGCTCACGCTGGGGGTGTCGGAGACGCACCGGGTGATGATGATGACCTACGCGACCTTCGCCCGGCTCTTTGAGGGCACGGTGCGGGTGGAGCATCTGAAGGGGCCGGTGGGGATCGCGCACGTGGGAACGCTGATCGCAGACCGCGGGCTGGTGTGGCTGCTGTTTTTCCTGGCGCTGATCTCGGTGAACCTTGCGGTGGTGAACTTTCTCCCGCTGCCGATCGTGGACGGGGGGCAGTTCCTGTTCATTCTGTACGAGCAGATCACGGGGAGGCCGCCGTCGATCGGATTCCAGAACGTGGCGGCGCTGGCGGGCCTGGCGTTGATCGGGACGATGTTCATCGTCGTGACATTCAATGACGTCAAGAACCTGCTGGGGTTCTAGCTTTGGCTTCGGGGTCGCGGGCGTACAGTGGAACGTGCTGCATGCGGCGGGCATTTTCGCGGTCGGATTCGGGGTGGCGTGGGCCGCCGGGGTGTGGGCGACGGCGCGGATGCTCGCCAGGCCGCCGCGGCGCGGGTACGGGTGGGCGCTGGCGAAGGGGCGTGCGTCGAACCCGATGGAGATGGAGCCCCCGCGCGCGTACGAGACGTGGAGCGTGCGCAGTCGTGGCGTGGATCTGCCGGTGTGGGATGTTCGAGGTGACGTGGCGGGGGGTGAGACGCTGGTGCTGACGCCGGGGTGGAGCGATTCGCGGGTGACGATGCTGGGGCGTGTGGGCGTCCTGGCGCGGGTCTGCGGCCGGGTGGTCGTGTGGGACCCGCCCGGGCACGGCGAGGCGGGCGGGCGCTGCGAGCTTGGCGCGCGGGAGTGGGAGGACCTGCTGGCGATTGCCGAGCGGGCGGACGAGGACGGGCGGGGAGTGCTGCTGTACGGCTATTCGATGGGCGCGGGGATCAGTCTGGCGGCGGCGTCGCGGGGGCGAGATGGGCTGGTCAAAGGTGTGATCGCGGAGGCACCGTATCGCAGGCCCGACACGCCCGCGCGGAATGTGCTGCACAGGTCGGGGCTGCCCTGGAGGCTCACGCTGCCCGTGGCGCTTGGGCTGAGCGGGGTGCGGGCGGGCGTGGGGTGGAGGTGGCGCGGGTTTGATCGCGGGGCGTTGGCGGGCGAGGCCCACCGACGCGGGATCGGCGTGCTCGTGCTGGTGGGGGAAGAGGACGGGGTGTGCCCCCCGGCGGAGTCGTCGGCGGTCGCGATGGCGGGCATGGGGAAGCTGGTGGTGATCCCCGGGGCGGGGCACGCGGACCTGTGGGACGACGCGTGGCGTGCGGGGGCGTGTCTGGAGGCGGTGCGTGAGGTGGTGGCGGCATGGGCTGGTGGTGCGAAGGAGGGGCCGCCCGGCGCGCACTAGAATCGAAGATGAGGACTGATTCGCCGCGTGTGGATTCGGTGATGGCGGGGGAGCGGGCCGCGTCGTTCACGAAGCGGTCGATCAAGTCGTCGGCGAAGGCGTCCGGGCTCCGGCTGGCGTTGTCGATGGTGGATCTGACGACGCTGGAAGGGAAGGACTCGCCGGAGAAGGCGCGGTCGCTGTGCGGGAAGGCGATGGTGCCGGACCCGGAGGACCGCACGCTGCCCAAGGTGGCGGCGGTGTGTGTCTACCCGAACCTGGTGCGGGAGTGTGTGACAGCGCTGCGCGGGAGCGGGGTCAAGGTGGCGTCGGTGGCGACGGGTTTCCCGAGCGGCCAATACCCGTTGGAGGTTCGGCTCGAAGATGTTCGGCGGGCGGTGGAGGCCGGCGCGGACGAGATCGACATGGTGATCAACCGCGGCGCGTTTCTCGCCGGGCGGTACGACGAGGTCGCGGAGGAGATCCGGCAGACCAAGGTCGCGTGCGGGCGGGCGCACCTCAAGGTGATTCTGGAAACCGGCGAGCTGGAGACGCTGGACAATGTCCGGCGGGCGAGCGATCTGGCGATCCGGGCGATGAGCGAGGTGGGCGTTCGGCACGAGCACGGGGCGGACTTCATCAAGACCAGCACGGGCAAGGTGCAGCCGGCGGCGACGATGCCGGTGACGCTGGTGATGCTCGAGGCGATCCGGGATTGGTACGAGCGGACGGGGGAGCGCGTCGGGATGAAGCCCGCGGGGGGGATCCGCACGGCAAAGCAGGCGCTGCACTACCTGGTGATGGTGAAGGAGACGCTGGGGGACGAGTGGCTGACGCCGGATTTGTTCCGTTTTGGGGCCAGCGCGCTGTGCAACGACATTCTGAGACAGTTGAGGTGGATGCGGACGGGGGTGTACGCGTCCGGGTATGACCAGAGCGAGAGCTGATCGGAACCGAGCATGAGCGAGAAGGACAACGGCGTGGCGACGGCGACTCCGAAAGCGGGCTGGGACTATGCGCCGGCGCCCGAGACGGTGAAGGTGTCGATCGCCGCGAAGTACGGGCACTTCATCGGCGGGAAGTTCGTGCCGCCCCGTGGTGTGGGCAAGGGCGAGCCGTCGCACTTTGCGACGATCAACCCGGCGAACGAGCAGACGCTGGCGGAGGTGGCGCAGGGGACCACGGCGGACGTCGATGCGGCGGTGTCGGCGGCGGAGAAGGCGGGGCGGGCGTGGGCGGCGCTGCCCGGGGCCGAGCGGGCGAAGTACATCTTCAGGCTCGGGCGTCGCGTGCAGGAGCGGGCCCGCGAGCTGGCGGTGCTCGAGACGCTCGACAGCGGCAAGCCGATCAAAGAGAGCCGAGACGTGGACGTGCCGCTGGTGGCGGCGCACCTGTTCTATCACGCGGGCTGGGCGGACAAGCTGCCGTATGCGTTCCCGGGGCGTCAGCCGAGGCCGGTGGGCGTGTGCGGGCAGGTGATCCCGTGGAACTTTCCGCTGCTGATGGCGGCGTGGAAGATCGGTCCCGCGCTGGCGTGCGGGAACACGGTGGTGCTCAAGCCGGCGGAGACGACGCCGCTGACGGCCCTTCGGCTGGCGGAGATCATCGAGGAGTGCGAGCTGCCGCCGGGCGTGGTGAACATCGTGACGGGCGACGGGCGCACGGGGGCCGCGCTGGTCTCGCACCCCGGCGTCGCGAAAGTCGCGTTCACGGGTTCGACCGAGGTGGGGAAGAAGATCGCGGGGGCGACGGCCGGGACGGGCAAGAAGCTGACGCTCGAGCTCGGCGGGAAAAGCGCCAACATCATCTTCGAAGATGCGTCGATCGATCAGGCGATCGAGGGCATCATCGCGGGCATCTACTTCAATCAGGGCGAGGTGTGCTGCGCGGGGTCGAGGCTCTTCGTGCAGGAGTCCATCCTCGACATGGTCGTCAGGAAGCTGCGGCACCGCCTGGGCAGCCTCCGCGTCGGTGATCCGATGGACAAGAACACCGACGTTGGTGCGGTGAACTCCAAGCAGCAACTCGCGACGATCGAGAAGTACGTCCGCATCGGCGCGGAAGAAGGGGCGGACCTGCATGTCGGTGGCGGCACGCCCACGGGTTCGAACCCCTGGGCATCGGTCAATGGCGGGTTCTCGAAAGGCTACTTCTGTCGTCCGTGCTTCTTCACGGGCGTCCAGCCGGCGCACACGATCGCCCGCGAGGAGATCTTCGGCCCGGTGCTCAGCGTGATGAGCTTCCGAACGCCTGAGGAGGCAATCACCCGGGCGAACAACTCGCCCTATGGCCTGGCTGCGGGGGTGTGGACCGACAAGGGCGGAAAGATCTTCGATATCGCCCGGCAGCTCAAGGCCGGGGTGGTATGGATGAACACGTACAACAAGTTCGATCCGGCGAGCCCCTTCGGCGGGTTCAAGGAATCCGGGTTCGGCCGCGAGGGCGGGGTCCAGGGGCTTCGGGGCTACGTGCAACTCTGAGGTGGAGCGACCATGAGCGAGCGCATGACGGTGCTGAAAACGTACAAACTCTTCATCGACGGGAAGTTCCCGCGCAGCGAGAGCGGCCGATCGATGGAAGTGCGCACGAACGCGGGCGACGTACACCTGTGCCGCGCTTCGCGGAAGGACCTGCGCGACGCGGTCGAGGCCGCACGCCGGGCCCAGCCCGGTTGGGCCCGAGCGACGGCGTACCTTCGAGGTCAGATCCTCTATCGCGTCGCGGAAATGGTCGAGGGCAAGCGACGAGAACTCGCCGAGGCGATCGCCGCGACGGGGGGCAAATCGGCCAAGGCGGCCAAGGGGCGCAAGACGCTCTCGCCCGAGCAGGAAGTCACGCTCGCGATCGATCGCCTGGTCCATTTCGCGGGCTGGGCGGACAAGTACGCGCAGGTGCTCGGGTGCAACAACCCGGTCGCGGGGCCTTACTACAACTTCACGGTGCCCGAGCCCATGGGCGTCGTGGCCGCGCTGGCTCCGGACGATCGGCCCCTGCTCGGGCTGGTGTCCGTGCTCGCGCCGGCGGTCGTCTCCGGGAATGCTGTGGTTGCCGTCGCCAGTTCCACACACCCGATCCCCGCGGCCATCTTCGCCGAGGCGTGCGCGACGGGCGATGTGCCGGGCGGCGTGGTCAACATCCTGACGGGCGATCGGTCGGAGCTGTTGCCCTTTGTCGCCTCGCACCGCGACATCGACGGCGTCATCGCGATCAATCTCTCCGCCGCGGAGGGCGCAACGCTCCGCAAGGGCGTTGCCGAGAACCTCAAGCGGGTTTCGATCCACGAAGGTGTGGATCTGGCGGACAAGAACACGTGCGAACATCCCTGGTGGATCGAGCCGTTGGTTGAGATGAAGACGATGTGGCACCCGGCGAGCGTGTGACTTCAGCGCGGGGCGGGCTCGGCGGCCGCGGGTCTCTCACGCATCAGCCGCTTCGTCTCGTCGATGAGCCAATCCCAATCGAGCGCGGGGCCCGGGTCCTGCTTGTTGGTCTGCACGTGGTAGTGCCCGAGGATCCCGCCGAAGGCCGAGAAGCGATCTTCCGTGAGCATGCGGGTGACCAGCCTGCCCTGCTCGTCACGCGGGTAATCCGGTCGGATTCTGGGCAGCACGGTGCACAGCGTGGCGGAGAGCTTCGCGAGGCTCTCGTACTGTGCGTCGGTCAGGTCGTACATCACCAGATCCATGCCCTGCACGGTGCCGACGATCGGCTTGTCTCCACGCGGCCGGAGAGGACGCTCCGCGGTGGGCGCAACGCGGAGGCCACCGTCCTTGAAGCGAGGGGGAATGGTGATCACGGTCCGTCCGGCGTTGTCGGTGGCGTACCACTGATCGAAGGGATTGGGCTTGCCGACTTGGTACGCGCCCATGTTGGCGATCTCGACACCGACCGAGCGGTCGTTGGCGATGGTGGCGTGCCGGGCGCGCTCCTTGAGGTCGAGGGTCTGGTAGATCGTGCCGTCGAGATCGATCAGGAAGTGAACGGAAAGCCCGCGGTGATCGTGCAGGATGTTGAAGCACTGCCGGGCGGTCCCGCAGACGTCGTAATGGAGCACGAATTGGTCGATCCGATCCTGGAGCTGGTCGAGAGACCACCCCCCGCCGCGTACCTGTTCCCGCTGTTCTTCTGAGAGTCCGGCGGCACGAAGCCCGTAGCGGTTGGGTGTGAGCACCCGTCCGTCGTTCTTGGCGATCCACTCGGCACGCGTCGAGTCCCAGTCTGATCTCTCAAAGGCCGCGAATCGGCGTTCGACGCGGTAGGCGTCGTAACCGCCCGGATCGGTCCAGAGCACGACCGGTGCCCCCGTGTGAAAGTACTGACCGGCGACCACGATCTCGTCGCCACGCCTGGGCAGGCGGTCGCCAAGCCGGGGTGAACCGGCGCATCCGGCGAGCAGCAGGGCAAGAACGACGAGCATCGTGCGCATGCCGCAGGCTACACGCGTCGTCGCGCCCGTGCCCCGCCGCCATCAGGCCAGCAGGTCGAGCCTGCGAATGGCCTGGAGGTTCGGGGCGGCGCCCGGCGCGGGTTGGGGGGCCGTGCTGGGGGGGCTCGGCGGCGAATGGGGCGAGAGAGCGAGTGCGGTGCGGGCCTGGTGTTGCCTCTGGTGGATGGCGGCACTGACGCACGCGGCCCGGAACGCCAAGGCCTCAACGTCGATGCGTGTGTTCTGCTCTCGCAGGAACTGGTGATAGGGCTTGGGCACGCCCGGTTCCTCGGCGTTGATCCGAGCCAGCCGGCGATCAAACGGCGGTGGGGCCGCGTCGTGAGCGGCGAACGACCCCGAAGGGGGCTGGGCCGCCCGAGCGAAGGCGGTGGCAAGAGCCGGGTTGATCGCGCTGGTCTGTGGTTGGATGAGCACGAAGAAACCGGGTACACGGGGCGTGCCCGGGTTCGGTACGGCTGGGGCGAGGCCCGGCGCTGGGCGTGACGGGTGGGGGCGGGGCGATAAGATCGCCGCGCACAACGAGAGAGAGGCGGGCCCAAGCCCGGGTGCTCCGCGTGCGACGCCGGTGCTGTTTGCGCGGGTGGTGGGGTGTGGGGGGAGGTGTGGGGGCGCGGCAACGCGGCGTGTTGCAGGAGAGCGGCATGTTGCGAACGTCGGATCTGGAGTACGACCTGCCCGAGCGGTTCATCGCTACCCGGGCCGCCGAGCCGAGAGAGTCGGCGCGGCTCATGGTGATCGATCGGGGTTCAGGATCGGTAACGAGGCACGGGTGCGTGGCGGACTTGCCGGGGCTGTTGCGCCCTGGGGATCTGTTGGTGCTCAATGCGACCCGTGTGGTCGCCGCTCGGCTCGAAGGGGTGCGGGCCGATACGGGCGGGCACGTCGAGGGGCTCTTCCTGTCGGAGGAAGCCCCGGGTGTATGGACGGTCTTGCTGCGCGGAAAGCGGATCCGCGAGGGTGTTGACGTGGCGTTGGCCTCGCCCGAGGGGTCGGGGGGGCTCAGGCTGCGGTGCGATCGGCGCGGGCCCGAGGACGAACCCGGGTCGTGGGTGGTGCGCGTGCTGCGGGATGATGGTTCGCCGGTGCCGAGGCCGGCGGTCGAGGTGTTGGACGCGGTGGGGCGGACCCCGCTGCCGCCGTACATCCTGCGGGCACGGAAGCACAGCGGGGTGGAGGTGTCCGAGGGGGAGGATCGGGCTCGGTACCAGACGGTGTACGCCCGGGGGGATTCGGCCGGCTCGGTCGCGGCACCGACGGCCGGGCTTCACCTAACGCCGGCGTTGCTCGCGGAGCTGGATTCGATGGGGGTTTGCCGGGCCGAGGTGGTGCTGCACGTGGGCACGGGGACGTTCCGTTCGGTGGAAGTGGACGAGGTGGAACGGCATCCGATGCACGCGGAATGGTGCTCGATGTCGGAAGGGGCGGTGGACGAGGTCGTGCGGGCCAGGGCCGAGGGTCGGCGGGTGATCGCCGTGGGGACGACCTCGGCGCGAACGCTCGAGACCTATGCCAGGGCGATGGAGGGGGACCTGCCCGAGGGGTGGATGGTGGGGGACCGGCAGGGAGTTGGGGTGGAGACTTGCGTGGGAGCCGGGGCGGGTGGGGTGCCGGGGTGGATCTCGACCCGGCTGCTGATCACGCCGGGGTATCGGTGGCGGTGGGCGGACGGGCTGCTGACCAACTTCCACCTGCCGCGGAGCACGCTGATGGCGATGGTGGGCTCGATGCTGCCCGGGTCGGTCGGTCGGCTCAAGGAGCTCTACGCGGAGGCGATGGCTCGCGAGTACCGGTTCTTCTCGTTCGGCGACGCGATGCTGATCGTGCCGGGTTGATCCGCTGATCGCAGAATGGACGATACAGTCGCGTGGGCGTGTGGGGGCGTGGTTCGTGAGGGTGTTGATGAAGCTTGGAGCATTGGCCGAAGGTCTGCCGGTGAGGCTTGAGACGCCCGGAGCGTCCGAGGTCCGCGTCTGCGATCTGACGGAGGACTCGCGGACGGTGGTCCCGGGGTCGTTGTTCGTGGCGCGGGCGGGGCTCAAGGCCGACGGGCGGCGGTTCGCGCTCGATGCCGCCCAGGCCGGGGCGACGGCGATCCTGACCGACAGCGCCGAGGCGGGGGCGATCCGCGAGGCCTGTCCGAACGTGGCGGTTGTCTCGACGGGGGACGTGCCGCGTGCGGCGGCCCTATTCGCCGAGCGGTTCTACGGGAACCCCTCGTCCAAGCTTGATGTGGTGGCGGTCACCGGGACCAACGGCAAGACGACCACGACCTGGCTCGTGTGGCAACTCTTGAACGCGGCGGGGCGGCGCTGCGGGCTCATCGGGACCGTGGTCATCGATGACGGACGAGAAACCGCCCGCGCGATGATGACCACCCCACCCGCGATCGAGATCTCGCGGACCCTCGCGTCCATGGTGGAAGCGGGGTGTGTCGCGGTGACCCTCGAAGCATCAAGCCACGCGCTCGATCAGAAGCGGGTTGAGGCGCTCGCGTTCGATGTCGCCTGCTTCACCAACCTGACCCAGGACCACCTGGACTATCACGGCACGATGGAGCGGTACGCGGCCGCCAAGGCGAAGCTCTTCGACATGCTCCCCAAGGGGGCGACGGCATTGGTCAATGTCGCCGACCCGTCGTGGGAGCGGATGGTGCGGGATTGCCCGGCGAAAGTGGTCGGGTGCCGATCGGGCAGCGGAAGTGATGCGCCCTGGCGGATCGAGATCCTGTCCGAATCGCTCGAAGGCATGCGCGTGCGGCTCACCGGCCCGATGGGCGGCGAAGGTTCGATCGAGGCGATGATCCCGCTGATCGGGTCGTACAACGCCATGAACCTGCTCCAGGCCGTGGCGTCCGCCTCCACGCTCGGCCTCTCCCCGGCTGAGATCCGCGAGGGGCTCGCCGGGGTGTCCGCCCCGCCCGGGCGGATCGAACGCGTGTCGGATCGTCGCGACGACGTCCACGTCTTTGTCGACTACGCCCACACCGACGACGGGCTGCACTCCGTGCTCCGGGCCGTTGCGGCGGTCCGAGGCGGCGGTCGGCTTTGGGTGGTGTTTGGGTGCGGGGGCGACCGAGATCGGACCAAGCGCCCCAAGATGGGTGCTGCCGCAGCCGCTCACGGCGATGTGGTCGTTGTCACCTCGGACAACCCGCGCACCGAGCGCCCGGGCGACATCATCGACATGGTCCTGGCGGGCATCCCCCAAGCCCAGCGGGACAAGGTGACGGTGCAGGCCGACCGGGCCAAGGCGATCAGGCATGCCGTCACCAGCGCGGCCGCGGGAGACGTCGTGGTCATCGCCGGCAAGGGTCACGAGACCGAGCAAATCCTCCCCGACGGGCGGGGGGGCATGGTCAGCATCCACTTCGACGATCGCGAAGTCGCCCGTGAGGCGCTCGAGGTCAGACGCGGTGTCTCGGTGGTTGTCCCGCCACGCAGGCGGGGAACGCGCCGCGGGCTGGATGGCTAGTCTTGCCCTCTCCCGCGGGCAGGACGCCCGCGATCGGCGGGCACGTTCACGGACGGGACGGCATGAGCTTCTGGACTTTCGACACCATCGTTCGGGTCATGGGCGGCCAGTGGATCGCCAAGCCCGGCACGCCGCGAGAGCCGCACGGCGCCGCGATCGACTCGCGCGCGGTCCGCGCGGGGCAGGTCTTCTTCGCGCTCGGCGGCGAACGAACCGACGGGCATCGGTACGCCGCCAACGCCGCCGCGAGCGGCGCGAGCCTCGTCGTCATCGAAGACCCGGCGCGCGTGCCCCCGGGCGACCTCGAACGCATCGCGGTGACCGCGGGGATCGTTCGCGTCCGCTCGTGCCCAGACGCGCTGCTTACGCTCGGCGCGGCCGTTCGGCGGGCCATGCCCGGCACCCGCGTCGTCAGTATCGGCGGGTCCAACGGCAAGACCACGACCACTCGTCTCGTCGCGGCGGCCTTGGGCAAAACGCTCCGCGGGACGCATTCGCCCAAGTCGTTCAACAACGCTCTTGGCGTGCCGTTGACGCTGCTCAATGCCCGCCCGGGGGATGACTTTGTGATCTGCGAAGTCGGAACCAACGCGCCGGGCGAGATCGATTCCCTCGCGAGGGTCGTCACTCCGGACATCGCGGTCATCACGAGCCTCGGCCGCGAGCACCTCGAAGGGCTCAAGGACCTGGCGGGTGTCGCGAACGAGGAATGCGCGGTGCTCCCTCATGTCGCAACGGGCGGCACGGCGATTGTCGGGATCGATGCCCCGGAACTCGAGGCCGCCGCACGAGCAATCGCCGCACGCCGCCCCGATCTGACGCTTGTGACCTTCGGCGTTCATCCCTCGGCCGAACTCCGCGTGACGGACGTCGCGTGCGGGCTCGATGGAATCCGGGTCACCGTCAACCGCCGCGACACCTTCCGCGTCCCGCTGCTCGGTCGGCACAACGCCCTCAACGTGGCGGCTGCGGTGGGCGTCGCAACCCGGTTCGGGCTCGATGCCGTGACGATCGCCGCGGGGCTCGAACGCGTGGTCGGCCCCGAGATGAGGCTCCAAAGGCAGGACGCGGGCGGGGTGCTGGTCATCAACGACGCGTACAACGCCAATCCCGAGTCCATGCGGGCCGCGATCAGCACCTTCGCCGACATTCTCGGCGCCGAAGCGAGCGCCCCGGGTGCATTTCGTGGCAGGCGGGTTGCGGTCCTGGGCGACATGCTCGAGCTCGGCCCCGCCGAGGCCGACCTGCACGCGGAAGTGGGGGAGGCAGCCGCCCGCACGGGCGTCTTTGACGAGATTCACTTTGTCGGCCCGCGTTCGGCGCACGGAGCCGAAGCCGCCGAGAGGGTCTTCGGCGGGCTCGCTGGCACATCCCCCGCCGCACGCGCCTGCCGCGTCGTGCGATGGGCGGATTCCTCCCCCGCCTCGTGCGCGGGGATCGCGGGCGAGCTGCGACCGGGCGACGCCGTGCTTCTCAAGGGCTCCCGCGGCATGGGGCTCGAGGGGGTGGTCGCGGCCCTGTCCCGTCCGTTGTCGGTTGAAACGGCCTCCGACGTCTCCCGCGGCTCCCACGCCGGCAACACTCTCCCACGGAGTTGATCTTCGATGCTCTATCTGTTGCTGCGCTCCCTGACGGACTGGCTCGATGAGCACGGCCTGTACAGAATCTTCGGACTCCTCGACGAGATCGAATTCCGCGCGCTGCTCGCCGCCGGGTTGTCTTTCGCGCTCGTGCTCGCCGCCGGCCCGGCGACAATCCGCTGGCTGCGCCGGATGAAGATCGGCGATGCGGGCGTCTCTGACTCGGCCGCCCTCTCCCAGCACGCCGCGGGCAAGGCCAACACGCCCACCATGGGCGGAATCCTCATCGTCGGATCGATGGTCGTCTCCATCCTGCTCCTGGCCGATCTCTCCCGGTTCTACGTCCTCGCCGGGCTTCTCGTCCTCGTGGCCTATGCCTGCCTCGGCGCCGCCGACGACTGGCTCAAGCTGACCGCCAAGCGTCGCGGCACCGGCTCGCGACAAGGGCTCTACGCCTGGGAAAAGTTTGTCTTCCAGATCGGGCTCGCCGCCGTCGTCGCCTACTTCGCCGCGCAGCAGAATGGCGACCTCGTCCGTGTTCTCAACCTCCCCTTCCAACGCACCTACGTCCCCAACGCCGAGATGGAGGCGGTCGTCCAGCCCGGGCTCATCATCCTTCCGACGGCGGCGTTTGTCATCATCGGGGCGCTGTTCATCGCCGGGCTCTCCAACGCCGCCAACATCACCGACGGCATGGACGGGCTCGCGGGCGGGGTCTCGGCCGTTGTCGCCGCCGGGCTGTTCGTGCTCGCCTGGGTCGCGGGGAGCGACATGGCGGTGCGGCTTCTTGTCCCGCGGATCGAAGGGGCGGGCGAATTGGCCGTCATGGCCGGGGCCATGGGGGGGGCCTGTCTCGGCTTCCTTTGGTGGAACTGCTCTCCTGCCTCGGTCTTCATGGGCGACACCGGGTCGCTGGCGCTGGGGGCGCTCATCGGGTACATTGCGCTGATCATCCGCCAGGAGGCGGTCGTCGCCCTTTTCTGCCTGGTGTTCATCCTCGAAATTCTCTCGGTCATGATCCAGGTGGCGTACTTCCGGGCGACCGGGGGCAAGCGCGTCTTCAAGTGCGCTCCCTACCACCACCACCTCCACCTCTCCCACTGGACCGAGCAGCAGATCGTCGCCCGGTTCTGGATCATCTCGATCGTCTGCCTCATCCTCGGGCTGGCTTCGGTCAAGATCCGCTGAGGGGGCGGGAGGGTTGGGCGGGGCTCGCCGGGCCTATCCTCCGCCCATGAAGATCCACGAGTATCAGGCGAGGACCCTCCTCCAGAACGCGGGCATTCCGGTTCCCTCCGGCGTCACGATCGACTCGCTCGAGCAGGCCGCCGCCGCCTTCAAGACATCGACCTCGGGCATGGCGGCCCCGCTCGCGGTGGTCAAGGCCCAGGTTCACGCGGGCGGCCGCGGCAAGGCCGGGTTCGTCAAGCTCGTGAAGACTCCCGAGGAGGCCACCGAGGCCGCCCGGTTCATGTTCACCCACCGCATGGTGTCGCCCCAGACCCCGCCCGAAGGGCTCGAGGTCAAGAAACTCCTCGTCGCCCAGGCCGCCGACATCGCCGACCGCCGCGGGGGCGGGAAGGAAGAGTTCTACCTCGCCGTCACCACCGACCGTAAGACACGGCGGAACATGCTCATCGCCAGCCGAGAGGGCGGCGTCGAGATCGAGCAGATCGCGCACGATCGGCCCGAAGCGATCATCAAGGAGCCCCTCCACCCCATCGCCGGGCTGCTCCCCGCTCAGGCGAGGCGTGTGGCGTTCGACCTTGGCTTCCACGGCAAGCAGGTCGCCCAGGCCGTCGACATCATGGTCAAGCTCGGCAAGCTCTACGCCGAGAAGGACTGTGCGCTCGCCGAGATCAACCCCCTGATCATCACGCCCCCCTCGGCGACACACCCCGACGGCCAGGTGATGGCCATCGACGCGAAGTTCAACTTCGACGACAACGGGATGTTCCGCCAGAAGCAGATCGAGGACTGGTTCGATCCGACGGAAGAGAACCCCGCCGAGATGCGGGCCCGCAAGTTCGGGCTCTCCTATGTCGCCCTTGACGGGAACATCGGGTGCCTCGTCAACGGCGCGGGGCTCGCGATGGCGACGATGGACGTCGTGAAGCTCCACGGCGGCGAGCCGGCGAACTTCCTCGACGTCGGCGGCGGCGCCACCGAGGAGGCCGTCACCGAGGCCTTCAGCATCATCCTGTCCGACCGACGCGTCAAAGGCGTGCTCGTCAACATCTTCGGCGGGATCATGAAGTGCGACGTCATCGCGCAGGGGATCATCAACGCCGCCAAGAAGCACGTGAACCACGACGGGTCCATCGGGTTCAAGGTTCCGCTGGTCGTCCGCCTCGAAGGCACCAACGTCAAGGAAGGCCGGGCGCTCCTCGAAAGCGCCAAGCCCAGCCTCCCGACGCTTCAGGCGGCGGCCGACCTCGGCGACGGCGCCACGAAGATCTGCGCCGCGGTGGGATGATCGAGATCAGACCTTCCGCAGCCGCGTGACGCGCCCCACCTCGACCCACTCGACCACCACGATGTTCCCGCGGTTGTCAAACGCGGCCGAGTGCGGGCAGATGAACTTGCCGGGAACGAACTTCTCGCGGGCTTCCCCGCGGATCGACCCGCCCGGCCCGCCGTCCTGCATCCCGTCGCCCAGGTGAACAACCAGCGTGTTGTCCTTGCCCAGCAGGGTCACCCGCGATTCGAGATCCGGAACCAGCAGCAGATCGCCCCGCACATCGAAGTGGCAGGGCAGACGCATCTCTACCGTCACGAACGACAGGTGCCGCCCGTCGAGCGTGAACGTCTGCAGCCTGCGGTTGGATCGGTCGGCGACGACCAGCGTCGGCGTGCCGGAACGCTCGTCCACCGCGATCCCGTGCGGGCACGAGACCTGCCCGCGTTCCTTGCCCGGCCCGCCGAACGAGCCCTGGTACTCGCCCTTGGCGTTGTACCGGTGGATCCAGTTCTTCCCATACCCGTCCGCGACATAGAAGTCGCCCGCGCTCGGGCCCGAGGTCACGACCGCGATATTGGTGGGCTTGTACTCGCCCTTGCCCCCGTACAGCCCCGAAGCCTCGGGCCAGGCAACGTCCAGCACCACCTCGCCCGTCAGCGTGGTCTTTTGGACGACGCCGCGGTTGCAGTCGGCAAGATAGAGAAACTCGCCGTCCTTCTCGCGAGCAAGGTGCAGGCCGTGCGCACCGCCGCGGTACTCCGCCCCGAACGACCGCACGAACCGCCCCTCGGGGTCGAAGACGCACACCGCGTCGGCTTTCCGGCTCGTCGCGTGGACCGTGTGCTTGATGTAGCAGTTCCCGGCTTTGTCGAACGCCACGCCGTGCGTGTTCCCGAACGCGATCCCCCCGTCGGAGGGGAGTTGGGCCCAGTCGTGCGTGCACTCGTACTGGTGCTCGCCGGACCCGAGAATGATCGGCCCCAGCCCCGACTTGTTCGATGCCCGCACCGCCGGAGCACCCAGCATGAGCGCACCACCCAAGGCCACGCCGGTGCGGATCACATCGCGGCGGGAAATGGCTTCGTTCGACGTCTGCGGAGGGCTCGACATGCGGATCTCCTTCAATGGGGGCTTCGCCCCGGGTCTGGTGGGCGGTGGGAAGGCGGTGGGGGGGTCGGGCGGAGAGACTACCACATTCGGTCGGATGGAACCGCGTGGCGGCCACGCTCGAACAGGATCTCGGTTGGTGGGACGTGATGCACCGGGCGGCGTTCTGTCGGCTCGGCGTTCGACGCACTTGTTCATTCATTGTGCCGGCCCGGCTGGCGTCTCCGCGTGCATCACCACATTCTGGGTTCTTTCTGAGGCGGCCTTGTTGCCGTCGGGTGTTTCTGCGCGAAGGAGACGGGTATGCGGGTGGATTCCAGGTCGGGACGGGTGGTGGCCGAGGCGCTCCGTGCGCTCGCGGCCGGGGACGGCAAGCGGTTCGATGACATGCTCTGGCTCGGGTTGGGTGATCGCTGCGCCGAGGCGTGGCTCGCGCTCCAACGCGGCGGTTACATCACCGACACCGCGTGCGTCTTCGACCTGCGCCTCACCGACCGCGGACGCGACCTGCTGCGACGGCTCGGGCAAGACCTGCAATTGGTTGCGTAGACCGACCCCGCCCTCTACTTGCGCGACGCGAGACTTGCCGTCAGTTCGGCCAGACGGGTGAGGTTGCGTTGGGTCAGGATCGGGTCGGCCGTCTGCGGGGGGACACCCAGCCGCTTGAGCACATCGCCCGCCTTCTTCCACAGCTTCTCGCGGGCTTTGTCGTCCGCCGCCAGCGCCAGGTCCGAGACCAGTTCCTGGGCCGCGTTCAGATTGCGCGTGTCGGCGTGCGCATAGAAGCGGTTGATCGCGCCCTTGGCGGTCCGGGAGAGATGCTGCCCGTGGGGGTTGGTCATGGTGCTGGGCCCTGTGCGGGGAGAGGAGGGTGGAAGCTGGATGAAGGTGTCGGGGATCACCCGCCGGCCGAGCCCTCGCCGCCGGGCAGGGTCATCGACCACGGGTCGAGGTACGCGTCCAGATCCGCGGCGGTGATGACTTTCCCGGCGTTGTCCTTCTGGCCCACAACCGTCTCGTGGGCGAGCTGGCGCACCGTCTTGCCCTGCTTGAACGCTTCCTTGGCGAGGGCGGCGGACTTGTCGTACCCGATCACCGGCACCAGGCTCGTGCACATCGCCAGCGACCCCTCGATGAGCTCCTTGCACCGCTTTTCATCAGGCTTGAGGTCCTTGAGCAGGTTCTGGTCGAACATCGTGCACGCGCTGGCGAGCAGGTGGATCGATTCCAGCAGGTTGTGGGCCATCATCGGCATCGCCACGTTGAGGTCCAGGATCGAGCCCACGCCCCCGAAGCTCCCAAGGCTGATCGCCGTGTCGTTGCCCACGACCTGGCAGCAGACCATGATCATGCTCTCGCAGATCACCGGGTTCACCTTCCCCGGCATGATCGACGACCCGGGCTGCACCGCCGGCAGGATGAGCTCGCCCAGCCCGCAGCGCGGCCCCGAACCCATCCAGCGGATGTCGTTGGCGACCTTGCTGAGCGCGACCGCGAGGGTCTTGAGATGCCCCGACACTTCGACGTACGCGTCGCGGGTGTGCTGCGCCTCGAAGTGATTCACGGCCTCTCGGAAGTGGATCCCCGTGACCTGTGTCAGGTCGGCGGCGACCATCGCGCCGAACTGCTCGTGGCAGTTGATCCCCGTCCCGACCGCCGTCCCGCCGATCGCCAGCTCGCCCAGCGTGTGCAGTGCGCGGTGCAGGCGTTCCTCGGCGTGGTGGAGTTGCGAGGCATATCCCGAGAATTCCTGTCCGAGACGGATCGGCGTGGCGTCCTGCAGGTGCGTGCGCCCGATCTTGACGATCTTGTCCCACGCCTTGGCGTGCTGGTCGAGGCGGGCCGCCACCGCCTTGACCGCCGGGAGCAGTTCGTTCTTGATGAGCATGGCCGCGGCGACGTGCATCGCGGTGGGGAAGGTGTCGTTGGACGACTGCCCCATGTTGACGTGGTCGTTGGGGTGCACGCCGCCCGAGGCGAGGTACGCCGCGTCCTTCGACGAGCCGATGGGCTTATGCCGGCGGACGCAGACGAGGTTGGCGACGACCTCGTTGACGTTCATGTTGGTGCTGGTCCCGCTGCCGGTCTGGTAGATGTCCACCGGGAAGTGCCGCGCCAGCCCGCCGAACGAGGCCAGCCCATCCTCGATCTCACGGCAGGCCTCGACGATGGCGGCGGTCCGGTCGGCGTCGAGCCTGCCGAGGCGGTTGTTCACCCGGGCGCACGCCGCCTTGAGCAGGGCGTACGCCGTCAGGATCGAGCGAGGCACGGGCCGCCCCGAGACCGGGAAGTTCAGCACCGCCCGCTGGGTCGATGCGCCGTAGAGCACGTCGGCGGGAACGGGCATCTCGCCCATCGTGTCCTTCTCGATCCGGGTGGGGGCCGTCGCATGGGAAATCGTCATGCCGCAGGGTACGCGCGGGGCGCCGCGTCCGCCTTGGGCCTGCCCTAATGATGGCCGGCAAGGGCAACCCGTTGGAAAGGGTCACTCTCCCTCACTGCTCAACTTCACGCGCCGCAAGGCTGAAAGCGATACGGCCGTGTGCTCATCCAACCGTGTTGCTTGCCTCAGTATCCAATGACCTGAACTCACTCCTCAATGTAAGGCGGCATGCAATACGGATGGATATATCGCGAATCCGGTATGTCCCCTGTGTTGTTCTCAAAGTATCGAAACAAAGGCGTGTTGACGTTGATCTGTGGTCATGGTAATCTCGCTTCGTCATTCATGGGTGCCCACGAGACTGGTCGCGAAACCACATCGGCTGCAGTCAACCCGGCGAACATGGAGAAGCGAAACATGGTGAACATCGAGGGAATGAGCCGTCCTGCCGTCGCACGCAGGCATCGCACATGGAGTGTCGCGCTCGGCAGTATTCTGCTGCTTACGTCAGCAAATGCGGGAGCGGGGGGGGGGGGCAGCCATGGACCAAGCGAGTGTCGTTCACCGACCTGAATGGTGACGGCGTCGTTGAGTTGATGTCGGCAATGACGGCGTGGGACTCGGCAACAAGTCAACAGATTATCGCCGACGTGGCGTTCCGAAGGTCGGTGGATGGCGAAGTGGAAAAATCCTTTATCGCCCCGTACGCCAACGAGCTTTTCGGGAACGACGTGGTAGTCATTGAAGACCTCAACGGTGATGGTTTCACCGAGATCATCGTGGCCGCGCCTCTCGCCACGAGCAGCGGGCCTTCGAGCCGGCGCGGTGCGATGTACCTTCTCTGTGGCCTCAGCGGACAGGTGATGCAGAGATCGTTCGGTGATGCTGGAAAGATGTTCGCGGCACGGGTTGTGGGCATACGCGATGTCAACGGCGATGGAGTCACCGACATCGCTGTGGCGAGCTCCTTCGTCAATGCGGCATCTGATGTCCTGTCCGAGTGGCGGGGGGGGTTCGGGGGGGGGGCCGCCCCCCCCCCTTCGGGGGGGGGCCCCCCCCGCCCCGCTCGGGAACGCCCCCCCGGGGGCAAAATCATTTGCGAATCGGGGGGCGGGCCCCCCGCCCCCCGGGGGGG
>DDSG01000180.1:0-122 GCA_002343325.1 Phycisphaerales bacterium UBA2396 | reverse complement strand
GGCCGATCCCGCAGTGCTCTGGTGCCTGCATCATCGGGTCGTTGGCTGATGTCACGCACGATGCGCTCCTGAGTCTCGATGATGCGATGCTCGTGCTCGACAGCGTAAGCACCGCAGGCGAA
>DDSG01000078.1:1558-8246 GCA_002343325.1 Phycisphaerales bacterium UBA2396 | reverse complement strand
CACCACCTGCCCCACCCCCTCCCCACCGCTCCCACACACCCGCCAACGCCATCGGGCCGCCATCACGCCGCCGGATGTAATAAGGCTGCTTCTTCCCCTCACGCAACACCCGCCACTCATAAAACCCCGAGATCGGAACCACACACCGCCGATCACGAAACGCCTCGCGAAACGTCGGCTTCTCCGCCACAGTCTCCGATCGCGCGTTGAAATTCCGCGTCCCCTCCGACACATCCCGCGCCCACCGAGGCGTCAATCCCCACCGCATCATCACGCCCTCACGCCCTCGCTCCCCACGCCGAACCACCGGCGCAACCTGACTCGGCGCCACGTTGTATCGCGGCGTCAACTCCTCCTCAGGAACACCCAGCAGCCCCAAACGCCGAGCCAGCTCCCGCCACGTGAACAGGTACGTGTACCGACCACACATGCGCCCATCCTACCTCCCACCACGCTCCGCTCACCTCTCCTCACCCTTCACCGCCCACTCCATCGCGTTCCGCATCAGCACCCGAAATGACCCGCTCTCAAAGTCCTCCGGATGACCAAGCGTCGTCATGAACACACGCCCGCCCCACGGCGTTCGCCTCGTCCACGCCACCGCGCTCGGCTCCCGCCCGGCCACACGCGCTCCACTCGCATCGCACGAATGCCCCACAAGCAACACCCGCGCTCCCGCCGGCGGATATCGCCCCTCCAAGTCATACAACCAAGACCTCACCCGAAACCCCGGCTCCACTCCCGCAAGCAGCTCGCTCCCCGACGCCCCCGCCGCATACTCCACCTCCGTCGTCGATTCATGCCCGAAGTGCCGAATCCACGGCGCCCCAAGCACACGCTCCCCAAATCCGTTCCACCACACCAGCTCATGCCCCGCCGGATACGCAAACGCGTGCGTGCTCGTCCTCAACCCGATCACCGGCCTCCCGCTCCTGAGATACCGCTCAAGCTCCGCCACCTGCTCCGCCGGCAGCACCCGAAACCGCATGTACACCACCACCAGATCCGCGCCCGCAAGCGCCCCAAGCCCCGGCACATTGTCCGCCGCCGTCTGGTCAGGCCACCCCGTCAGCAGCGTCGTCTCCCACCCCTTCGCCGCCATCTCCTCCCCCAGCAGTCGCAGCGTCTCCTCCGATCGGTACTCATCCTCCGCCGCGATAAAAACCACACGCGTCGCCGCCGAACACCCCGCACACACAACCAGCCCCACCACCATCATCATCGCCGCCATCACTCGTCTCATGCGGCAATCCTAACAGATCAGCCCCATCCCCACGCCGCCACAGCCGTCCACACTTCGACTCTCTCCATATCTCATCCCACTCACCACCCCCGTGCGCACACACCCCGTCACCGCATCCTCTTCCGCTCACATTCCCCCGCATCCGCGAAAAAACACGCCCGCCCGCGGCTTCACTCTGCATGAGCACCGACGCGCCATCTCACACCGCTCTCCTCGCCGACTTCTTCGAACTCAACTTCCGCATCGAAGACCTCATCGCCAAGCACAAACTCTCCCCCGCCCAATTCCTCGCCTTCGCCAAAGACCCCGTCGTCATCGACACCCTCGACACCTTCGAACGCTTCCAGCAACGCCACCAGCGCATCGCCGCCCGCCAGCACCAGGAAGGCGCCGCCGGCCACCTCCACCAGTGCATCCTCGATTCCCCCTCCACCATCGAAACACGCCGCGCCGCCACCGCCCTCGCCCGCCTCACCAGCCAGATGCTCCACACCAAAGCCGCCCGCCCCGCCGACGACGCCTCCCTCCAACCCTCCGACCCTCCTCCCTCACCCCCGCAACCTTCCGACCTTCAACCTACCGGCACAACAGCACCGATCGATCGGACTCTCGATCCGTGCCACCGATCGATGTGCCACCGATCGCCGAGGCACACGGCGATCGGTGCCCATGAACCACCGACCCTCGATCCCCCGAGCGTGGCATCGACGGCTCGCTCCGACCCCACCTCCGAACCCAAGCCCACCCGCCGAAAGCCCCACTCGCCCCACCCCGTCGACTCTCCCTGATCCCTCTCGATCCCCCCCTCGATTCCCCTCTCGCACCCAACCCCCAATCGCCGAAAACATCGGCCCCGTCACACCCACACGGAGCCGATCATGCACCACCGCCCGCGCACCGCCGTTCTTGCGCTCCTCGCACTCCTCTCCGGCTGCACCAGCACCACACGCACGCTCCCACCGAGCAACGAGTTCCAAGCCGCGGCCGCCCGCGCCTTCACCTCCCCCGACCGCGCCTGCCTCGTCCTCGTCGACGACTCCACGAACGACTCTCGCGTCCTCAATCCCACCCAGGCCGACCGCCGCTTCCCGCCCGCCTCCACCTTCAAAATCCCCAACTCCCTCATCGGCCTCCACACCGGCGTCATCCCCGACCCCGACCACGTTCTCCCATGGGACGGCACCCCCCACCAGCGCGAACTCAACAACCGCGACCACTCCCTCCGCTCCGCCTTCGCCTACTCCGTCCTCTGGTACTACCAGGAACTCGCTCGCCGCGTCGGCCAGCCCCGCATGCAGCACCTCCTCGAATCCCTGCACTACGGCAACGCCGACTCCTCCTCAGGCCTCACCACCTTCTGGCTCCGAGGCTCCCTCCGCATCTCCGCTCACGAACAGATCGCCTTCCTCACCCGCATCCACGCCGGTGCCCTCCCCGTCTCCGCACACGCACTCCAAGGGCTCAAAGACATCATGATCCTCGCCCAAGGACCCGGCTGGACCTACCGCGGCAAAACCGGGACCTACAGCGGCCCCGTCGACGGCGTCCACAGCGACCTCGGTTGGTTCGTCGGTTGGATCGAACGCGACGGCCGATCCCTCTTCTTCGCCGCCAACGACTCCACCGGCCTCAACGGCCCCCAGGTGCGCGAACAAGTCGAGCAAGCCCTCATCGATCTCCGCGAACTCCCCGCAGACTGGGAATCTCACGCCCGACAGGTTGACCCGCCATGAAGAACCGAGCCAGGCCGATCCCACGGCTGCCCGCCAATCACGCGGACATCGCCCGCCCACTTCGGCGTGACCGCCGGTGGGCTCACTCCTCGGGCGGCGTCGCCGCGCTGCCCGCCAGCAGACCGCCGTCGATCGTGAACTCGCCCCCCGTGATGTACGAGCTCGCCTCCGACGCCAGGAACAGAACAAGCTGCCCCACCTCCGCCGGCGTCCCGAGCCTCTTCATCGGGATCTCTCGCGCAAGCTCCCGCAGCGCCCGCTCCCGCTGCTCGCCCTGCCCGAGCATCGGCTCCCACATCGGCGTCAGGATCGTCGCCGGATGGATGCTGTTGCAGCGGACGTTGAGCCCGCGCTCCGCGCAGTACAACGCCACCGACTTCGTGTGGTTGCGGACCGCGGCCTTGCTCGACGCGTACGCCACCGCCGCGGGAATGCCCACAATGCCCGAGCGGGAGGACATGTTGACGATGCTCCCGCCGCCCGACGAGGCCATCAGCGGGATCGCGTGCTTGCACCCCAGAAAGACGCCGTCGAGATTGGTCCGGTGCACCGCGTGCCAGGTCTCGAGCGAGCAGTCCACCGGAGACTGCGGGCCCAGCATCGGCTCAAACCCCGTGATCCCCGCGTTGTTCACGAGAATGTGCAGCGGCGAGCCCGCGGCGCGCAGGTGCTCGATCGCGGCAGCCCAGTCCGACTCAAGCCGAACATCCAGGTGCCTGTACCGCGCCGAAAGCCCGAGCGACGCCAGCCGCGAAGCCTCCGCCTCGCCCAGCGCGTCGTTGATGTCCGTCAGATACACGACAGCCCCGGCGCGGGCGAGAGCCTCTGCCGAAGCCAGCCCGATGCCGCGAGCGGCACCTGTGACCAGGGCAACGCGATGGGCAAGGGATGGTGTGGAGGTGTTCATGCGGGAAAAGAAGACGGCCCGAAAGGCCGGGCCGCGGTGAGGAACGGAATGTCAGCAGGAAGCCGAAAAGAAGGGTCCTGTTAGGACTTCTTCTTGTCGTCCTTCTTGAAGTAGTTACCGGAGTACTTGCGGGTGAACTTCTCGACGCGGCCGGCGGAGTCAACAAAGGTCTGCTTCCCCGTGAAGAAGGGGTGCGAGCCGGACCAGACTTCGACGTGCATCTCCGGGACGGTCGCCCCGACTTCCATGACGACCTGGCCGTTGTGGAAGACCTTGCAGTTGTGGAAGTACTGCGGATGGATGTCACTCTTCATGGTTCACCTCGTCAGGCGGAAAGCGGGAGCACAAGGACAGGGTGTGCGGCCCCGATCGTTTGGGTTGGGATGGTAGGCCACGGCAAGAGTGGAGCCAAGAGCCGGCCGAGCCGATCTTGACGAGAGCCCCGAGGCGGGTACCCTTGGGGCTCAATCGGTCCCCGATAGCTCAATGGTAGAGCGAGCGGCTGTTAACCGCTAGGTTCAAGGTTCGAGTCCTTGTCGGGGAGGTCCAGAGGGCCCGGGTCGCAAGACCCGGGCCCGTTCGTTTACAGGGGCGGCGGCATCCCGGACCCCAAGCGGGCTTCCTGAGGCCGCGTGGCGGGGTTCTGGGGCTCTCGCAGGCAGCCAGAGAGTTCTCTCGTTTGCGGCGGGGCGATGGGTGCTTGGCGGGACGCTGGGCTTCGTGGCGAAACTCTCGGTTCCGGGAGAGAGAAACCGGCGGCTGGTTAACAGGGGAGTCTCGCAAAGGGTGCCTGCGGTTCAGGCGTTCGCATTGCCGTCTGTCGGGGCCTGGGGCGGCTATTCCGACCGCTTCGGGGCTTTCTTGGCCCGCTTGGCGGCGGACGGCCTCTTCGCTTGCGATTTCGGCTTTGGCTTTGAACTGGGCTTCGGCTTGGCCGTTGTCGCGGGCTTCAACTGTGACCTCTGCGTCGTCTGAGGTTCGGACCGTGCTTAAGGGATGAGGGCCTTGCGCCGGGGCACGCCCTGTGGCGGGAGCAGGTGGGCCCATGGTCCAAAGTCGACCCTCCATGGCCGCTCGCAACGTTCCCGCCAGAGCCGAAATGCATCGGTCATGTGCTGGTCGAATGCCGCACGACTTACCCCTTTCACTTTCAGGAAGTGTGTGATTTTGGCGTCGAGATCGAGATAGCCTTCCGCCGCGAGTTGTTGGGCGCGGCCAAAGTGCGAGGCGTTGTGGCGCATCCCACATACCACCTCAAGACGTACAAGCCGCTGAACGCTCGCGGCGTCGTCGAACTCCCAGACCTCGTGGCAGCTCAACCGTTCCCCTCCTCCGCAGAAGATGCAGGAGTTGTTCTGGGCCTCAAGCACGGGCTGCCGCAGCTTGTTCCACTGAGACTTGGGTAGCAGGTGGCGCAGCGTCTGCCGCTACATTGAGCTAGGAACGAGCTCGATGCTGACCGAGAATCGTAAAGGATTTCGCGCCTTCTCGTGCAACACTTTCCAGATCCCGACAGAGCGGTACAGGTGAGGCCCTGCATTCGGGCCTTTCCCGATGCCGACCGCACCGAACCAGCCCGGTTGCCCGTTCCCCCGCGTCGCCGAGATTCTGTCGGCGGGGCTGGCGCGGCTTTGGGCGGTCGATGACAGGGGTTCCCCCAATCTCGACGAACGCTCCGGCGACCAACTTGAACCGGCCGAGCATGCCGCCATCAGTGTGCCTAGGGGTGAACCGGTCGAGACCGGGGAGAGCCCGGCGGAGGTCATGCATGACGGTTGAGTCCCACCTTCACTTACACCCGGGCGGCACCGAGCTTGCCCAGCAGGTCGATGCCCTCACCCGGATGACCGTGCCCCGGCTCCGGGAGCGGTACCTGGAGGTCTTCGGCGAGGAGACCGCCTCCGGCAACCGGCAATGGCTCCTTCGGCGGGTCGCTTGGCGGATGCAGGCGCAGGCGTGCGGCGACCTGTCCGAGCGGGCGCGCAAGAGGGCGGCGGAGCTTGCCCGCGACGCCGACATCCGGCTCAGGCCCCCAAAGGGTCCGCTGGTACAGCCGGCGCTCACGCGCGGCGGCGAACGAACGAGCGTCGGCGGTAACCTCGTCACCGTGACCGGTCGGGTGGTGCGATCGGCGGATGAGCGGCTCCCGGCACCGGGCACCATCCTCCGCCGCACGCACCAAGGTGTCGAGCACCGCGTGACCGTTCTCGCGGCGGGCTTCGAGTACGAGGGCAAGCACTACCGCTCGCTGTCGGCAGTGGCTTCCGCCATCACCGGCTCCCGCTGGAACGGCTTCCTGTTCTTCGGCTTGACGAAGGAGCCCGCATGACCACCCCCACCACCGCCTCGAAGAAGACCGTCCGCTGCGCCATTTACACCCGCAAGTCCACGGAGGAGGGGCTCGACCAGGACTTCAACACGCTCGACGCCCAGCGCGAGGGTGGCATGGCGTTCATCGCCAGCCAGAAGGCCGAGGGGTGGGTCTGCCTCCCGGACCGCTACGACGACGGCGGCTTCACCGGCGGCAACATCGAGCGCCCGGCGCTGAAGCGCTTGATGGCCGATATCGAGACCGGGAAGGTCAACTGCGTGGTGGTCTACAAAGTCGATCGCCTGAGCCGGTCGCTGATGGACTTCGCGCGGCTCATGGAGCTGTTCGACCGCAAGGGCGTCTCGTTTGTGAGTGTGACGCAGCAGTTCAACACGACCCACTCGATGGGGCGGCTGACGCTCAACATCCTCCTCTCGTTCGCACAGTTCGAGCGAGAGATCATCTCCGAGCGGACGCGGGACAAGATCGCGGCG
>DDSG01000078.1:1001-1370 GCA_002343325.1 Phycisphaerales bacterium UBA2396 | reverse complement strand
GCGGGACAAGATCGCGGCGGCGCGCCGAAAGGGGAAGTACGCCCTCGGACGCGCGGTCCTCGGCTACGACTTCATACCGGTGCCCGCGCCGATGACCGGCAAGCGGCTGGTGGTCAACCCGAAGGAAGCCGAGCGCGTCCGCGAGATCTTCGACCTCTACCTCGAACTCAAGTCCACTGGCAGGGTCGCCGCCGAGTGCAACGCCCGGGGTTGGAAGACCAAGTCTTGGACCACGGCGGAGGGCGTGACCATCGGGGGCGGGCCGTTCGACAAGAACGACATCGCCAAGATGATCCGCTGCCCGCTCTATATTGGACGGGTGCCGCACCGGGGGGAGTCGTTCCCCGGCGAGCACGAAGCGATCATCGA
>DDSG01000078.1:651-771 GCA_002343325.1 Phycisphaerales bacterium UBA2396 | reverse complement strand
AGCACGAAGCGATCATCGACGAAGCCACTTTCGCCCGCGCCGGAGCCCAACTGAAGCTCGGTGCCCTGCAGGGCGGGTCGCTGGTCCGGTCCGCCCGGCCTGCGCTGCTCCGCGGGCTGG
>DDSG01000078.1:0-325 GCA_002343325.1 Phycisphaerales bacterium UBA2396 | reverse complement strand
GCGGCAACGCGAGCCGAAGAGGGCCCGGGGCTTGTCCGTCGCCTTCGGTGCCCGGCTCGGTCCTCGAGCCGTTCATCGTGGAGCAGGTCAAAGCCGCCATCCTCGCCAGCGACGACCTCGTCACGGCGGTGGTCGCCGGTGCCCGCGAGCGCCTCCGTACGGCGGCGGAGGACCGGGCGGCGGAGCTGGACCGCCTTCGGGCGGAGGCGGCGCTGGGGGGCCGGGCAGGCGAACGTGCGGCCCGCCAAGCGACGGCGCTGGCCGCGCCGGGCCGGCGGGGCCGGGAACGGCTCCTTCGCCAGGGTGGGATTGGTGGTGCGGTCGG
>DDSG01000114.1:7513-7731 GCA_002343325.1 Phycisphaerales bacterium UBA2396 | reverse complement strand
GGGGAGCCGGTGACGGGGCTTGAGGAAGAGGGAGGCGACGAGTCGGCGCTGCCGGAGGGTGCGAGGGCTGGGGTCGTGTATTCGCCGGTGCGGCGGGCGGTGGTGGAGTTGGGAGGTGCGGAGGGGCCTGTGGTGTCGGTGAGCGTGGGGGGCGAGGTTGAGCGGGTGGTTGGGAGTGTTGGTCCGGAGCGAGTGGAGGGGGAGTGGTGGCGAGGAGG
>DDSG01000114.1:0-7214 GCA_002343325.1 Phycisphaerales bacterium UBA2396 | reverse complement strand
GAGTGGAGTGGGGAGTGGCGGGGGTGTGGGTGTGAGGTGAGCGGTGCCGGACGATCCGAACAAGAAGATGCACCCGCATCCGCGGATGGGCGTGTGGAGGGGTGGTGCGCGTGGCGGCTCGGCGGTGCGCTATGCGGAGCTGGAGTGCACGTCGAACTTCACGTTTCTGACGGGGGCGAGTCATCCGGAGGAGTTGGCGCGGGAGGCGGCGGAGCTTGGGATGGAGGCGGTGGCGCTGACGGACACGCACACGGTGGCGGGTGTGGTGCGGGGGCATGTTGGGGCGAAGGGTGCGGGGATCCGGTTCATCACGGGGACGCGGATCGTGCCGGAGGATGGTGGCGGGCTTTCGGTGCTGCTGTATCCGACGGACCGTGCGGGGTATGCGTGGATGTGCGGGTTGCTGACGGTGGGGAAGCGTCGATCGCGGAAGGGGAGCTGTCGGCTTGGGTTTGGGGAGGTGCTTGGGGTGGGTGGTGGTGGTGGGGGGTTGATGGCGGTGGTGGTGCCTGGGCGGCTTGATGAGGAAGGGCTTGGGCGTGTGCGTGCGTTGCGGGAGTCGTTTGGGGCGGAGCGGGTGTCGGTGGCGGCGTCGGTGAGGTATGAGCAGGATGACGAGCGTCGTGTGGCGTTGCTGTCGGGGTTTGCGTCGGACGCGGGGGTGTCTCTGGTGGCGACGAACGCGGTGTGTTACCACCGGCGTGAGCGGCGGATGCTTCAGGATGTGGTGACGTGCGTTCGGCATGGGGTGTCGATCGAGCAGGCCGGGTATCGGCTGCGAGCGAACGCGGAGCGGCATCTGAAGAGGCCTGAGGAGATGGCACGGCTGTTTCGGCGGTATCCGGGGGCGATTGAGCGGACGGTGGAGATCGCGGAGCGGTGCGCGGGGTTCAGTCTGGATGAGCTGCGGTATGAGTATCCGGAGGAGGTGGTGCCGGCGGGGTGGACGGCGATGGAGCACCTTCGGGCGTTGACGGAGGAGGGAGCGAGGAAGCGGTTTCCCGGCGGCGTGCCGGGGAGCGTGTTGTCGCAGATTGCGCACGAGCTTGGGCTGATCGAGGAGCTTGGGTATGCGCCGTACTTTCTGACGGTGCACGACATCGTGCGGTTCGCGGAGTCTCGCGGGATTCTGTGCCAGGGGCGTGGTGCGGCGGCGAACTCGGCGGTGTGCTATTGCCTGGGTGTGACGGCGGTTGATCCGACGCGGGTGAGCATGTTGTTCGAGCGGTTTATCAGCCGGGAGCGGGATGAGCCGCCGGACATTGACATTGACTTTGAGCACGAGCGTCGGGAGGAGGTGATCCAGTATCTGTACGGGAAGTATGGCCGGGAGCGTGCGGCGTTGACGGCGGAGGTGATCAGTTATCGAGGTCGCTCGGCGGTTCGGGATGTAGGGAAGGTGCTGGGATTGTCGGGTGATGTGGTGGGAGCGATGGCCAAGAGCGTCGAGTGGTGGGGGGATGGGCTGGGCGATCCGGGCAGGCTGAGGGAGATCGGGCTTGATGCGAGGGAGGCGACGATTGCGCGGGTGGTGGGTCTGGCGCGGGAGTTGTGCGGATTTCCGAGGCATTTATCGCAGCATGTCGGGGGGTTTGTGATCACGCGTCGGCCGCTGAGCGAGATGGTTCCGGTGGAGAACGCGGCGATGGCGGATCGGACGGTGATCGAGTGGGATAAGGATGACATCGAGGCGATGGGGATGCTGAAGGTGGACATTCTGGGTCTTGGGATGCTGTCGTGCGTGCGGAAGGCGTTTGAGCTGGTGGAGCGAACGGAGGGTGAGCGGCTGACGTTGGCGAGCGTTCCGGCGGAGGACAGCGCGACGTATGACATGGTGTGCGCGGCGGACACGGTTGGGGTTTTTCAGATCGAGTCGCGTGCGCAGATGTCGATGCTGCCGCGGCTTTTGCCGAGGAATTATTACGATCTTGTGATCGAGGTTGCGATCGTGAGGCCCGGACCGATCCAGGGGAAGATGGTGCATCCGTACATCAGGAGGCGGAACGGGGAGGAGCGTGTGGAGTATCCGTCGGCGGAGATCGAGCGGGTGCTGTCACGGACGCTGGGTGTGCCGCTGTTTCAGGAGCAGGCGATGTCGCTGGCGGTGGTTGCGGCGGGGTTTACGCCGGGGGAGGCGGACGAGCTTCGGCGGGCGATGGCGTCGTGGAAGCGGAGCGGGGAGGCGATCGCGCGGTTTGAGCGGAAGCTGAAGGAGGGGATGGTTGCGCGGGGTCATACGGCGCGGTTTGCGGAGCAGGTGTTCGAGCAGATCAGCGGTTTTTCGGGGTATGGGTTTCCGGAGTCGCACGCGGCGAGCTTTGCGTTGCTGGTGTATACGTCGGCGTGGCTGAAGCGTCACAAGCCCGCGGCGTTCGCGGCATCGCTGATCAACAGCCAGCCGATGGGGTTTTATCAGCCGGCGCAGATCGTTCGGGATGCGCGGGAGCACGGGGTTGAGGTTCGCGGGGTTGATGTGAACCACAGCGAGTGGGATTGCACGCTCGAGCCGGGAGCGGGCGGGCGAGCGTTGCGGCTTGGGATGCGGGTGGTGAAGGGGCTTTCGGAGAAGGACGCGGTGCGGATCGTGAGCGAGCGAGAGCGGGGCGGGGTGTTCGCGGATGTGCGTGGGGTGTGGAGGCGGAGCGGGGCGTCGGCGGGGGCGATGCGTGTGTTGGCGGAGGCGGACGCGTTCGGGTCGCTGGGTGTGAGTCGGCGTGAGGGTTTGTGGGCGGTGCAGGGGCTGAAGGATTGTGAGATGCCGCTGTTTGAGACGGCGGCGTATCGGGAGGAGGCGGTGGAGTTGCCGAGGTGTGGGGAGGAGGAGGAGGTTCGGGAGGACTATCGGCGAGTCGGGCTCTCGCTGAGGTCTCATCCGATGGCGTTTGCGAGGGAGGGATTGGCGGCGCGCGGAGTGAGGTGTTGCGGGGAGTTGGGAGAAGAGGGGCTGATGCCTGAGGGGAAGCGTGTGGCGGTGGCTGGGCTTGTGCTGGTTCGTCAGAGGCCGAGCACGGCGTCGGGTGTGATGTTCATGACGATCGAGGATGAGACGGGTGTGGCGAACCTGGTGGTGAGGCCGAGGGTGTATGAGCGGTATCGTGGGATTGCGAGGCACAGTTGCGCGGTTGCGGCGCGAGGACGGGTGTCACGAGCGGGGAAGGTTGTGCACGTGGTGGTGGAGGGTTTTGGGCGGGTGGAATTGGGCGCGGGGGAGGCGCTGGGTCGCAGCCGCGACTTTCATTAGGGAGGAGGCGAGTTGTGGTGAGGGTGTCAGCAGCCGGCGTCGAAGGCTGAGACGAAGTCGTCGAAGTCGAAGAAGTCGGTGAAGCCGTCGGCGTTGAAATCTGCGGAGAGGCCATCTGGGCAGGACCCTTCGAAGCAGGCGACGAAGTCGTCGAAGTCGAAGAAATCGGTGAAGCCGTCGGCGTTGAAGTCGGCTGGGCAGTAGGGGAGCCAGCGGAAGGTGGCGTTGAAGTCGGCGGAGGTGCTGCCGGCTTCGACGGAGGGGTCGACGGAGGCTTCTGCGCCGAGGTGGAGTTCGTAGATTCCGGGGTTGAGGATGCCTGCGGCGTCGAGGGTTGTTTCGGAGAAGGACTCGTTGAATTGGAGGATGACGGCGGGAGCGGAGCTGAAGAGAGTGGCGAAGGAGGTGGCGTTGACGGCGCGGATGGAGCCGGAGAGCCAGTAGCGGATGGGGGCGTCGACGCGGAAGCGGATTTCGCAGGTTGAGCGGCCGGAGGAGGAGCCGAGATCGCTATCGGGTCCTGGGGTGGTGCTGGCGCCGCCTTGTCCGACGGCCCAGAAGCGGTCGGAGTCGAAGCCGCTTTCTTGTGTTCCGACGGCGCAGCCGGTGTTTCCGAGGGGAGTGGTGATGCAGACAGTGCTGACGCTTCGGAAGGGGGAGAAGGTGTTGTTGGCGTCGAAGCGGGAGTCGGAGAGGGAGCCGCCGCTGGCGAAGGCGGAGGTTTCGCGTCGTGTGGAGAGGGGTGTGACCTGGGCGAGGCAGTGGGCGTGCGCGGAGGCGAGGCCGAGAAGGAAGAAGAGGGCGTGTGGGCGGTTCATGGCTGCTCCTTGTGAGGGCGAGTGTAGCGGGAGGTTGTCGGAGGAAGAAGGGGAAAGTGAGGAGCGCGCGCACCGATCGCCGGGGAGGCCGGCGATCGGTGGGGGGAGTGATGGGTTTGTTGGGTGGGGGTGTTGGAAGTCAGCACCCGGCTTCGAAGGCGGCGATGAAGTCGTCGAAGTCGAAGAAGTCGGCGAAGCCGTCGGCGTTGAAGTCGGCGGAGAGGCCGTTGGGGCAGGCACCTTCGAAGCAGGAGACGAAGTCGTCGTAGTCGAAGAAGTCGAGGAAGCCGTCGGCGTTGAAGTCGGCGGGGCAGGGAGAGCCGACGGAGACGGCGGCGGGGATGGAGGTTGACTGTCCTGCGGGGTTGGTGAGGCGGAGGGAGTAGGCGCCGGCGTCGAAGGTTGTGGCGTCGGAGATGCGGAGCGTGGCGGTGAGGTTGAAGGGGGAGAGGAAGCCGGAGGCGGAGGAGACGAATCCGCCGCCGGGAGCTGCGCCTTCGGCGCCGTTGGAGACGGGTTGGCCGTTGCGGAGCCAGGTGTATTGGGCGCCCTCGTGTGCGTAGGCGGGGTGGAGTTGAGCGGAGAGCTCGATGGTCTGGCCGGGTTCGATGGAGAGGTCGGAGGGTGGAATCAGGCACCAGGCGGGGCCGAGGTTGGTGAAGCGGATGACGGCGGCGTCGGGGGCGTCGAAGTTGTCGATGGGAGGGAAGTAGCCGGAGAGCACGAGGCGTTGAGGGCCGCCGGCGCCCCAGGGTCGTTCGACCCCGAGGGCGTAGTGGAACTGGAAGGGGGTTTCGGCCTGGAAGGGTTCCCAGTCCTGAGTGAGGGTGTTCCACTGAGCGAGGCCGAGTGGGAGCTGGGTGTCACCGGAGGCGGTGAAGAAGCCGGCGGCGATGAGAGTGGAGGGCTGAGGGCCGTCGCCGTCTGGGTCGAAAGCGGTGAGGGCGTTGGTTGCACCGTTGAGTTGGCCGAGCGTTCGCCAGGTGGAGCCGTCCCACGCGCTGATGCGGTTTCCGAGTCCTGGGGGAGCCTCGGAGGATCCGCCGCCGTAGATGAGGACCTCGACGGGTCGAGGGCCGTCGCCGTCGGTGTCGAAGAGTGTGAGCCCGCGCGGGTTGATGGCCCCCAAGGCCATGGGCTGCCAGGCGTTGCCGTCGAAGAAGGCGGCGTTGTTGAGTGGGATGTCTCCGGCGGAACGGATGTTGCCGACGGCGTAGAGGATGGGGAGTTGTGGCCCGTCGGCGTCGTGGTCGAAGCTGAGGACGTCGGTGGCGACGCCGCCGACGGAGTCGAAGCCGATGCCGCCGCCGATCTGGGACCATGTGGAACCGTCGAACTGAACGACTTTGCCGAGTGAGGAGGCGTTGCCCGTGGCGATGAGTCGAGGGGGGTTGGGCCCTGGGCCGTCGAAGTCGTGGATGCACATTCTGCGAGCGAGGATTGAGAAGGGTGAGGGCTCGCGGACCCATTGGGAGCCGTTCCAGGAGTTGATGTAGGAGCCTGAGGCGTAGAGCTTTGGAGGGAGGGGGCCGTCGGCGTCGGGGTCGAAGTTGATGACGGAGGCGGTCCCGGCGGAGACCTCGGAGAGGCCGTTGCCCATGTTGGAGAGGCCTGTTGCGTTGGAGCGGGCGATGGTGTTGAAGCCCGGGACGCCGCCGAAGGTTCGGAAGGAACCTTGGAGGTAGGTCTGGCTGTTTTCGGGAGAGGGCGCGTCGATGACGGTGATGGAGTCGATGCGAGCGATGTTGGTGCCGAGTTCGAAGGCTGCGGAGAGAGGCATCCAGTTGGAGCCGTTCCATCGAGCGACGGTGGGCATGGGGTTGGCGTTGCTGGAGAGGTCGGGCCCGGAGGCGAAGAGAGAGGCGGGCTCGGGGCCGTTGCCGTCGAGGTCGACGGCGACGATGGAGTCGATGTAGAAGTTGTCGAAACCGGAGCCGGGCGAGGAGGAGAGCTGTGAGAGGGAGGAGGCGTTGAGGGAGGCGACGTTGGCGACGGGAGAGCCAGCGAAGGAGGAGAATTGTCCGAAGGTGAGGAGACCTGAGAAGCCGCCGGGGATGTTGAAGGATGCGGCGTTGTGGGGGTAAGAGAGCATGCCGATCTGGTTGAAGGTTCCGTTGGCGGCGCGGCGGACCATGGAGCCGTTCCAGGCGACGAGGTCGGTGGTGAGGCCGAGGAGTGTGGCGCGTGTGGGGATGACGAGTTCGGGGAGAGCGGGTCCGTCGGCGTCGAAGTCGTGGACGGTGAGCGCACCGACGGGGCTTTGCGGCGTGAGTCCCGGGATGGGTGCCCAGGTGGAGCCGTTGTAGGTGGCGACGTTTGTGGCGGCGACGCCGTTGACAGAGGAGAAGAAGCCTGCGATGACGAGGCGAGGGGGGTTGCCGGTGGGGCCGTCGGGGTCGAAGGAGGTGACGGAGGCGACGCGGATGGGGGCGGAGCTGGAGACGGCGCCGAGGTCGAGCCAATCGCCGGAGCCGATCCAAGCGCTGACGCGGTGGTTGGCGTGGATGAGGACGGCGTTGGAGGGACCGGGGCCGTCGGGGTCCCAGGTGGAGAGAGCGCCCCAGGAGCTGTTGGGCGATTCTGTGAGTTGTCCGGCGGAGGCCCATTCGGAGCCGTTCCAGACGACGACGCGGCTGGGAGCGGGGCCGTTGCGGATGGCGGCGATGAGTTCGCGTTGCGGACCTGGGCCGTCGGGGTCGAAGACGACGGAGCGGCCCATGTTGTTGGGATTGGGGATTTCGGGGTAGAGCTCCCACTTTCGGCCGTCCCAGGTGGCCATGCTTCCGCGGACGCCGTTGAGTTCGAGCCATGCGACGACGGCGAGGACGGGCGGGCGGTCTGGGCCGTCGCGGTGCCAGGAGAGGAGGTTGTAGCGGTTGGAGTTGTTGTCGAAGACGAGTGAGGGAGCGGGAATTCGGCCGTCGGCGCCGCGTGTCCAGGTCGGGAGGACGGGTTGAGCCGAGGCGGTTCCGGCGGAGAGGGCGAGGAGGAGGAGGGCGGACGAGGTTCGCATGGGGTGAGCTCCGTGGTTGGGCGGTGTGAGCCGCCACCAGAGAGCCGAGAAGGGCGTGCGCAACCCTTCACGAATCGGGAGGGAATTTTGGATGGAAGGTCCGGGAAGGTGTGTGAGGGGGCGGAGCGGGAGGGGGGTAGGG
>DDSG01000190.1:9896-10153 GCA_002343325.1 Phycisphaerales bacterium UBA2396 | reverse complement strand
TCTTTTTTTCTTTTTTTTTTAAAGAACCCGCCGCCCCCCGAAATCTCCCCTCTTCCCCAACCCGCCCCCCTCCCGACCCCCCCCCCGACCCCCCCCGCCGCTCGGCCACCGTTCGCGCCTGGAGCGCCTGGGCCGAGTCGCTGACGCTGCCCCGCATCGCCACCGACCAGGTCCGACGCAGCGCGCTGTTGCTCCGGGCTCTGGTTCACGGCCCGTCCGGATCCATCGCCGCGGCCGCCACCACAAGCCTCCCCGAA
>DDSG01000190.1:9412-9663 GCA_002343325.1 Phycisphaerales bacterium UBA2396 | reverse complement strand
GCCGCCACCACAAGCCTCCCCGAACATCTCGGCGGCTGCCGCAACTGGGACTACCGCGCCTGCTGGCCTCGTGACGCCGCCATGGCCGCCGCCTCCCTCGTCCGCCTCGGGAACACCGGCGTCGCCATGCGCCTTCTTGACTGGCTTGTCCGAGTCGTCGATCGCTGCGAGAGCCCAGACCGCCTCCGGCCCATCTACGCCATCGACGGCGGGCTCCTCGCGCCCGAGGCCGAGCTCGGCCACCTCGCCGG
>DDSG01000190.1:8965-9197 GCA_002343325.1 Phycisphaerales bacterium UBA2396 | reverse complement strand
GGCCGAGCTCGGCCACCTCGCCGGCTACGGCGGCAGCAAGCCCGTTCGCATCAGCAACGCCGCCGCTCAGCAGGTGCAGCTCGACGTGTTCGGCCCCATCGTCGATCTCATCGCCATGCTCGCCGAGCGTGGGGCTCCCATCTCGCCCGACCATTGGCGCATGACACGCGCCATCGTCGACGCTGTCGCCTCTCGATGGAAGGAGCCGGACCACGGCATCTGGGAGATCCGC
>DDSG01000190.1:251-8764 GCA_002343325.1 Phycisphaerales bacterium UBA2396 | reverse complement strand
GACCACGGCATCTGGGAGATCCGCGGCCAGCGCACCCACAACATCCACACCAAGGCCATGTGCTTTGCCACGGTCGACCGCGGCCTGACGGTGCACGAGGCCTTCCTCGGACGAGACAACTCGCGTTGGATCGACCTCCGCGAGCAGATCCGACTCGACATCCTCGCCAACGGCTATTCCGCCGAGCTCGGTGGCTTCGGCTCCGCCTATGACCGCCACGAGCCCGACGCCGCCGCCCTCTGCGTCGGGCTGCTCGGCGTCACCTCGCACACCGACCCGCGTCACCTGGGAACCATCGAGCTCGTCCTTCGCACTCTCACCACCGACGGGCTCGTCCGCCGGTACACCTTCGACGATGGTCTCCCGGGCCCCGAGGGCGCCTTCCACCTCTGCACCTCCTGGCTCATCGAGTCGCTCGTCCGCGCCGGACGAACCTCCGAGGCACTCCCTCTCTTCGAGCGTCTGCTCCGATGCGTCGGCCCAACAGGCCTCATCTCCGAGCAGCACGACCCCGAACTCGACGAATCCCTGGGGAACACGCCCCAGGCCTACTCACACCTGGCGCTCATCAACTCGGCCTGCGCGATCGATCACGCCACCTTCCGAGGAGAACCCACATGACCTCTCACCGCCAAGGCCTCTCTCGGTCCCTCCTCGTCGGGCTGGTGGTTGCTCTCCCCGCGGCCGTCGGAAGCGGCCTCTTCGTCCTCCATCAGGCTCGAGAGGAATACCGCACCAGCGTCGAGGACCTCGATCGCCGCGCGGGCGTCCTTCTGTACCGCAACGCCCCCCCGGCCCGTTCCGCCCTCGCACTCGCGGACGAACACGTTGCTCAGTCCATGGGTGAACGCCTTGAAGGACACTCCAGGCTTCTCGGCTTTGTTCTCGTCCGCCCAGACGGCCGCGTCGTCGCCTCAGGCAGCTCTCTCGCCGATCTCGAACCCGCACTCCTCTCTGTAATCCGCCGGTCCATTGACGAGCAGGCCGACATCAAGCAAGTCGTCCGCGGGCTCTCCGGCACCACGCACGTCCTCGCCATGCCCCTCTCCGGGCCCGACGGCGTCAGCCTCGGCGCCATCGCCGTGCTCCACGACGCCGCCTACCTCGAAGACCGCCTCACTCGAGGCATGCTCCGCGTCCTGCTCTTTACCCTCGGCGTCGGAGTCACACTCCTCGTCCTGGTCACCGCGCTCGTCTGGTCTCTCTTCGAGCGCCCCATGCTCGCCCTTGCCGACTGGATGCGACGCCTCCGCTTTGGCACCTCCCCCGAACACCCCCCCGGAAACCTCCCCGTCCGCAGGCTCGTCGACGAGAGCGCACACCTCGCCGCGTCATTCCGCGCCGCACGATCAAACGAACGCCAGTCCGCCGAAGAAGTCATCCGCTCCGACAAGTCGTGGTCCAGAGACCGCCTCCGCGCGCACGCACTCGCCTCCCTCGGCAACCAGACCCTCGTCGTCGTCAGCAACCGCGAACCCTACATGCACCAGTACAAGGACGGCAAGCCCGCGCTCGTCCGTCCTGCCAGCGGGCTGGTGACGGGGCTCGACCCCGTTCTCCAGGCCTGCGGCGGGCTCTGGGTCGCGCACGGCGCGGGCGACGCCGACCGCGCCACCGCCGACGCCTCCGGCTGCATCCCCGTCCCGCCCGATGATCCTCGCTACACGCTCCGCCGCGTCTGGATCACCAAGGAGGAAGAGCAAGGCTACTACTACGGCTTCTCCAACGAAGGACTCTGGCCTCTCTGCCACCTCACCCACGAACGCCCCACCTTCCGCGCCTCCGACTGGGATCAGTACGTCCGCGCAAACCAACGTTTCGCCGACGCGGTGCTCGACGAGATCGGCCCGGATCCCGCAGTCGTCATGGTGCAGGACTATCAGCTCGCACTCGTCCCGGGCATGCTCAAGGCCAAGCGACCCGACCTACGCGTCGGACTCTTCTGGCACATCCCCTGGCCGAACCCCGAGGCCTTCCGCATCTGTCCCTACCGCGTTGAGATCCTCCGCGGGATGCTCGGCGCCGATCTCCTGGGATTCCACCTCCAGCAGCACTGCAACAACTTCCTCGACACCGTCGATCGCATGATCGAGGCTCGCCTCGACTGGGACCATTTCGCCGCCGAGCTCCAGGGACACACCACCCTCGTTCGCCCCTTCCCCATCAGCGTGCAACCCTGGTCCGAACGCCACGCACCCACCGGCGATCAGCTCCGCCAACGCTGCGAGTCGCTCCTCGACAAGTTCGGTATCGCCCGCGTTCCGCTCGGTGTCGGCGTTGACCGCATCGACTACACCAAGGGCATCGCCGAACGCTTCCGCGCCATCGAACGCTTCTTCGAGACCAACCCGCAGCACCGCGGCCGATTCTCCTTCGTCCAGCTCGGCGCGCCCAGCCGGACCCACATCCCCCGTTACCGAGACCTCGTCTCCGAACTCGAAACCATGGCCGACGCCATCAACTGGAAGTTCAAGACCGACCAGACCGGCTGGAAGCCCATCCACTTCCTCGTCGCCCACCACGACGGCCCCACCGTGCACGCCTTCCTTTCCATGGCCGCCGTCTGCGTCGTCAGCTCCCTCCACGACGGCATGAACCTCGTCGCCAAGGAGTTCATCTCCGCTCAGGGCGAATGTCCGGACATGCGCCCCGACGGCCCCGGAGTCCTCGTCCTCTCCGAGTTCGCCGGCGCCGCCCGCGACCTTGCCGACGCCCTCATCATCAACCCCTACGACACCGAGGAGTTCGCGCAGGCCATCCAACACGCCCTCGACATGCCCCGCGCCGAACGCGCCGAACGGATGAACCGCATGGTCAGGCAGGTCGCCGAGAACAACATCTACCGCTGGGCCGCCGATTTCCTCGGTTCCCTCACCCAAGCGTCCGCCCCCGCCACCGCCAAGCCAGCGCCCGAACTGCTCTCGAAAGCCGATCGCTAGGCTTGCCGCCCAGACGCTCCCCTCTCTGAGAAGCACCTCACCACCTCACTCACCATGCTCACCAACGCACTCTGGTTCGCGCTCGGTCTTGGTCTGCTCCTTGTGGGCGGCCGGCTCGTCGTCTCCGCGTCCATCGACGCCGCCCGACGACTCGGGGTCTCCCCGCTCGTTGTTGGGCTCACCCTCGTCGCCTGGGGAACCAGCGCCCCGGAACTGGCCCTCAACCTCATCTCCGCATCCAAGGACCGTGGCGATCTCGCCCTGGGCAACGTCGTCGGCGCCAACATCTGCAACCTCGCCCTCGTCCTGGGCGTCTGCTCTCTCATCAAACCCCTCGCCGTACAGGAACGCCTCGTCAAGGTCGAGATCGGGCTCAACGCTCTCATCCTCTGCATCCTCGCCGCGATCGCTCTCTTCGCGGACCTCTCACCGGCCTCCGCAGGCCTGCTCCTGGCTGTCTTCGTCATCTACAGCATCTGGACCATCACATCCGCACTCCGCCAGCCTCAGTCCCACACGCTCGGCGACGATCCCGCCCACACCCACTCTCCCATGAGTTGGATCCTCATCGTCGCCTGCTTCATCGGAGGCCTCGCACTCCTCTCCTTCGGCGGCTCGTTCGCCTCCGACGGCGCAGCAGGAATCGCCATCGCCCTCGGCGTGCCCCCCGCCGTGGTCGGCGTCACCATCGTCTCCATCGGAACCACCCTTCCAGAGCTCACCACGGGCATCCTCGCCATCCGCAAAGGTCAGAACGACCTCGCCATGGGCAACGCCATCGGCTCCTGCATCTTCAACGCCGGCGCGATCTACGGCATCGCGGGGCTCATCGCCCCAACCCCCGTCGATCCCGCCCTCACCCTCGCCCTCTGGTTCATGGGCGGGCTCGCCCTGGCCCTCATCCCCATCAGCCGAAGCTCCGGACGCTCCGTCTCACGCATCGCCGGCGGCCTGCTCCTCTCCACGTACATCGCCTTCCTCGCGGCCTCCGCGTGGAACGCCTCGACCACCTCTCCCTGACGTCCGATTCGCTCACGCCGACGCCGACATCGCACGCGTCGCCACGCCCGACAGCGACTCGAGCTCCTGCCGACGCGACGAAGCCAGCGAATCCAGCAGCCCCAGATCGGCGTACATTCGCAGCGTCGAGCCCGCCTCCATCCCGCGGTACACCGCCTCCGCGTCGATGATCTTCTTCCCCATGATCTCTTCGAGCCTCGACTGCGTGTACACCGGCCGGCTCGCGGCGGTCGTCTTCGTCCCGTACTGATTCAGGTTCGACGCAAAGATCCCCGCCGCACTCACCGGCAGGAAGTCCTCGTACCGAAGCCCCTCCGCACGCGCGAACCCCGACCGCACCAGTTCCCGCAGGTCGTGCGTCGAGATCGTGCCCCGCGCCGCGATCCCCTTGGGCGTCGCCACGTACTTCGCGTACACAAGCCCCTGCTCGATCAGCCCGGACAGGCACTTTGGGAACGGCGCGAACGCCGCCCGGTACTTCGCCTGCGCCGCCGCGTGATCACGCTTCGCCAGGCCGAGGTCCTGCTCACGCTCCGCCTCCGCACGCGACAGGCACGCGTCGTACAGCTCGCGACCCTTCTTCGTCGTCGCGTAGAACCGCTGCTCGATCTCCCCGAACCGCGCCGTGTGCGTGCTCGAAACCTCCGTCCCGTCCGGATTCGTGAACACCACCGCTTCCGTCAACGCCTTGTACGCGTCCTGCCTCAGCAGCACCGGCGTGTCCTCGCTCGGCCCCTCCGTCGAATCCTTGAACCCAGAGTGCTTCAGCACCGCCAGATCCGCGTCACGCTCCGAAAGCCTCCCGGAGATCTTCTCGACCAGCCGCTCCACCAGCCCCGCCTCCGCCGGCCGCCGATGCATCGCAAAGATCTGGTTCGCGGGAATGTGCTTGAAATGCAGGTGCATCCAGTCGTGGTCCGCGTCCTCCGACAACTCCTCCAACGCCCGCGTCGCGCGGACCCGGAACTCCGCCTCCCCGATCTCCCCCATGCACCGCTTCATCGCCGACGTGTACAGGTCCATGCACAGCGTGTTCGGCGTCAGATGGTTCAGATGGTGCCGCTCAAAGCACGCGATGTCCGCCGCGATCTTGAACCCCCCATCGCACAGCTCCTTGTACAGCCCGTAGTCCTTCGCACGCCCCGTCCATTTGAAGATCCGATCGATCCCCTCTCGGATCAACGCCTCCGCGTCCGCCCACTCAAGCCCCCCCTGTTTCTCCGCCTTCTCGATCAGCGCCTTCGCCTCCGCCGAGAACACCTGCCGCGTCGACAACACCGCCTCGATCCGCGCCCTGGTCTTGTCGTCGAAGTAGTCCGTCAGCAGAAGCGACGTGAAGACCCGGTGGTCCGGGTTCTCCACCGATCGAAACGCCGTCGCGATGATCGGCTGACTCTTCGCCCCCACGTTCGCCATGTCATAAAAGTTGTGCGGCTCCATCCCGAACTGCGCAAAGAACCGCGCCACCCACCGATACTCGTCCGGGCGACCAATCCGGATCGCCCCGTGCCGCTCCCCGCTCGTCCGCTCCAGCTCCTGATCCGACAACGCGAACCCATCGAACATCGCCCCCAGCAACTCGCACGTCGTCCGATTGCAGATCCCGTTCACCAGCAGCGACTTGTCGTACATCGGGACCTCTCGGCCGAACAAGTCCGACAACGCCGCGAAAAGCTTGTGCTGCATCTGAACCTTGTTCGCCAGAACCATCGCCGCCTCCTCGATTCTCAATTAACCACTTCTGGGTACTCTTCTCAGATCCCGATGTCCTCTATCTCGTCATCCTAGCCTGCTTCCATCATCGACAGCCCCTCGGAGCCACGCGCATGCTCTCCAGGTTTGATTTCTCGGTCCGTACCGCCGTCTTTCTTCTCGTCGGCGTCCTCCTCACCTTCACCTGGGTTCTCACCGGGGTGGGCAAGTTCATGTCCGAAGGCGTGCCCCCGTGGTTCCAAGAGCAGTTCGGCAAGTCCCTCCTTGCCGCTTTCCCGGGACTCACCGCCTCGTACTACTCGATCGCGGTGCTCGAAGTCATCGCCGCGCTGGTCTCCATCGGCTCGCTCCTCTCCTTCGAGTGGCTTTCTCGACGGCCCCCGATCCTGCTCCAGCTCTCCCTCCTCCTTTCCATGCTCCTGTTCGCCATGCTCGGATTCGGCAAGCGCCTCGTCGCCGACCACGCCGGTGCGCATGATCTCTTCATGTACTTCGCGGCGGCGCTTGTCATGCTGATTGCCGTCCGCAGCTTCCGGTGCGACGAACAAACCAAGGAAGTCCGCGCCTAGGCCCACACCGCCGAATCCGGCACCCGTCGCCGTCGAACTCCACGACACCGACCACTTGTCGGCGTGCGTTTGTCCGTGTACGATTACTTGGAATGATTCTAAGTATCAGGACAATGATGTCCTTTGAATGAACCCTCACAGGAGCCTTCCATGCCGACCCCTTCGGGCAAGGCCATTTACCTCGACCACGCCGCCACCACCCCGTGCGATCCGCGCGTGGTTGAGGCCATGCTGCCCTACTTCACCACCCACTTCGGCAACCCCGGCAGCCGGAATCACCGCTACGGCTGGGAGGCCGAAGAAGGCGTCGACATCGCACGCGAGCACGTCGCCGCGCTGCTCGGAGCCGATCCCAAGGAAGTGATCTTCACCTCCGGCGCCACCGAGAGCAACAACCTCGCGATCAAGGGCGCCGCGTACATGTACGAAAGGGCGCCCGCGGGCCAGACCAAGCGCGGGCACATCATCTCCTGCGCCATCGAGCACAAGGCGGTCCTCGATCCGTGCAAGCGCCTCGAGAAGGAAGGCTTCGACGTCACCTTCCTCGAGCCGCCCCGCGACGGCATCGTCACCGCGGAGATGGTCAAGGCCGCCCTGCGTGACGACACCATCCTCGTGACGATCATGTGGGCCAACAACGAGATCGGGACGATCAACGAGATCCCCGAGATCGGCAAACTCTGCCACGAGAAAGGCATCATCTTCCACACCGACGCCACCCAGTGGGTCGGCAAGATGCCCACCAACGTCGAGAAAGCCAACGTCGACCTGCTCTCCTTCTCCGGGCACAAGATCTACGGGCCCAAGGGCGTCGGCGCTCTGTACGTCCGCCGCAAGCGTCCCCGCGTCCGCCTCCACTCGCTGCAGGACGGCGGCGGGCAGGAACGCGGCTTCCGCTCCGGCACGCTCAACGTCCCCGGCATCGTCGGGCTCGGCAAGGCCTGCGAGATCGCCCTCCAGGAAATGGACCGCGACGCCGCCCGCCTTGTCACCCTCCGCAAGAAGCTCGAACGCGAGATCACCTCGCGCGTCGACGTCTGCACCGTCAACGGGCACGCCGACAAGCGCCTCCCCCACATCGCCAACATCTCCTTCGGCTTCGTCGAGGGCGAAAGCCTCATGATGGCCGTCAAGGACATCGCCGTGTCCTCGGGCTCGGCCTGCACCAGCGCGAGCCTCGAACCCTCCTACGTCCTCAAGGGCATCGGCGTGGGCGACGACCTCGCCCACAGCAGCCTCCGCATGAGCCTCGGCCGCTGGACCACCGACGCCGAGATCGACTACGCCATCGAGAAGATCGTCTCGAGCGTCCACAAACTCCGCGAAATGAGCCCCCTCTACGACATGCACAAGGAAGGCATCGACCTCTCCAAGGTGGAGTGGGCGCACCACTGAACCGGCCTTCGGGCACCGGGCACTCGGGTCCGAAGCAGAAGCAATCGTCCACCTTTCCCAAGTCTTGATTAGTGCCTAGTGCCACGTGCCTAGCGCCTAGCCCCAAAGGAACCCATCATGGCATACGGCCCCAAGATCATCGACCACTACGAGAACCCCCGCAACGTCGGGACCTTCGGCACACAGAAGGACATCAAGGAACGCAAGGACATCGGCGTCGGCCTCGTCGGCGCACCCGAGTGCGGCGACGTCATGCAGCTCCAGATCAAGGTCAATCAGGACGGCATCATCGAGGACGCCAAGTTCAAGACCTTCGGCTGCGGCTCTGCGATCGCCTCCTCCTCCCTCGCCACCGAGTGGATCAAGGGCCGCACCCTCGACCAGGCCGAGGACCTCAAGAACACCCAGATCGTCGAGGAACTGAGCCTCCCCCCCGTCAAGATCCACTGCTCCGTCCTCGCCGAAGACGCCATCAAGGCCGCCATCGCCGACTACAAGAAGAAGAACGGCATCCCCGTCGAAGACCACGACCACGCCCACCACTAACCGACATTCTCGGCCCTCGCCGCCGACGAACCGACCCCACGCCGATCGCGTACGATTGAACGAAGGAGTTTCCCATGAGCACCGAAACCACCGCCTCGCCGCTCATTCTGTCCGAGCTGGCCGCCAAGGAAATCAAGAAGATCATCGCCGACCAGGAACTCGACGTCGCCAAGGTCCACCTCCGCGTCGGCGTCAAGGGCGGCGGCTGCTCCGGCTTTTCCTACGTGCTCGACCTCACCGAGACCCAGAAGGAGACCGACGAGGTCTTCGAGCGGCACGGCGTCAAAATCATCTGCGACACCCAGCAGTTCAACACGACAACCTCGATGGG
>DDSG01000190.1:0-156 GCA_002343325.1 Phycisphaerales bacterium UBA2396 | reverse complement strand
AAGGGCGGCGGCTGCTCCGGCTTCTCCTACATCCTCGACCTCACCGAGTCCGTCAAGCCCACCGACGAGGTCTTTGAAATGCACGGCGTCAAGATCATCTGCGACCCAAAGAGCCTCCTCTATCTCTCCGGCGTCACCGTCGACTTCAAGGACGAG
>DDSG01000066.1:8282-8565 GCA_002343325.1 Phycisphaerales bacterium UBA2396 | reverse complement strand
GTCGAAGTCTCGGGCACGCTCCGCTACTCCACGCCCCGGGAACGCTGGCTTTCCATTTCTCCGCCGGAGATCATTTCGCACGAGTCCACCGGACCGGGCGTGATGAACCCCACGAACAACCTCGACCAGACCTTCTACTCCGTGACCCTCACCAGCGGCACGATTGCCTCCCCGTCGATCAAGGCCTTTGCGCTCAACCTGCCGCACGGCGCGACGATCGGCTCGGTCGAGTTCGCGTACAGCACCGACAACACGACCTACTGGCCCGTCATCCGCATCCTAC
>DDSG01000066.1:7776-7985 GCA_002343325.1 Phycisphaerales bacterium UBA2396 | reverse complement strand
CCAACTTCGCCGTCGTCGACAACCGCAACTACTCCTACTCGATCGGGCTGTACGGCGGCAACACCAACGCCAGCGGCACGATCAGGATGTACGGCTTCCACGTCCGCTACTTCGTCTCCGACGCGCTGCCCTGATCGAACGCTCAGGGCGCCCAGACATTGGCCGTCTGCGTCGGCACGCTGGAGGGCTGCCCGCCTTTACCGTTCGAT
>DDSG01000066.1:0-7560 GCA_002343325.1 Phycisphaerales bacterium UBA2396 | reverse complement strand
TCGATGTCGGCGCGTCGAGGCGGGTATCCGCCGGGATCGCCTTGATGACCGACACCGGGTTCACCTCGCGCGGGAAGGCCGCCGCGTGGGTCGGGGGAACCGTCACGCCGTTGAGGTGCATCTTCCCGCTGCTCAGGCCGGGGAAATGCTCGCCCTGCCAGCTCGCGGGGTACTTCGGGTCGTCCAGATCGAGGGCGGCCTTGGTGGGCAGCAGCGGGCGGAACGTGTCGCACATCACCGCAAGCTCCTGCGTGTGCGTCGCCGTCAGACTCGCCTCGATCGTGCCCGGGTGTGGCCCGTGCGGGATCCCCTGCGGGTGGGCCGTCAGGCTGCCGATCTCGATGCCCTTGCGGCTGCCGAAGTTTCCGTCGACGTAGTACAGCACCTCGTCGCTGTCGAGGTTGCTGTGGTTGTACGGCACCTTGATGCTCTGCGGGTGATAGTCGAGCAGTCGCGGTGCGAACGTGCAGATCACGAAGTTGTGCGCCTCGAACGTCTGGTGGATCGGCGGGGGCATGTGCAGCTTCCCCGTGATCGGGCTGAAATCATCCGCGTTGAAGATGAAGGGGTAGTAGCACCCGTCCCAGCCGACGATGTCCAGCGGGTGATAGTGGTACACGTACTCGTGCACCAGGTCCCGAGCCTTGATCCGCACGGGGAAGTCGCCCTTCTCGTCCCAGGTCATCGGGAACTCGGGCAGGCGGATGTCACGCTCGCAAAACGGCGCATGCTCCAAGAACTGCCCGTTCGCCTTGCTCACGTACCGCGGGGGCGGGCCGATGTGGCTCCCGTTGGTCGTTTCGATCAGCAGCACGCGCCCGAACGGCGTGTTCTCGATGCTCGGGCCGCCGTCGGTGGGCTTGCCGTCCGGGCCGTTCTTCCGCTCGTCCCAGATGATCGTGTAGATCACGCCCTTGGGGATCACCAGGTAATCCCGCGGGCCGAACTTCAGCGTCCCCAGCATCGTGTGGCAGACCCCGCTGCCATAGTGGATGAACAGGCACTCGTCCCCCTGCCCGTTCTTGTAGTGGTACTTCATCTGCTCCGCGGGGTTGCAGACCGCCATCTCGCAGTCGTTGTTCCCAAAGAGCACCACACGCCCAGTCACGAAGTCGCCATTGGCGCCCATCCGCGCCCCGCCCGTCATCACGTGGCGCATCCGCATGATGTCCTGCTCGACATACTCGACCTTGGTCGAATACAGCGGCTTCCACCCATAGACCTGGGTCGGCGGGTGGATGTGGTACATCGTCGTCGTCGGCCCGACGAATCCCTCAGTCCCGAAGACTTCTTCCGAGTACAAACACCCGTCCGGGCGACGGAACTGCACGTGGCGCTTCTGCGGGATCAGGCCGAGCTTCGTGTAGAAAGGCATGCAAACCTCCGGATCGTTGAAGAAGTGTATAAGCCCGAACCCCGGGCGTCCCTTCCGCGGGGTCCAGCCGCCTCCCACGCCGCCCCCAGCCGGTATCCTCCGGGCGAATGCACCCGCGACGCCGCTCGAACGGTCTTGTCTCGCTCGGTCTTCTGTCCATGCTCAGCTTGGGGGGCTGCTACGTCCCCCTGGCCGGGAGCGAAGACCGATTGTCCGCCACGCCCGTGCTCCCGCCGGCGGCGGCGTGGCCCGAGCCACCCTGGCGGCTGATCGACGAGGCCCTCGCGGCCTCCCGCGACACCGTGCCGCTCGTCGCCGTCTCCCCAAGGCCTTCCACGCCGCTCTCCGGAGCCACGCTCAGCACCGAAAGCCAAGCCGAGGAATTTCAGCAGAACGCCGACGGATCGTTCAGCATCAGGCCGGCGAACCCCGAGTCGCAGGGCGCTATCGCCCTCTTCCGCACGCCCGTGGGGATCGTCCGTGTGGTCGTCGATCCGAGCGGCCGACCCGTCGTGCCCGCGCCCACGCTCCTCTCGCTCTTCCGGGGCTTTGAGCCCAACGCCTACGTGCAGTCGGGGCTGACCTTCGGCAGCACCCTCGAAGCCTTCGAGTCGCTCGACCGTCCCAACCTGCTCGATGATCCCTCCACGCCCCGGTGCATCCCCACGGTCATCGCCACCAAGCGGGCCACGATCGACGAGGGCGTCGGCATCCTGCTCCCGCCGGTGCTCCCCGAATCGCCGCGTGGCGTCGTGCTGCACTTCTGGGCGCTCGCGAGCAACCCCTACGAAATCCAGGTTGTGAACTACCTGCGGGCCGCCGGCTGGGTCGTGATCGACATCGACACGCTCAACTCGGCGAGGATTCCCATCAGCCCCGACGCGCCCGAGAGGCTGCTGCGCATCCGCGAGGCGACCCGCGCGTTGAACGAAGTCCTCCCCACGTGGGAGCCCGGCCTGACCTTCGACGATGTGCTGGCACGCCGGCGTGCGATGCCCGAGGGGATCGAAGTGGCCCGCCTCGAGGACTCGATCGCCGACCTTCGCCGGCCGCCGCTCATGCTCCGCACACCGGAGGACGCGGACCGATCGGGCGCGATCGCGGCCCGGGCGATCGATCAGGTGCTGGCCCAGAACGCCTACGCCGCCGAGGCCGCCCTGCTCGCGCTGCACCAGGTCCATCCGTCCACGCGTGAACTCCCGCTGACGATCGTGGCCTTCTCCGCCGGCGCACTGAGCGCCCCCGCCGCTGCCGCCCGACTCCGCGACCGCCTCGCCTGCGCCGTCCTCATCGGCGGTGGAGCCAATCTGATGCAGATCGCCACAGAGTCCACGCTGACCGACGGCGGCATCCGACTGACCGACCGCGAGGGTCTGGTCGATCCGCGCTCGACGCCCCGCGACGCACGCACACGCCGCCCCGACCCCGACCTGCGCCGCCTCTTCCTTGATCGCTATCTCGCCCACTCTCGCCTCGACCCGTACCACACCGCCGCCGTGCTCAACGGCGTGCCGGTCCTCCAGTTCCACGCGATCTGGGATACCTGGGTCCCCGCGGCCTCGGGCGAACTCCTCACCCAGCGCCTGGGCGATCCCCAACGCCTGCTCATGCCCGGAGGGCACGGGATGCTGTTCTACTTCCTGCCCGAGCGGGCCCCGCTGATCGCCCGCTGGCTCGACGACAACACGCCCAGACCCGGCCACGCCCACGTCTCGCAAGGCCAATGATCACCCGCGATGCCCGAGCGACTCTTCCTCGACATCATGCGCGTCGAAATCCGTGACCATGACGGGCATCGACGTCTGATCCCCTTTCTCGACGTGCTGGGCCCCCCCCGAGGCTTCGCCAACGCGCCCGCACGACGCCTCCTTTGGCGCATCCGGTTCGGGATCATCCGCCGCACGATCCTTGCCGGGTCGCTGGTCGCGGTCATCACCATCGTTCTGGCGATCGGAGCCTCGCTCACGCTCATCCCGTGGCTGTCGCTGGGCGGGTCTCACCGCCTGCTCCCTGTGCTGCCCGCGATGCTCGCGTTCCTGCTGGTCTACGACCTCGTGCTGCTGCGGCTCTTCCGCCGGCTCTACCGCCCCGCGTACACCGAGGCGGCCCTTGCGTGCGGGCTTTGCCCCTGGTGCCTCTACACCCTCGAAGGCCAGCCCGCCGACCAGCACGGAATGCTCCGCTGTCCGGAATGCGGCGGGTGCTGGCGCGAATCATCGCTGCCCGCGTCGATCGTCGAGCGTTCCGAAGCTCCTGCGGCGAGACCGGACCAACCTTCGGCGGACTCCCCGGCTCAGACGCCGTAGAGCTCCTTCTCGACCAGTTGCACCACCGTGTGCAGGACGAGCATGTGGATCTCCTGGATGCGGTCGGAGGTCTCTCCGGGCGCGATGATCTCAAGGTCGCACCGCCCGCGCAACGCCCCGCCCGACTTGCCCAACAGGGCGGCCGTCGTCATGCCCGCACGCTCACCCGCCTCCAGCGCGGCAACGATGTTCGCCGAGTTCCCGCTCGTCGAGAGCAGGATGAGCGTGTCACCCGCCCGCCCCAGCGCCTCGACGCCCCGCGCGAAGACGCGATCAAAGCCAAAGTCGTTCGCGACGCACGTCAGGTGCCCCGGCTCGGCGATGGCGATCGCCGGAATCGCCGGCCGATCAGCGCGGAAGCGGCCCGTCAATTCCTCCGCGAAGTGCGTCGCGTCGCAGAGCGACCCGCCGTTCCCGCAGATCAGCACCTTCCCGCCGCCACGCACGGACGCGGTAACCATCATCGCGAGCTTCCGCACGCGCGAGGCGTGATCCTCGGTGGCAAATGCTCGTGCCAGTTCCGCCGCGTTCGTCAATGCCCGGAGCGCATCGTCCATGCGGGCAAAGGATACCCCGCTCAGTGCTCGTCGCCGTGCCCGTCGTCCGCCTGGGCCGCCTTCGCCCCGTGGGCCGCGGGCTCGGCCTTCGCCTCGTGGTTGCCCGCGGGCTTGCGGCTCGCCAGCACGTCCATCAGCTCGCTCTGCCAGGGGTGTTCGCCCAGAATGTCGACCTTGCCCGTCGAGATATCGCACACCGCCCCCACCACCTTCACCTCGCCGCGTTCGACCATCCCGCGGACCTCGTCGCTCTGCTTGAGCAGGTCGAAGATCGTCTGCCAGACGTTCTCCTTGACCGCCGCCGCGACCAGCGCCTTCTCGTCGACGCCTGGGTTGTTCCGCTTGGCGCGCTCGATCGCCGGGCGGATGGTGTCCAGGATCTTCGCGACCGAGCCGTGCACTTCAGCCCCCGACGCCGCCGCAGCCACCGCTCCGCACTTGCTGTGCCCCATCACCACGAGCAGCGGGGTCTTGAGGTGCCCCAGCCCGTATTCGACCGTCCCCGTCTCGCTCACGCCGGCGATGTTGCCGGCGACGCGAACCACGAAGACCTCGCCCACCCCGCGATCAAAGAGCCGCTCGACCGGCAGCCGCGAATCGGCGCAGGTCAGCACCGTGACGAACGGCTTCTGACCCTCCTCGGCCACCTTCGCACGCCGCGACGGCTCGTCCGCGGGGTTCTCATTCTGGTTCGCCACCCACCGCGCGTTGCCCTCGGCCAGCAGCGCGAGCCCCTTCTCCGCGCTGATCCCGCCGTCGACCGCCGCGACCTTGGCCTTGACCGGCCGCTCGGCGACGGGCTCGGCCTCCGCGTCGATCTTGCGCTCCGCCGCAGGCGCAGGCTTTGCGCCGCCCTTGGCCTCACCTGTCTTCGGGGCCTCTTCGCCCTTCGCCGCCGATTTCTGGGGCTTGGTCGGCTCGGCGCCGTGGCTCGGCGCGGGCTTGGCGGCCTGTTTCGAGGGAGCCGGCGCGTGGTTGGTCTCCGGGCCTCGGGCCAGCCCGGCGGTTGACACCAGTGCCAGTGCCGTCAGAACGCCCGCCGCCGCCGCGAGAACCATCGATGTGCGCTTTGCCATGGAAGTCGACTCCTTGGCTTGGGTATCGACCGGTTGGGGTGGCTTCCGAACGTCCGCCGGTGCTTATTCGGTCTGGCACGCGGTTTGTGGGAGGACCCGTGCGATGGACTACGGCTTCCAGATCTCCGCCTCGGGCATTCTCACCGGAACCTACCGGATGGATGTGCTGGCGAACAACCTCACCAACATGAACACCGCCGGGTACAAGCCCGACGTGCCGATTCTGCGGGCACGCGATGTGGTCAACCGCGAGGACGGGCTCAACCTCCCCTCCAACGAGATGCTCGAACGGCTCGGGGGCGGGGTTCAGAACGGCCGCAACCGCGTCAACTTCTCGCAGGGCGTGCTCGAGCCCACCGACTCACCGCTCGATCTTGGCATCCAGGGGCAGGGCTTCTTCGTGCTCCGCGAGTCGGGCGATTCGAGCGGCGAACGCGTCCGGCTGACCCGCAACGGTCGCTTCACGCTCGATGGTCAGGGCCGACTCGTTTCCGCCGACAGCGGTCTGCCCGTGCTCTCGGCGACCGGCGACACCATCACACTCGACCCGCGCCGCCAGGTCGCCATCAGCACGGAGGGCGTCATCAGCCAGAACGGCTCGACGGTCGCACGCCTGAAGCTCGCGATGGTGCCCGACACCGCTCAGCTCACGAAGGTGGGCAACGGGATGCTGTCGGCCCCCGCGAACGCGCTGGCGTCGAGGGTCGAGGGTGCGGGGATCGTCCGCCAGGGGACGGTGGAGCAGTCCGTGGTCGACCCGCTGCGGGCGATGATGGAGATCTCCTCCGCCGCCCGCGAAGTTGAGAGCAGCGTTAGCGTTCTTCAGTACACCGACCGCATGCTGGACCGGGCCATCAACGGGCTCGGCCGCGTCGCCTGATTCGTCCCAGGAGTTCCGCTCATGGCCATTCTCGCCCTTCAGTCCGCCGCCTCGGGCCTCTCCGCCCTCAACACCGCCCTCGACGTGACGGCGAACAACCTGGCGAACGTGAACACGACGGGCTTCAAGGGAAGCCGCGTCAACTTCCAGGACCTTCTGTACGTCGAGCGCGCGCAGCCGGGCGTCGAGAACGCCAACGGCGATCAACGCCCCATCGGGCTGTACGTCGGTCTGGGCGTCAAGGTCTCGGGCACGCAGATGAACTTCAGTCAGGGCAGCCCCATCCAGGGCAACGAGCTCGACCTGATGATCCAGGGCCCGGGCTTCTTCCGCGTCCGCGTCGAGGAGTCCCTTGGCGGTGAGGCCTACACCCGAGCCGGCAACTTCGTCCGCAACCGCGACGGGGACCTGGTCCTCGCCAGTTCCGACGGCCGACGTCTCGAACCCTCGATCTCGATCCCCGCCGACGCCACGAGCGTGCAGGTGACCAGCGACGGCCGCGTCTTCTTCACGCAGTCCGGGGACACCGAGCCGCAGGAAGCCGGGCAGTTGCAGTTGGTGGTATTCGCCAATCCGCCGGGCCTCAAGCAGATCGGGGAGTCGCTGTACTCGGCGACGGCCGCGAGCGGTGACCCCGTGGAGGGAACGCCGGGCACGGATAACCGCGGTCGGATCCTTCAGGGGTTCGTCGAGGGCTCGAACGTGGACCCGACGCGTGAACTGATCGATCTGATCCGCACACAGCGGGCCTTCGAGATGAACAGCAACACGATCCGAGCCGCCGACGAGACGCTGCGGAACGTCGCCCAGCTCCGCCGATAACCGGGCCCACGATCGCGGACGAGCCCGCGCCCCGCGCGGCCGCCGCGGTCAGGCACGCCGATTGCGAAGACCATCGTCGCGGAGCGCGTGGTCTGGTCGAGGGGTCATGGAGGACCCCCCGCTCCCGGAGGATCCGACAGTCATGCAGACGCACACGTCGAACATGCACGAAGAGACCGGGCCGAGCCTGCGGCGGCTCATCGCCCTGGGGGCGGCCCTGGTGATGGCCTGGCTCGCCGCCGGTCGGGCGCACGCCCAGGACACCATCACGCTCCGCCCGAGCACCACCGCCGACCCGGACGCGCCGCTGCGCCTGCGCGACGTGGCGGACCTCAGCGGCGAGAGCGCCCAGCGCCTCGGCGGGGTCGTCATCGAGAACGCCTGGGCCAAGGGCACCGAGCCCGGCGGTTGGGTCACCATCACGATCGACTCGGTGCGTGCGACCCTGCGGGCCGAGCAGAGCGCGAACTGGGCAAGGCTGGTGCTGCGCGGCTCGTCGTGCGTGGTCCGGCGCACCGATCGCCCCGCCGCCGCTGACGCGGCC
>DDSG01000151.1 GCA_002343325.1 Phycisphaerales bacterium UBA2396 | reverse complement strand
GGTGCGACGCTATCCCGCGCACGAAATCGACCGGGCGCATGCTGCGTTGGCGCACGTCGGCATGCTGGACAAGGCGTCGGTGGGGGCCGCGCGCGTGTGGTGGGCGGCGGCGGGGGTGGGGGGGGGCGGGGGGGGGGGGGAGGGGAAAGAGAAAAGGGGCCGGGAATCGCGACCCCAGGGGAGGAGCAGGGAGGGGGGGGTGGTGTTGGTTGGGGCGGGGGGAGAGGAAGGAGGGGGGGTGGGGGAGAGAGGGAGAGTTGGCGGGGGGGCGCTGCTTTTAAAAAAAAAAAAAATACAAAAAGAAAAAAAAACAAAAAAACAAAACAATAACATTTAATTATTCTTCCTCCTCCCTCCCCCCCCCCCCCCCCCCCCCCGCCCCCCCCCACCCCTCTTTTTTCTTCCCCCCCCCCCCCCGCGCGCTTTTTCCCCCCCCCCCACCCCCCCCCCCCCCCCCCCCCCCCACTTGGGGGGGGGAGCGCGGGTGGGGGCCGGGCCCCCCCCCCCGCGGCCCGCGGGCGGGGGGGGGGCCGCGCGGGCCCCGCCGCCCCCCGGGGCGGACGCCGCCCGCCCCCCCCCCCAACCCCCCCACCCCCCGCCGCCCCCCCCCCCCGCCATCAGACCCGTTCGCACACCCCGACCCCACACCGGCCGCACCAGGTGGCAATGGTGGGCAAGCTCGAGCTCCGAGCCGCACTCGGGGCACACCGCTCGTTCAAGACCGGTCAGGTCAAAGCCGCACACCGGGCACGAGCCCCCTTGCCGGCGAACAAACTCCACCACAGACTCATGGTTCACCGCGCACCACCCGCGGGGTCGGCCACCACACGCACGTCCCGGACCCCCGCGCCCCGCAACAGAGCCCCCCCACCACTTCGAAGCCACCGGTCCACGACAAAGCGAGACGCCGCGTCCTTCACCGCGATCGTCAACACCCCCCGGCGAGCAGCCCCCACCCGGCAGAGACCGGCGATTCCCGGCGGAGCACACCGTTCCCACGCCGTCGCCGCCCCTTGCGTCGCGGCCGCCGACTTCGACGCTTCCAGACGGACCGCCCGGGCAATCTCTCCGATCGTGGAGCCTCCCCGGGGAATCGATCGTGTCCCCCGCAGTAACTCCAGTCGTTGTTCGGCGGTCCTTCGCATCACTCAGATCCTACCGGCCAGAACAACCCCCCCACCACGCACCTCCACTACCATGCACCCAACCATGGCCACCCCTATCGCCATCCGTGACATCACCAAGACCTACCCCGCCCAGGGCGTGGTCGCACGCAACACCGCCGTGGACCGTGTCTCGCTCGATATCGAGTCCGGCGAGCTCTACTTCCTCCTCGGCCCCAGTGGCTGCGGCAAAACCACACTCCTGCGCATGATCGCCGGCTTCATCGAGCCCACTTCGGGCTCCATCCTCTTCGGCAGCCGTGACGTGACGTTCTTGTCACCAAACCACCGAAACACGGGAATGGTCTTTCAGTCGTACGCCCTGTGGCCCCACATGACGGTTGCCGCAAACGTGGCCTTTGGCCTCAGCGTTCGCAAGACCCCCGCCGCCGAGACCGCAACGCGCGTCGCCGAAGCCCTGCGGGCCGTTCGGATGGAGCAATATGGCGAACGGAAACCAAACCAACTCAGCGGCGGACAGCAGCAGCGCGTCGCGCTGGCCCGTGCGATCGTTGTGCGGCCCGACGTGCTGTTGCTGGACGAGCCGCTGTCGAACCTCGACGCCAAGCTGCGTATCGAGCTGCGAGCCGAGATCCGTCGGATCTGCAAGGAAAGCGGCATCACCACGGTGTACGTCACCCACGACCAGAAAGAGGCGCTGTCGATGGCCGACCGCGTCGCGATTCTGAACCAGGGCCGCGTGGTGCAGGTGGGCACCCCTCGCGACCTCTACCGCAGGCCGGCGAGTGTGTTCGTGGCCGAATTTCTTGGAGAGACGAACCTCATTCCATTCGAGTCGGTGACGCGGACTGACAGTTCATCGTGCGTCTATCACACCGCGGCCGGTTCGATCACCGGGCCCGCCTCGTCCATCGAGCGTGGCGTGCTTTCTGTCCGTCCTGAGTGTGCCCGCTTGGTGGCGGGAGAGTCGGGCGGGCTGCACGGACGCGTTCTGTCCACAACGTATCTTGGCGAACTGGCCCAGTACACGGTTCAATTGGCCGGCGACATTCGCCTCAACATCTCGACGCTCAACCCCGGCGACGAGATTTTGACGACCGGCTCCGTTGCGGCGCTGTCGATTGCCCCGTGTGATGTGCACGTTCTCGCGGGGTAAGAACCACCCGGAGCGAACAACGTACCCGTTCCACGTGGAACAACAGACGAGACATCACTGCGAGTGCTCGTTGTCGCCTTCGAGCACAACACAATAGAAATCGGATACGCTCTGGGTGGAGGTTCCCATGTCACGCCCCACCCCACGCAACGCTGCCGGCCCAACCACTGTTCCACATGGAACACCACCAGCGAGTCCTTCGCACGACATGAACAAGAAGAGACTCGGTCGCGGACTCGCAGCACTGCTCGGCCCTGTTGAGGTCACACCCAAAACGGTCGAGATTCAACCAGAGAACCCAATCAAACCACAAACAGAACCCACCACCGGACTTCTCTCCATTAAATGCTCCGGGATTATACCTAACAAATACCAACCACGACAATCGTTCGACGATCGCACAATCGACGAGCTTTCGTCGTCGATTGCCCAGAGCGGCCTGATGCAGCCGGTCGTGGTTCGTCGGTCGAGTGGTGGGGGGTATGAGCTGGTTGCGGGCGAGAGGCGGTGGAGGGCCGCGATCAAGGCGGGTTTGGAGTCGATTCCTGCGATCGTGCGGGACCTTAGCGACGAAGACGCTGCCGCCTGGGCGGTGGTGGAGAACGTGCAGCGAGAGGACCTGAACGCCATCGACAAGGGATGGGCGTTGCGTCGTATGGGGGAGCGATTCGGGCTCACACAGGAGCAGATCGCCGAGCGAATCGGCATCGAGCGATCATCTGTGGCGAACCTGGTGCGGCTGACCGAGTTGGAATCGGAAGTCGCGGACCTGGTGCGCACGGGCGGTCTGCAGGCAGGCCACGCGAAGGTGCTGCTCGCGTTGCCCGCCGGGGCCGGTCGAGTAGAGCTCGCCAAGCGTGCGGCGGAAGAGGCCTGGAGCGTGCGGCAGACCGAGGGTGCGGTGAAGAAGTGGGCGGCCGGTGTGATTCGGCTGCCCGACCCCGTGCCGGGACAGGACGCAAAGCGGGCGGTGCTCGCGGATCTCGAAAGACGGCTTGGCCAGTACCTCGGCACCAAGGTCGCGATCCGGCCCGCGCGCGGCGACAAGGGCTCGATCGAGCTCGAGTACTACGGCCTTGACCACTTTGACGGGATGCTCAGGCGGATGGGGTTCGATCAGGCATGAGACCACTTCAAGGGGACCTGGAATCGAATATGGCTACCGGATGAAACGTTGCATCCTGCGGCATAACATTCCATGCGTCGTATGGGTTCGGCGCCAAGGCACCACCTGATCAACAGCAGTGGTGGGGGCACGGAGCGGCCACCATGGCGAAGCGAACGAAGACGGCAGCGGCGGGCGCGGGCACCCTGAGCATCGAGGAATTGCAGGCGGAATTGCGCCGTCGGCAGAAGCGGCTGCCTTCTCTCTATCGAAAGCTGGCAAAGGCACAGGCGCGAGTGCGGACGATCGCGTCGGCGATCGAGGCGCTGGGTGGTTCGGCCGGCGCGGTCGCGGCCCCGGGCCGTCGCCCACTGCTTGCGGGCGGCCGGAAGAGGCACAAGAACGACACCAACCTGATCGAGGCTTTGGCGAAGCTGCTCAAGGGGCGGACAATGTCCGTCACGGAAGCGACCGCCAAGGTCCAGGATGCGGGCTACAAGACGACCGCGGCCAACTTCCGCACCATCGTGAACCAGACGCTCATCAAGAGCAACAAGTTCAAGAAGGTCTCGCGCGGCCAGTACACCGCGGCCTAAGCGACATCCCAGTCTGCGTGAAACAAAAAGGCCGACCCGCGAGGGCTGGCCTTTTTTGTTCGTGTGAGGAGCGTACTTGGCGATCAGTACGCGATCGGCTCGGGCGCCAGGCGGCTCGGACGCTCCAGCAGCATGACGCGGCCGGCGTCGCGGGTCATCATGAGCCAGTTCTGGTCGAACGTGATGCCGTAGATCCGGTTGTCGATCTCGTCCTTCGTCTCGTTCAGCGTGACTTCGGCGGGCGTGGGGTTAAGGCGGATGGCCGACAGGCTCTCGCCGGGCTTGGCCGCGTTCGTGCAGCCGCCCACCACGCCGAGGGCGGCGAGGACGAACAGGGGGAGCGTGACGCGGATCGTGCGGCGGTTCATCGTGTTGGACTCCTTGCGATTCCCGTGCGAGGGGAGGGGAGTTGTACCGGCCCGGGATGCCGGCGTCAACTCGGTTCCGCGATGGTCCACCCACATGTGGTGAGTGGCTCGCGGCCCTGCGTGGGGAATACGCAGAAGAACTGTGGCAGTTCCCGGCTGTCGGGCGGGTTCATTGGTGTGCCAGTCTGACAGGCGCTCAGTCGATCGAGCGGCATACCGGGCCCGTTGGCGGCGGCGGGGATGGCCCGGCGACGGCCCGGGGTGGGTTGTGAGCGGGCACGGCAGTTGCAAGGTGGATGGTGGGGGACGACACCCTGAAAGGCGGGAGACTCCATGAGGATGGACCGATTGACGACGGCGGCGCAGCAGGCATTGGCATCGGCCCAGACGGCGGCCGTGGGGCGTGCGCATGCGGAAGTGGGGGGGCTGCACGTGCTGTCGTCGCTTCTGGAGGAAGAAGGGGGCGTGGCCTCGATGGTGCTCGGGCGGGCGGGCGTCTCGGTTGCGGCGGTGCGAGGGGCGGTCGAACGAGAGCTGTCCAAGCTGCCGACGGTGAGCGGCGGGGCGGGGCAGGGCGGGAGGCAACTGATCGAGATCCTGGGCAAGGCCGAGGCCGAGGCCAAGCGGCTTGAGGATCAGTACGTCAGCACCGAGCACTTGCTGCTCGCGGTGGCGGAGGTTGATGGGCCGGCGCGTTCGGTGCTTTCGTCGGCGGGGGGCGCGTCGCTGGGGCGGGGCAAGCTGCTGGAGATCATCCGGCAGGTGAGGAAGGAGTCCGGGGTGACCAACGTGACGGATCAGGGCGCGGAGGGGAACTACGAGTCGCTCAAGAAGTACGCGATCGATCTGACGGAGCGTGCTCAGTCGGGCAAGCTGGATCCCGTGATCGGGCGCGACGACGAGATCCGCCGGTGTCTGCAGGTGCTGGGTCGGCGGACCAAGAACAACCCCGTGCTGATTGGTGAGCCGGGCGTGGGCAAGACGGCGATCGCCGAGGGGCTCGCGCAGCGGATTGTCGCGGGCGACTGCCCGGACCACATGCGGGGCGTGAAGATCATGGCTTTGGACGTGGGGCGGCTGCTGGCGGGCGCCAAGTTCCGCGGCGAGTTCGAGGAGCGGCTCAAGGCGGTCTTGCGCGAGGTGCAGGCGGCATCGGGACGGATCATCCTGTTCATCGACGAACTGCACACGATCATCGGTGCGGGGGCGGCCGAGGGCGCGGTCTCCGCGGGCAACCTGCTCAAGCCGGCGCTCGCGAGGGGCGAGCTGAGGTGTATCGGCGCCACCACGCTCGACGAGTATCGCAAGCACGTCGAGAAGGACGCGGCGTTCGAGAGGCGATTCCAGCCCATCTACGTCGATCAGCCCAGCGTCGAGGCGACGGTGGCGATTCTCCGCGGGCTCAAGCCGAGGTATGAGTCGCACCACGGCGTCAAGATCCAGGACGCGGCGATTCTCGCGGCAGCGAACCTGAGCCATCGGTACATCGCCGACCGATTCCTGCCCGACAAGGCGATCGATCTGGTCGACGAGGCGGCAAGCCGGCTGGCGATCGAGATCAGCAGCGTGCCCGAGGAGATCGATCGGCTGATCCGGAGGAAGACGCAGCTCGAGCTGACGTTGAACCAACTGAAGATGGAAAGCGGCACCGACGCGACAAAGCAGGCCGGCGAGACGCAGAGCGAGCTGGCAGAGGTCGAGAAGGAGCTCCAGGAGCTTCGGTCGCAGTGGGAGCTGGAGAAGGCGGGCCTGGGCGACGAGGGGAAGATCCGCAAGGAGTACGACACCCGGCGTGTGGCCTTCGAGCAGAAGATGGCGTCGATTCAGGATCGTGCCCGGCGCGGCGAACGCGTCCCCGAGAGCGAGTTTCACGCCCTGGCCGAGGAGGACACGGCGCTCAAGGCGATGAAGGTGAGGCTTGAAGCGACCGAGAAGCCCGCGTCGGAAACCCGTGCGACCAAGGGCAAGCGACTCCTGAAGCAGGAGGTCGACGCGGAAGAGATTGCCGAGGTGGTCTCGCGTTGGACCGGGATTCCCGTCGCGAAGCTCGTGGAAGGCGAGCGAGACAAGCTGCTGCGCATGGAGGATGGGCTGCGAGCGAGAGTGGTGGGGCAGGACCACGCGCTGATGGCGGTCGCCAATGCGGTGCGTCGTTCGCGGGCCGGTCTTGGCGACCCGAGGCGGCCCATCGGCAGCTTCCTGTTCCTTGGGCCGACGGGCGTGGGCAAGACCGAGACGTGCAAGGCGCTCGCGGAGTTCCTGTTCGACACAGAGGACGCGGTCGTTCGCATTGATATGAGCGAGTACGGCGAGAAGCACGCCGTCGCGAGGCTCATCGGCGCCCCGCCCGGGTATGTCGGCTTCGAAGAGGGCGGGCAGCTTACGGAGGCGGTGCGGCGTCGGCCGTATAGCGTGATCCTGCTCGACGAGATCGAGAAGGCACATCCCGAGGTCTTCAACGTGCTGTTGCAGGTGCTCGACGACGGGCGACTGACGGACGGGCAGGGACGCACGGTTGACTTCAAGAACACCATCATCGTGATGACGAGCAACTTCGGAAGCCAGCAGATTCAGGAGCTGACGGCCAAGGGCGCGGAGGATTGGGAGATCGAGGCGTGCGTCCGCGAGCTGCTGCGGCGCGGGCCGGCGGCGGTGGCGATGGAGCAGCTCGGCAAGGCCGCCGGGTTGTCGCCCAAGGTGGTCGAGGTGATGCAGAATTTCCAGGGGGGCGGGTTCCTGCGCCCGGAGATTCTCAACCGCATCGACGAAACGATCGTCTTCCACCAGTTGCGCAAGGCCGACATGGGCCGAATCGCCGAGATCCAGCTCGGTCGCGTGGTGAAGCGTCTGGCGGAGCGGGGCATGACGCTCGCGGTGACGGACGCGGCTAAGGCGGAGCTGGCGAGCGAGGGGTACGACCCGGCGTTCGGGGCAAGGCCTCTGAAGCGGACGATCCAGGACCGCGTGGAGAACCCGCTGGCGAGCCGCGTGCTGCGTGGGGAGTTCGGCGAGGGCGACCGCATCGAGGTCGACTTCGCGGGTGGGGGGTACGTGTTCAGGAAGTGATGATGGATGACCCGGGATTGACCGAAACCAAAGGGGGCCGTCGCCGTACAGTGAGGGCCACGTCTCGGCGAGGTGCCAAGAGGTTTCGGTATGTCGAAACGCGGGTTCACGTTGATCGAGTTATTGGTCGTGATCGCGATCATCGCGGTGCTGGTGGGGCTGTTGCTGCCGGCGCTCGGGTCGGCGCGGCGGAATGCGCGGGCGCTGGTCTGCCAGTCGAATCTGCGGAACCTCGCCGCGGGGTGGCAGATGTACGCCGACGCGAATCGGGACGTGCTGGTGGCCCATCGCGCGCCGGATCTGGGCGGGGGCGTGGGCAATCCGGCGAACTGGCACGAGGTGGGCAACGGGATCAAGTTCAGGCCGACCTGGATCGCGCGGATCGGGGGGTATGTCGGGCTGTACGCCTTTGAGGACCCACGGACGGATAACGGGCGGCAGGATTACGACAGCAAGATCTATGTCTGTCCGGAAACGCCCGAGTGGACCGACGAGCGGAATTCCTCGTACGGGTACAACTACCAGTTTCTCGGCAACAGCCGCATGACCAACGGGAAGTACCACAACTGGCCCGTGCGGATGAGCAAGGTGACGGTGCCTTCGGGAACGGTGGTCGCGGGCGACAGCATGGGGACGGCGGCGGCGTTTGCGATGGCCGACCGAACCCTGTACGAGAACGACGGCCGCACGGAAACGGCCTTGGGGAACGAAGGGTTCTCGATCGATCCGCCCAGGCTGATCCCCGGGGGGGATATCGCCAGCAGCCCCAAGCGCAACGGGGTGCACGATCGGCACGGCGGGCGCGGGTTCGGCGGCGGGCGAGTCGCGGTGATGTTCGGCGACGGGCACGCCGACGTGAAGTCGCTGCGCGATCTGGGGTATCGGCAGAACCCCGACCTGAGCTTTGTGACGTTCGGGGGTGGGGCCGACGGGCCGACCAACGCGCTCTTCAGCGGCACCGGGGCCGACGACGATCCGCCGCGATTGCCCTAAGGGCGTTAGGCTTGTCGCGTATGGCGACGGTCTTCCTGAACGGAGCGTTCGTGGCGGCGGGCGAGGCGAAGGTCTCGGCGTTCGACGCTGGGTTTCAGCATGGCGTGGGTCTCTTTGAGACGATGACGGCGGTGGCGTCGCCCAAGGGCGGCCGCCCTCGCGTCGTGATGCTGTGGGAGCACTTGGAGCGGCTCAAGCAGTCGGCGTTGTCGCTGGGGTTGGTCTCGACGCTGCATACCGACGCGCTGGGCGAGGCTGTGGTCCGCACGGCGGCGAAGGAGGCCGAGTCATCGCGCGACACCGAGCGGTTCCGCGTTCGCCTGACGATCTCGGGGGGAGATCTGAACCTGCTCGCCAGACCCGGGATCTCCGCCCCGGGTGGTGGTGGGGGGGGCGCGCACGAGCCGACGCTGGTGGTGCATGTGCAGCCGGCGACGGCATACCCGGAGGAGATGTTCGAGCGGGGCATACGCGCGACGATCGCCGATCTGCGCGTGAACCCTTTGGATCCGACGGCCGGGCACAAGACGCTCAACTACTGGGCGCGGCTGCGCGAGTTGCAGCGGGCTGCCGCGGTGGGCGCGGGTGAGGCGATGGTCTTTCAGGTGAGCAATCACCTTGCGGGCGGGTGCGTGAGCAACGCCGTGCTCGTCCGCGACGGTGTGATGGTGACCCCGATCGCGCGAGGGGAAGAGGAAGAGGTCGCCACGGGCGGCGAGTTCGATCCGTCGCGGGCGGCGGGGATGAAGCCCGGCGGGGCGCTTCCCTCGCCGGTGCTGCCGGGCACAGTGCGACGCTGGCTGATGGACTGGGCGTCCGCGTCGGGGATCGAGGTTCGCCGGCGGATGGTGACGATCGAGGACGTGCTTCGCGCCGACGAGGTGATGCTCACCAATTCGTCGTGGGGCGTGCTTCCCGTGGTGCAGATCGAGCGAGAGATGATCGCGGGCGGGGTGGTGGGGGAGATGACCGGGCGGGCGATCGCCGCGTGGGACGCGGTCCTCTCGGCGGATTCGTCTCTGTAACGAGCACGCCCCGGGCGAGGGGCCCGGGGCGTGTCGAGGGGTGGAGCCAAGGATCGTGTCTGGCGTTGTGCTGACTTAGGCCTGGCGGCGGCGGCGGGCGATCATGAGCGTCCCGAGGGTCGCGAGCACCGCGGTCCCCGGGGCGGGCACGGCGAAGCCCATCAGAATCTGGTCCTGCGCCTTGCCGCTCGAAAGACCCGTCAGGGAGATGCCGGTCGTCGCCACGTTGGCCGCTGCGGAGAACATGGCGGCCAGATGCGAGGAGACGGTGGCGTCAAGGGCCGAGCCATCGGTCTTGGTCGCCTTGAACCCGCCGCTGGACATCCCGAGGCTGGCAAGCGTGCCGTTGAAGTCGGTCACGATCTCCCAGACCGCGAGCTGGAACGCACCGGCGAGCTTCGTGTCGGCGTTGACGTCCGTCGCGGCGACGCCGAAGGAGTTGTACAAGGCCTGCAGGGCCCCGGCCTTGACGTTGCCCATCGGGGCGGCGCCGGGCATGTAGTCGATCGTCACCAGCTCGTACGTCTTGGTCGTGCTCGTGACGGTCTGGTACAGGTCCGAGCAGAAGGTGCGGTGTTCGCCCGAGAGCGTGGCCGCGACGCCCGTGCCGTTGCTCAGCTCGTGCTTGAGCTGGCCGGCGAACAGGTTGCGGGCTCCCACGGGGTCCTGCACGCGGACGTTGATGCCCTTGGCGGTGCCCGTGTACCGAACGTCCACGAAGTCGGCGTGAGCGGCGGCGGTGCAAGCGGCGGCGACAACAACAGCAGCGAAAGTCTTCATTTCTCTTCCTTCCCTGGATGCTCGGTTTGACAGGCGTCCGTCGCGTGTTCATGCCCGGGGTCTTTGCGGGCAACCGAGACACCTTCACCATGCCACACACCCGGGCCCGGGGCGACCCCGACGCCTCGCTCGGGAGGCGGGAAGGGCCCACGGGAGCGCGTGTGCCGGTGCGGGCGTCAGGGACCGACGCAAAGCGGGGGTTCTCGGGCCAGCGGCGCAGTTGACAGGCAAGCCCGTTCGATGGGCGGGGGTGATAAAGTGGTCGGCGATCCAGAGGACTGCGAGCATGGGCGAGTCGAAGGCATCAGCAGGCGAGGCGGCCGCGCTCCCGCGGGAGAAGCAGTTCGTCCACCTGCACCTGCACACGGAGTACTCGCTGCTGGACGGGGGCAATCGCGTCGATCGCCTGGTGGCGCGGGTTGCCGAGCTGGGCATGAACGCCGTCGCCGTGACGGATCACGGGAACATTTTCGGCGCGGTGGCGGTGTACCAGGCGTGCAAGGAGAAGGGGATCAAGCCGATCCTCGGGTGTGAGGCGTATGTGACGCCACCCGGCAAGCCCCGGACCGATCGGACGTACAGCGGCGGCGGCGAGGGCGGGTACCACCTCGTGCTGCTCTGCGAGAACAACGAGGGGTGGCAGAATCTGTTGGTGCTCGCGAGCGAGGCGTATCTCACCGGGTTCTACTACAAACCCCGCGTCGACCGCGAGCTTCTCGCCCGGCACGGCGCGGGCCTGATCGCGATCAACGGGCACCTGGGCAGCGAGATCGGCGAGCACCTGCTCGACTTTGAACGGACGGGCGACGAGAAGTTCTGGAAGCTCGCGCGGGAGAGCGCCGAGTGGCACGCGGCGAACTTCCCCGGGCGCTTCTTCATCGAGCTTCAGCACCACATCCGCGAGCAGAACTCGATCAATAAGCACCTGATCCGCCTTGCGAGCGAGCTCAATCTGCCGCTGGTCTGCGACAACGACTCGCACTTCCTTCGGCGAGAGGATCACGACGCGCACGACACGCTTGTCTGCATTTCGACGGGCAAGAGCAAGTTCGACGACGCCCGCATGAAGTACCCCACCGAGCTCTACGTCAAGAGCCCGGGGGAGATGCGGGAGCTCTTCGAGGAGACGTACGGCGACATCGGCCGGGTCGCGTGCGACAACACAGTCGCAATCGCCGAACGCTGCAACGTCGAGCTTCCCATGGGTCGGAACAACGCCCCCATGGTCCGGATCACGATCCCCGCGAAGAAAGCGCTGCCCAGGCATGATGACGCGAAGTTCGGCGGCGATCTGACGGCGTGGTACAAGGCGTACTGCGCCGCGTTCAACGTCGAGCCATTCCCCACGACACCGACCGCCGAGCAACTCGCCGACTCGAAAGTGCAGTGCGACACCGCCCTGCGGATGCTCGCCGAGGCGGGGTACATCTGGCGTTACGGCCCGGGCGGCGACGGATCGCCCGAGCACGCGGAGCGACGGGCGAGGCTCGAACGCGAACTGAAGATTCTCGCGGACAAGAACATCTCCGCGTACTTCCTCATCGTGTGGGACTTCGTGAACTGGGGACGCCAGCGAGGAATCCCCGCCAACGCCCGTGGTTCGGGCGTCGGCACGATGGTGGGCTATGTGCTGGGCCTCTCCAACGCCTGCCCCGTGAAGTACGGGCTGCTGTTCGAACGCTTCACGGACCCCGACCGCTCCGAGTATCCCGATATCGATATCGACCTGTGCCAGGACGGGCGCGGCGAGGTGATCAACCACGTCCGGAGCAAGTACGGCCACGTCGCGCAGATCATCACCTTCGGCACCATGAAAGCCCGCGCGGCGATCCGCGACGTGGCACGCGTGCTCGAGGTCTCGCTGCCCGTCGCCGACCGCATCGCCAAGCTCATCCCCGAGACGCTCAACATCACGCTCGAAGAGGCCATCGAGCAGGAGCCCGAACTCAAGGGCGTGCTCGAAGGAACCAGGGCCAGCCTCGAACGCGTCAACCAGGGGCTTTCGCCCGAGCAGCAAATCTCGCCAGAGCGGGCCCGCGAGCTCATCGAACAGGCGATGACGCTCGAGGGGCAGGTTCGCCACGCGGGCGTCCACGCGGCGGGCGTGATTGTCGCGACCAGACCTCTCTCGGAGATCGTGCCGCTTTATCGCCAGACGGGGAGCGACGAGAACGAGATTGTGACCCAGTGGGACGGGCCCACGTGCGAGAAGATGGGCCTGCTTAAGATGGACTTCCTCGGGCTGCGCACGCTCTCGATCATCGAGCGGGCGAAGCGGCTCATCGTGGAGGGCCTGGGCGAGAAGGGGATGTACGCCGCGGTCGGACGCACCCCGGGCGACGGCGGCCCGCACCCGCTCGACCTCGACCGACTCGCGTACGACGACCAGAATGTCTTCGAGCTCTTCCGCCGGGGCGACACGACGGGCGTCTTCCAGTTCGAATCCGACGGGATGCGCAGGCTGCTTCGCGAGATGAAGCCCGACCGGCTCGAAGATCTCATCGCCGCCAACGCGCTCTTCCGCCCCGGCCCGATGGACCTCATCCCCGACTACAACGCCCGCAAGCACGGCAGGCAGGACGTGCCCAAGGTCCACGAGATCGTCGATCGATTCACCGCCGAGACGTACGGCGTGATGGTGTACCAGGAGCAGGTCATGCAGATCGTGCACGGCCTGGGCGGAATCAAGCTGCGCGATGCCTACACCCTCATCAAGAACATCAGCAAGAAGAAGCACGACAAGATCGAGAAGGAGCGCCCGAAGTTTGTCGACGGGTCGCAGAAGCAGGGCCTCAGCAAGCAGCAGGCCGAGGACCTCTTCGAGCTCATCCTCAAGTTCGCCGGGTACGGCTTCAACAAGAGCCACTCCACGGGCTACGCGATCGTCGCGTATCAGACGGCCTACCTGAAGACCTACTTCCCGAACCAGTACATGTCGGCGTTCCTGACGTACGAGTCGCAGGCGAACAAGGTCAGCGAGTGGATCCCTTACCTCGAAGACGCCCGCAAGTGCCTGTTCATCGACCCCGCAACGCGCAAGCCGCTGCGGACCGGCGTCGAAGTGCGGGCGCCCGATGTCAATCTCTCCGACGCCGAGTTCAGCGTGGTCTTCGAGCCCGACGAGCCCAGGCTTGCCCATCATGGTCACGTGCGGTTCGGCCTGCGGGCGATCAAAGGGGCGGGCGACAAGGCGATCGAGGCGATCATCAAGGATCGCGAGCAGCCCTCCGGGCGTAGGCCTTACCTCTCGCTCTTTGATTTCTGCGAGCGCGTGATGTCGCACGGGCAGGGGGTCATCAACAAAGCCACGATCGAGGCACTGATCAAGTGCGGTGCGATGGACAGCCTGCACGGCAAGACAAACCGGGCGGCGATGATCGCTTCGATCGATCAGGCTGTCAGCGCCGGCCAGAAGGCCGCCGCGGACAAGGCGTCCGGGCAGGGCGCTCTCTTCGGCGGGGCCGTGGTCGAGATCAAGCCGGCCGCCGGGGCTGCGGGGGGGCTCGCCAAAACGATCCCCTGGCCCGAGGGCGAAGCGCTGAAATTCGAGAAGGACGTGCTTGGCTTTTATGTCAGCAGCCATCCGCTCGATCAGTGGAAGCGGTGGGTGCAGGTGTTCGCGACGGGCAGCACGGCGAGCGTCAAGGCCGCCGCCCAGGACCAGCGGATCGTTCTCGCGGGCGCGATCAATGCGGTGCGGGTGCTGGTCGCCAAGTCGGGCCGGTCCGCCGGGCAGAAGATGGCCGCCGTCACCATCGAGGACGCCTCGGGCATCGCCGAGGGGTTCATGTTCACCGACCAGTTCGCCAAGTACGGTCACCTCTGCGAGATCGATCGCGCGGTCTTCGTGCTCGGTCGCGTCGACCACAAGCGCGGCGAGCCCCAGATCCTCATCGAGAAGATCACACCCGTCGATAGCGTTCCGCTCCTGCCCGGTCGGCTTCAGGTCATCGTCGACGAAACCAAGCTCAACGGCTCGTCCGAAGCCGCGATCGGTCGGCTCGGCGAGCTGCTCGCCTCACGACTTCAGCCCCAGACCGCGCCGAGCACGGTCAGGAACCCCGCCGCCATCGCCGCGGCTCTGTCCGAGTCATCCCGCCCGCACACCAACGGCGTCAAGACCGGTGCCGCAGCGTCCACCCTCGAAGCTCCCGAGCGCGCCGACCCGGCCACGTGGTTCCCCATCGAACTGGCCATCGCGACCGCCCAGCACGTCGCCCTGCTCGCCTTGCCGCCGGCGCTCCGACAGCCCCTCGATATCCCGTTGATCGATCGCCTCACCGAATTGGTTGGCCCGGGGATGGTCCGCGTCGTCGGGGGCGTGGCCGTCGAAAAAACCGCTGAAAACCGCTGGTCGGGCCGTCGCGGCGGTGGTGGTGGGGATTAGGCGGCGTCGGCCTGCGGCTCGGCGACCGCGCCACGGCTCTCTGCCGACTGCCCCTCGCCCGGGTACGCATCGCGCAGCACCCGCGCGTACTTCGCCCCCGCCGCCGCGATCGTGAACTCGCGCTCGAAGAATGCCCGGGCGTTCCGCCCCTGCCTTTCGCAGCGCGCCGGGTCGGCCATCATCTCCCGGATCACCTGTGCCAGCGCCTCGGGGTCGCCGACCGCCGAGAACCGTCCGGCGTCATTGTCCTCGATCATCCGCCGCATCTCGCTCTCAGGCTCCGCCAGCGCCAACACCGCACGCCCGACCGATAGCGTCGAATACAGCTTGCTCGGGAAACTGATTCCCTCGATCCCCTTCGCGATCGTCACAAGAGACGCGTCGCACGCGGTCAGCGACTCGGGCAGCTTCTCGTACGGCTGATACGGCAGCAGCAGCGTATTCGTCAGGCTGCGACGCTTGATCTCGTCGGCCACCCATTGCTTCCGCCCACCCCCTCCGATGATCACCAGCCTGAAATTCTCGTTCTTCAGAATCTCCGCCGCCCCGAGCGCCGTGTCAAAGTCGTAGTACAGCCCGATGTTCCCCGAGTAGAGCACCGTGAAGGGCTCCACCAGCCCGTGCTCCTGCGCGAAGGTTGACTCGTGCTTGGGCTTTGGCTTCAGAAGGTCTGCGTTGGCCCAGTTGTGCACCACGTGCACCCGCGACGGGTCCACGCCGTAGTGATCGCACACCAGCCGCTTGGCGGCCTCGCAGAGCACGATGGTCTGCTCGGCGCGACGATAGAAGAACCGATTGACCCGATGCCAGACTCGCTCGATCAGCGAGCCGCTCTTGATCTTCCCGACCCACACCGCCACGTCCGGGTAGGCATCGTGCAGCAGCACGACATACTTGTGATGGCGGATCAGCGACACCAGCGCCCCGATGATCGCCAGGAACGGCGGGTTGCTCGTGTACAGGAACACGTTCCGCCGCCCACGCGAGAAGAGCATCCGCACCGACAGGTTCCCGAGGAACGTGGCGATGTTCGTCAGCCGGCCGATCAGGTTGTCCTTCGAGAAGCGGGTCGAGAGCATCCGACGGACCTCGACCCCCCCCGAAACTTCGTGCCGCGGGCACGGCTTCCACGTCTCGGGCGGGCCATAGCTCGGGCGGCAGGTGATGACCTTGACGTCCAGATCCTGCCGCGCCAGTTCGTGCGCCAGCTCGTGGAGCAACTGTCCCGTCGAGGCGACGTCCGGGGCGTAGTACTGATTGAGAATCACGACACGAAGCCGGTCGTTCGTATGCTGATCGGTCGCCATGGGGGGTTCCGTGGGGTGCTGTACGGTGTATCGGCTAGCATACGGCCCGCCGTCAGCCCAGACCGCCGTTGTCGTCGTCAACGGGGCGGAGGTCACGGGGGGAACTGCCGATAGAGGGTCGCTGGATCCGCGCGCATGGCCAAGCCGCTCGACATCGTTCGTGAAGATTGGAATGGACCCAAGCCCAAGGTCTCGGTGGTTATTCTGACCTTGGACGAAGAGATCAACATCGCCGAGTGCCTGCGGACGTGCGCCTGGAGCGATGACGTGCACGTGCTCGACTCCGGATCGCGCGATCGCACGGTCGAGATCGCCCGCGCGATGGGCGCCAAGGTCTACTACAACCCCTTCGAGAGCTTCGGCAAGCAGCGCAACTGGGCGATCGAGAACATCCCCTGCAAGCACGATTGGATCTTTCATCTCGACGCCGACGAGCGGTTTACGCCCGAACTGGTGCGCGAGATCGACGACGAGATGGGCCGCGACCCCGAAGAGGCCGGCTACTACGTCGCCAACCAGACGATCTTCATGGGAAGCTGGATCAAGTGGGCGAGCAGCTACCCCACCTACCAGATGAGGCTCTTCCACAAGCATCGCATGCGGTTCGTCGATCACGGGCACGGCCAACGCGAGCAGCCCGGCACCCGCGTCGGACGACTCCGCTGGCCTTACGTGCATCACAGCTTCAGCAAGGGGCTCGACGACTGGTTCTACCGGCACAACGCCTACAGCACCCGCGAAGCGATGGAGATTCTCTCCGGTCAGCGCGACGGACGATCGATGCTCGCCCGCCTCTTCTCGCCCGACCACGTCGAACGCCGGCGGGCCCTCAAGCGCATCGGTTCGGGGCTACCCCTGCGCCCCCAATTGCGCTGGCTGTACACGCTGATCCTGCAGGGAGGCCTGCTCGACGGCCGGGCCGGTCTGCTCTTTGCTGATCTGCTTGCCGTCTACGAGCGGATGATCCAGATCAAGCTGCGCTCGCTCCGCATGGAGGGTGCGGCCGCCGCCATGGTTCGCCAGGTCGCCGCGCCCCCGGCCCCGCCCACGCCGAGGCTCGCGGGTCAGTCGCTTCCAAAGGTCGAAGCGCCCGTACACGAACGAGAGCCCGATCCGCCGGTGAGCACGGTGCACGTCTCCCCGCCGCCGCCAACCGCGGGATCCGCCGATGCGATCGAGCCCCCCGCTCAGGAGCCGTTGGTCGCCACGACCCCCGGGCGCACCACGTGGAGTCTGCGCCAGAACATGGTGCGTGCCGTCTGGATGGTCGCCGGCCGCCCCCTCTTCCGCATGACGTTCCACAACTGGTACGGCGTGCGTGCGACGATCCTCCGGTTCTTCGGGGCCACCCTCGGCAAAGGGGTCAAGGTCCGCCCGACAGCCCGCGTCGATATCCCCTGGAATCTCTACATCGGCGATGACGTCGTCGTGGGCGACTTCGCGATTCTCTACGCCCTTGGACCCATCACCATCGGCCCCCGCACCGTCATCAGCCAGTACGCACACCTCTGCGCGGGCACGCACGACCATACATCGCGACGGTTCACGCTCCAGCGCCCGCCCATCACGATCGGGGCCGACTGCTGGATCGCCACCGACGCCTATGTGGGCCCGGGCGTGGTGGTGGGGGATCGGTCGGTCCTCGGCGCACGCTCGAGCGTCTTTAAGAACATGGACCCCGACACGATCTATGTCGGCAATCCCGCAAAGGCGATCCGCCGACGCGAGATCACGCACGAAGGAACACAATGACACCACACCCGCGCGAACGGGTGTGGTGTCCGGAGTGATTGTCCAAAGACAGACTCAGCGGCGGCGGCGGGTCGCCACCAGCCCGCCCAGCCCGAGCAGGGCGAACGAGCCCGGGGCGGGGATGATCTGATCCTGGATACCAGCGCCCGACATCACCACGATGGTGGTGTTGAGCGGGCCCGTGCCGTCGAGCGACGCGAGGTACGTGTTGGCGAGCGTCACCGCGGCGCCGTTGTCGTTCGTCAGGCGGACCAGGCCCGAGCCGAGCCCGAGCGAGAAGCTGTCGTCCTCGTACACGATCTCCCAGATCGCAAGCTGCAGCGCCGTCGCCTGCGTCGCCGGAAGCACCGCGCCGAACGCCGGGGTGTAGTAGCGGCCGAAGAGTTCGCGGATCAGGTCGGCCTTGGCCGAGCCCATCCCGCCGCCGGAGCTCGGAGCGGACTCGAGCGCCGTCACCGTGTAGCAATAGTTGCTGCCGTTGGCGATCTGCTCGGTCAGTTCCGTGCAGAAGCTCATGAAGTTGCCCTGGGCGCCGGCGTAGTCGCCGCCCGTGCGCGTCCAGTTGAAGTGACCGGCCGCGCCCGTGTTGTTCCAGTCCGCGCCGCCGTTGAAGCTGTACTGGCCGTTGCTGCCCGGGCCGACCCCGTTGAACGTCGCGCAGATCACGCCAGCCTGGGCCGCGCCCGCCACCGCCACCATTCCAAGAACCATGCCAATGCGAACCATGTCCGTCTCTCCTCAGGGAGAGCGCGTGCGATACCCGCCGGGCTTTGCCCGGTTACACAGCCACGCATCCGCGGACCATCCGCGGCATACGTGAACCTGGCATCATGGAGCGTGTCTTGTCTCTCTCACAGCGCGCTCCACGCGCGGGCGAACTCCGCCCTCTCTCCTCGCCCGCAGTATAAGGCATACGCCCCATGACCAGAAGAGGCGACGCGCGGAATTCCGCATCTTTCAGGCTTCTTGATCTGTTCTCGGGCCTTTAGCAACCGGCCTCGAACGCCGCGACAAACCCGTCGAAATCAAAGAAGTCGACGAAGCCGTCACCGTCAAAGTCCGCCGACTTGCCGGGCGGGCAGACCGCGTTCTCGAAGCAGTCCACGTACGCGTCGAAGTCGAAGAAGTCGGCGAACCCGTCGCCGTTGAAATCGGCCGGGCAGGGTGGGTCGCACGAATCCGGCACACCGTTCTGGTTGTTGTCGCTGCTCGTGCCGTCGGCGATGTCCCAGCAGTCGGGCCGCCCGTTGGTGTTGCAGTCGAGGAACGTCGGGGTACCGGAAGGAACGATCTTGTAGAACCTCCCGTTCTGGCGCACGAAGTAGAGTTCGCCGTACGAATCCTCGCCGAACGAGGTCACACCGAAACCGATCGTGAACAAGGTCGATACGGCGCCGTTCTGCGGGTTGCGGGCGAAGATCTCGCCCGTGCAGTAGTCGCTGAAGATGTAGAACCCCTGCAGCGCCGGGATCGCGCACCCGCGATACACGAACCCGCCGGTCACGCTGCATCGGCTGCTCCCGGCGTGGAGGTAGGTGTGCACGGGCATGGTCAACGCGCCCGCATTGCACGTGCAGCCGGTCAGCCCTGTGCAGCGGAAGCCCTCCATGCAGCGCCACCCAAAGTTGCGCCCGCGGAGCGTGCCCGCGGGAATTGCGTTCACTTCTTCTTCAGCGTCCTGGCCCACATCGGCGATCCAGATGTCGCCCGTCGCGCGATCAAAGCTGTTCCGCCACGGATTCCGCAGCCCGAACGCGAAAATCTCGTCGTCGCCCGTCACGCCCACGTACGGGTTCGTCGAAGGAATGCCGTAGTTGCGGCTCGCGTCCGCAGGGAAGTCGTCCCGATCGACGTCAATGCGGAGGATCTTGCCGAGCAGGTTGCTCGTGATGTCCTGCGCGTTGCCCGTGCCCGAGGTGTGCCCCGTGCCCGTGTCGTTCGCGCCGCCACCGTCGCCCGTCGCGATGTACAGAAACCCGTCCGGGCCGAAGTCCATCCATCCGCCGTTGTGGTTCTCCTGCGGCTGAATGATCGTGAGAATGTCCCGGGCGCTCGTGGGGTCGGCTTCGTCCGGGTTGGTCGCGCTCCGCGTGTACTCGCGCACGATCGTCGACCCCGATGCGTTCGTGAAGTTCACGTAGAACTTCCCGTTCGTCGCGTAGTTCGGGTGGAACGCCAGACCCAGCAGCCCCTGCTCCGAACCCGTCGTCACCGGCGACACCGACAGGAACGGCGTCGGCAGCACGGCCCCGTTGCGGAAGATCCGGATCCGCCCAGTCGTGCTCGATCGCTGCTCGATGATGAAGATCCGAGAGAAATCGCCCCTCGGCGACACCACGGTGTTCGGTAGCGACAACCCCGACGCCAACTGCTGCGACGTCGCCTGCGCAAACGCTTCGGTCGACAAGGCGGCACCGGCCAGAAACGCAAGGGCGGCGAGACAACGCATTCGAAAACTCCTGTACGTGGGGGTGGGGCGAAGCGGGGCGGATGGTTGTTCGTCGATACGTCGGCGGAAGTTGCGTCCGCGCCCAATGCCCCGCAGAAAGAAACAGGCCGCACCGTTGGGCGCGGCCTGTTCGTTTTGTGTTCGGGTCCTCGCTCAGCAGCCCGTTTCGAAGGCGTCGATGAACGCCGAGTAGTCAAAGAAGTCGACGAACCCATCGCCGTCGAAGTCGGCCGTCTTCCCGGGCGGGCAGACAACCCCCTCGAAACAGTCGCTGAAATCGATGAAGTCAAAGAAGTCGAGGAAGCCGTCGCCGTTGAAGTCGGCGGGGCAGGCGGGCGGCACAGCGCCGCCAACCCAGAAACCACCAGAAATGGTAAACGTGCCGCCGGAAAGGGCCGAGCCCGCGTCGGGCTGGCCGATGGTGCCAGAGACCGAGAACGTGCCGCCGGCGGAGGTCCCACCGCCGCCGTCGATGGTGTACCACGGGATCTCGAAAGGCTGTGCGGCGGCCATCGAGGCGATGGCGGCGGCACCGAGGAAGGCCAGTGTGTGGCTGATTCTCATAAACAGTTCCTCCAGGGAGGGAGTGTACCGGGGGCATTCCCGCGGCACAAGATGCGAATGGAAGGGCTCAGGGGTTCCCGCCGATGTTGACGATCCCGCCGCAGGCGCGGATGGTCATCCGTTTGGTGATCGTTCCTGTGTAGGTGCTCGTGCCCGACTTGATGTAGAGGTTCGGGTCCTCGCTGGCGCCCGGGCCGGGCACCTGAATCTGACCGATCGCGGTGCTGACGGCGTTGTACGGCAGGGCGTAGGTCCCGATCTGCACACCCGCCCACCCGATCTGCACCCAGACATCCATGCGCGTGAGCTCGAAGTTCTCGCACGTGCCTCGGGTGTTGTTGATCACGCGGGCGTTGTCGCGAGAGGCGGTGCCGGTCGCCACGCCGTTGAAGTTGACGTTCGGGTTCGAGAAGTAGCCGATGCGGGTGTACTGGTTGGCGTCGTTGTTGTACGACATGATCGTGCGGTAGCCGGTCCCCGAGACAAAGAACCGGTGGCCGTATCCATAGGAGTAATCCGAGCAGCCGCCGCCGTCCTCGGGGTTGTGATCACAACCCTGGTTGTGCCCGACTTCGTGGGGGTGGCTGAAGTTGCCCGCGGCGCACTCCCATTGCACGACGGACATGGCCGACCCGCGGTCGGAGGTGCAGTAGGCCCTGCCGCAGGCGTCGAGCGAGTCGACCCAGAGCGTCAGGAAGTCGGCGTTGAAGGAGTCGCGAGTGGTGTGGAGCCCGTCGATGAACCCGTCGTTGGTGTCCTGCAGACGACCAAGGTCCGTCGATGAGTTGCCCGACTCGGCGTAAGCCACCTCGCCGCGCCACACGAGGCGGTAGCGAGCCGCCACGCCCGAGCGCGTGTAAGCAAGGTTGGTCACGTCAACCGCGGCCTGGCACTCGGCGTTGATCGCGTTCGCGCCGCCCGCCGCCGCCCGGGCGTCGTCGGTGTAGGCGATCATCCCGTCGAACACGGTCTGCGGGGCGTTGCACGCGCCGCGAGTTCCGCCCTCGCCGTTCGGGTCCGGCGGGATGAGCATCCCGTCGTCCGGATCGGGCACGAAGTCATCGATCGCGTTGGGAGGCGGGGCCTGGTCGCTCCCGCCGCAGGGCTTGAACTGCGAAGGATCGATCGCGCACACCAGGTGCACGCCGTCCGCGACGTACTTGAGGCGGTACGTCTCACGCGTGGTGGGGGACTGGATCATCGCGGCGACCGCGTCGTATTCGACGGCGAGCACGAGGATCGAGCCCTCGTCGCCTTCGACGCTGCCGATGATCGAATAGCACCCATCCAGACGCCGTTCGACCTTCTCGACCTTCGCGGCGAGGGTTCGAGTCGGCGTGACGTTGAGGGCAAACCACTCGCCGGGTGCGAGCCTGGACAGCAAGCCCAGATCGATGCGGGCCGCGGTGAATTCGACGGTCTGCCGTGTCGGCGTGGCGCCGGGCGGCACAGGGACCGGGATGAACGCCGGCTGAAGGTCCTGAATCGGAGGCTGCCCGTCGGGTTTGGCCTGGGCGAGCCCCGCGCAGGCCAGCAGCGTGGCGATGCAAGCGGAAAGAGTCTTCATGAGAGGTGCTCCTTTCTGTGGTACATGAGCACCGACTTACTGGAGGTTGATGAGCACAAGGACCATGCCCTTCTCGCCCTTGGCGAGGCGCGACATGGCCTTGCCGATCGTGGCGCCGTGCGCCTGATCGTGATCGATCACCGGCATCGCGTACCCGGGCGTGTCGGACGTGGTGAGCAGATCGCCCGGCTCGACCGCGGCGTCCGTCGCGTCCACGAACGTCCACACGCGACCCGTCAGGGCGATCGGCTGAGCGTCCTTGGCGTGATCGAAATGACCCAGGATCATGCCCGCGTTGAGCTCGTTGGCGCCAGAGATCACGCCCGCGACGCGCTTGTTGTAGCGTCCGCTGGCGATGGTCATTCCGCCCGGGTTGTTCTCATCGATCATGACGACCATGCCCGGGGCGACATCGCCCGAGGTCTCGAACTTCTCAGCAAGGTCCGCGCCGCCGCGGATCTGCAGGATGCCCACCGACGCCGTGCCGTCAACATAGAGGGCGGTGCCGGCGGAACCGGCGGAGAAGTACCCGCCAATGCCGGAGGCGGAGTATCCGTACACGCCGCGACCGGTGCCCGTGCAGGAGCCCCACACGCCGTGGGAGTTGATGGAAAGCCCGCGGACACCGATATCGTTGGTGGAGAATCCGTAGACGCCGTAGTTGTCGGTGCTGGCGCCGTAGGCGCCGTAGTTGGTGGTGGAGACGCCGTAGATGCCCGCGCCGCTCGTGGAGAGACCGCGGACGCCCTGCCCGGACTCGGACAGCCCATAGACGCCTCGGCCCGAGGGCGATTCGCCGTAGACGCCCCAGCCGGCTCCGCCGTGCTTGCCGTGAACGCCGTAGCCGTTCGTGGTGGCGCGGTTATCGCCGAAGACCGCGGAGGCGCCGCCGCCGCCGGTGCCGGCGTTGGTCATGATGGCTTCAACCGCGTGGGCGTTGCCCTCGGTCGAAGCGTTCGTGGCGTAGATCGTCGGGTTGGTTCCGGTGCTCGCGCTCTTGACGGCGAAGACGCCGTACCCGTCGGGGCTGTCGACAAAGCCACGCAGGGCATAGTTGATCCCCGTGGTCGAGGTCATGTCGACGTAGATACCGCGTCCGCTCGGGTTGGAGTTGGCGACCCACATGCCGTACGCCGTGCCCGTGGCACCCGTCGCGTTGGCGTAGTAGGAGTAGGCGGTGCTGCCGCCCGTGTCGTTGTTGGAGTACACGCCGATGCCGCCGTTATCGACGATGTGCAGGGGGTAGAAGGGCGAGGCGGTCCCCACGCCGACGTTGCCCTGCGTGTACCAGGTGTTCGAACCCGTCAGGCCCCAGGGCGAGGTGCCCGCCGGACCCTGCGGGCCCTGAGGCCCCTGGGGTCCCGTGGCGCCCGTCGGGCCGGCCGGACCCTGTGGCCCCTGC
>DDSG01000060.1:1067-15814 GCA_002343325.1 Phycisphaerales bacterium UBA2396 | reverse complement strand
CGAAGCGCACGCCCCGCTCGATGATGCCCAGTGGCATAATGAGCTGTCGCGACTTCGTGCGCTCGCCCGGGCCGCCGAGCTGATCTCGCTTCATGCTTCGCTCGCCCGCGATCAGAACTTCGTACGTCAGTTGCGGCCGGCCGCTCGCACGCTGGGGGACTTGGCCGCGATCTCAGCCGCCGAGCTGCTTGAGGTCTTTCCCGACGCACTGACCAACCCGGACACACTCAGCACGCCGCGCTTTGTCGCGGCGCTGGCCGACCATCGCCGGCGCATCGAGGATCTTCGTCTGCTGGCCCGCGTCGACGCGGTGCTCGCCCGAGACGCGACGGGACCTCGAGAGGATCGACTCGCCCGCGACGAGTTCCGACCTGTTGCAGAAGCATTGCTTAAGCACGCCAAGTCCGCCCTCGACGACATCCGCAAGGGCGATGTGCAAAGCCGCCAACGGGCAGAGCTCTCGTTGGGAGAACTGCGAAGGACGGCAACCACCGCCTCGGACGCGCTGTACATCAGTGGCGAGAGCGATCTGCGCAGCTCGATGAGCCCGGACCAGACTCCCGCCGGTCGACGCCTGCGCGAAGCGCTCGGGCCTCTGGCCGAAGACATCATTAGCTCGCTCGACTCGAGCCGAAAGGCCTGGCTTCTGTCGCTGCTCCGCGAGGATGATCCCAAAGGTCCTCCCGCCGAAGCGAACCTCCGCCAGCTCGCCCGCGTGATCGAACTGGCGAACGACACGGCCGGGCTCGGGCTCGCCCTCAGCGAGGAGCCCGCCGGCTTCTCGGCCAACGTCTGGCCGGGGTTTGAAGCCGCCCGAGAGTGGCTTCGACCTCACGAGCAACCCCTGCGCGAAAGCCTTCAAGGCGTTGCCGCCCTCGTGCTCAGGACGGATCAGTCCGCCGATCGAGCACTCGCCGAGGTTGTGCGTCGGCACGCCGCCGTGCTCGCGGCGGGGCGGCTGGTCCGACTCCTTACCCCGATGCGCGAACACCTCGCTGCAGGTGCGTTGCCAAGTCTCACTGAGGCCGCCGCGGGGTCGCCCCCGGCCGACGCGTGGATGCGGGGCCGACTCGACGACCTCGCCCTTGTTTCATGGCTCCTGATGGAGTCGGCGGCTTCGCCGCAGTCTGAGACGATCACACGCACACTCTCCGAGACGGCCCAGCGCGCACTTAGAGACCTTGCTCCCCCGCCGCCAGACGCGTCAACGCCGCCTTGACCCGCTCCACCACGCTCGTCCAGTCGCCGAAGCTCGGCTGACGCCACAGCCGCATCGTCGGATACCACGGCGTTGTCTCACGCTCGAGCATCCAACGCCAATCCGGAACATAAGGCAGCAATGTCCACACCGGACGGCCCAACGCACCGGCAAGGTGGCACGCGGACGTATCCACCGCGATCACGAGATCAAGATTCGCCACCAGAGCCGCCGTGTCCGCGTAATCCCCGCACTCGTCCATCCAGTCCGCCATCACACCCGCGAACGGCGACCCGATGATCTGACGGCTGCCCGGTCCCTTCTGCAGGTTGATCCACCGCACCCCCGGCACCTCCGCCAGCGGACCGAGCGTCCGCAGCGGGATCGAACGGTTGTGATCGTTGTGGTGCAGCGGCGAGCCGGACCAGACGAGCCCCACGCGAAGGCCCGCCGGGAGCGTCAAGAGCCGCTGACGCCAATGCTCCGCCACGACGGGCGGAGGTCGCAGATAAGGCACGCTCACCGGCACTTCGTGCGGGATGTGCCCCAACTCCCACGGCACGGAGAGCAGCGGCACCCACGCGTCGTAATCGGGCAGTGGCTCGCCTTCGGGCACGACCAGGTCGACGCCCGGAGCTGTGGCCGCCAGCGCCGCGACCTCCGGCTTGCACGAGACGATCACCCTGCTGGCACGCTGCTTGAGCATGGGCATCGCGCGGATAAACTGCATCAGGTCGCCCAGCCCCTGCTCGCCGTAGACCACAAGCCTGGGCCGATCGGGAGAGGCCGGGTTCCAGCGCGGCCGATCGAAGTGCTGCAGCACGCCGAGCTGACCCATCCACGGAATGCGGGACTCGTAGTCCCTCCATCCACCGGCAAGATCGCCCGTGAGCATGCGCACCATGCCGAGCTTCATGCGTGCGCTGTGCGTCTCGGGATCGAGCGTGGCCGCGGCCTCGTACTCGCGGATCGCCTCCGGAAAGTTCGCTAAGTGCTCGCACGCGACCGCCAGCCCCTCGTGCGCCTTGGCAAACGACGGATCGAGCTCGATCGCACGGCGGAAGCACGCCACCGCAAGGTCGCTCCGGCGGTTGTGCTCGTGCGCCACGCCGAGCGCGTGGTGCGCCTCAGGATCGTCCGGTGCCGATGCGAGCGCTCGCTGCGCCGCCTCGACCGCTTCCTCTCGCCGCCACGCCCGACCGAACAACACCGCGAGATTCCGCCAGCACGCGTGATCCTCTGGTGAGAGCCCGAGCCCCTTCCGTAGAGCTTCCTCGGCCTCGATCAGCCGCCCCGACGCCGTGAGCGCCGCTCCTAGATTCGACCACGCCGGCACAAAGCCCGGCAGCAACTCCGCCGACTTCGCGAATGCCGTCGACGCCTCGCCGCTGCGCCCCGCCGACATCAGAAGACTTCCAAGGTTCGTCCACACCCCGTGGTCAGTCGGCCGCAGCGCCGTCGCCCGCTCGGCCGCCGCGACTGCCTCCGCATCGCGCCCCTGGTTCGCCAGCACCCGGGCCAGCCCAAGCCACGCCTCCGCCGATTCCTCCCGCTCGATCGCCGACCGATGAGAGGCCTCCGCCTCGGCAAGCCGCCCGACCTCGCGGAGAGCGGCCCCCCGCGCCAAGAGACCCGCCGCCAGCCCGGCGTCGTTCAGCAGCGCATCCTCCGCCGCCGTCAACGCCTCGTCGGCTCGCCCGAGGTGTAGCAACGCCCGCGACAAGTTCGCCCGCGCCGCCGCGTGCGACGGACGAAGACGGATCGCTTCTCGGAACTGCGTCTCGGCCTCGGCATCACGCCCCATCTGCAGCAGCGTGATCCCGTAGTTGTTGTGCACCTCGGGCAGACGCGCCCCGAGCTCCAACGCCCGACGATACCCGGCCTCCGCCGCGTCGAACTGCCCGAGCTCCCGCCGCGCGTTCGCCAGATTGCTGTGATAATGCGCCGACTTGGGCAGAAGCCCGATCGCCCGCTCCATCAGCGGCACAGCCGCCGCCGCACGACCCGACGACAACTCGACCATCCCCAGCAGATGCAGCGCGTCCGCATTCTCCGGCTCGATCACCAGGATCTGCCGATAAATCTCCCCCGCCCGCGCCAACGCCCCCTCACGCTGCAGACGCAGCGCCTCGCGGAGCGCAACTTCCACCACGGCGGAGGGCATCGTCGATGGTAGACGCCCGCCGCTTCACCCGCCCGTAACGCTGGACGCTCGCCAAGGAGCAGGCAGCACGCGGGCCAACAGGACGGCGTTCCGCCCGACGCCGAACTACAACTCCGTCCTCGCGCTTCGCCACTCGACCAGCTTCCCGAAGCACCCGCACGTCGGCGGATCATCCAAGCCAAGCAGGATAAGCAGGGCTCCCGAAAAGCCAAGGAGCGCAAGAGCCGATGCGACCCTGATCCATACGACGCCGGGGAACACGACGAGCCACACCCCGAGCATGACCTCGCAGATGACGACACCCGCGACCACAACCGCGGCATTCACGTCGAGAAGAACCCGCACTGCGGGAACAACCGCCTCAGGGCTATAGACCTTGAGAACCGCCGCCAGAACGAACAGAACGCCGACACATCGTGCGGGAAGCGTGGACATCAGCACGGAGCTCACCGCTCGCCTACTTCTTTCGAGCATGGCGTGCCTCCTCGAGGACACGAATCTGTATCGGCAACTCAGCTTCGACCATCTCATTCTGCTTGAGGGAGTCGAAGAGAACCTTGAGGGACGGCTCCAGCTCGGCACGCGCTTGTGTGGCATGCAGGAACGCCGCCGTCATCAGCATGATCTCTTCGTCCCGAGTCTCCGCCAGCTTCTTGCACATGCCGCGCACCAATGTGCGATGCCGCTCCGGCAGCCCAACCTGCACCTCGGCCCTGGAAAGGAATCCGAGCGAGATAAATGCGTGAAGCTGATCGACGTACTCCTGATTTCGACCTCTCGCTTCTCTCGGACTCAGGTATCGCTCGATTGCTTCCACTGCAAACCGCGATTCGTGCTCCGCACCGCTCATCCGGTCAACGTACGCGAATACGCGTGTCGTAAATGCCCTTTCGTCAAGATCGGGTAGCGCCTGAACCGTCTCCTGCTCCTTCTTCGTCAGCCTACCAAACAGCACTTCGATCGACTCCTCATCCCTGCCCGAAAATGCTGCGATCTGTGCTGCCGACACCGGCGTGTCGCTCGCGTCTCGAGTGGACGTGGCACCAAGTCTCAACACCGAGATCCACGCCAACCCGCATGCGGCAGCGATCGTTACAGTTGTCACAACGATCACATACGTTCTGTTCATATCAAGGTACTCCTCCCGGACCACCTGGCTGCAGCTCTCCTGTGCACGCATCATTGAGTTGCCGACACGTTAGCTCGCAGTTCCTGAGTTCCTGGCTCGTATTCACCGGGTGAAAGTAGAGACAGCACCCTCGGCAACAACGTTCGCATACCTCCGTATTACATGTCGAGGAGTTGGTGTGACCGGGGCTCGTCCGAGGACACGATGGATTCCTCCATCCCGTCGCAGCCGCACCCATCATGACGATGCACCCGATTCCGAAGAGTCCGACTCGAAGAACACTCAGGTTCATGATATCACTCCTTTCCCCAGAACGATCAGCGACATTTGACATGCTAACCCCCCCCTCCAGTAGACTGTCAAGCATGCATCCCGGAAAGGACCGTGACCGGCTGCTGCCGATCGTTGATCGCTCCGCCCGGGCGGGCTTTACCCTCGTTGAGATCCTTGTTGTGATTGCTGTGATCGCGACACTGGGGACACTCGCCGTCACGGCAGCGGGCGAAATGCGACGACAGGCCTTGGCAACGCGCTGCCACGCCAACATGAATCAGTCAGGCCAGGCGCTGCTCCGCTACCTTGGCACCTATCGAGACTCGTTCCCGTTCTTCGCCAACCCGCATGAGGATCCGCCGCTGCGCAACGGAGGTTACGCCGTCGGCTACTTCGCTCAGGAAGTGCTCTGGCCCAAGGTCTTTCAAGGTGAGTTCGAACACGACCAGCTTTCCGCCACGACGCAATGCCCCGCCTCGCCAGTGGCCCGGACTGTGCTCCGCGAGGGACGCCTCGCCGAGTATCTTGCTCAGTACGGGCGCTCCTACGTGGACCCCTCGTCCTACTGGCTCTCGGGCACCGTGCTGGCCGACCCCGCCTTCTTTAGGCCGCACGCGCAAGAGGCCCCGAAGCACTTGATGCGAGCCACACGATCCTCAGAGGTCGTGTTTCCTTCCGCCAAGGGGATCTTCGTCGAGGTGCGAGCGTATCACCAGAAGCCGATCGATTTCGGTCAGATCGATCCGCGAGCCTCTTTGTTGTCCGACATCGAAAGCCCGGTACGGTTCTCGATCTGGTTCCTCGATGGGCATGTCCAAACGCGCCGCAGAAGCGAGCTGACCAACGGCGTGCGTGTCACGCCGATCGCATCACCAACCCCGGTTCTCAGAACTCCGGAAGGGCTACGCGGGCGCGATGTGCCCTGAATCTGGCGTGCCCTCCGTCGTGTTACCGATTGATCTTCAGATCCCGGATTTCACGGCGGATCCGGTCCGTCTCATCCTCGGGCTTCGCGGGCGGACTGGCGGGCCTCCCCGGCGGGAAGTACGGGATCGCCTTGATGCCCTGCTCCCTCGCCTCCTTGATCAGCACCTGAACATACTGAAACTCTCCCGCCAGCATCTTCGCGGTGTGCTCCGTGAGATTCTTGCTCCCCACCGCCAGCGCCGCCTCGAAAGACTGATACGACGCCTCATCGAACGTGCGCGTGTCCTTGAGCAGCTCCCGGAGCTTCTTCGTCCGTTCGAACTCGTCCTTCCGCGCCGTGCCGAGCACCGTCGTCTCCAGCCCCACCATGTTCGTCCGCTCCCGATCCGTAAAGAACCCGAGATAGCAGTGGTTCGGCGTCACGAAAAGGAACACATCGATCCCGATCTTCCTCAGGATCGATGCCACCAGCACGCTCCCATCAACACAGTTGGCCTGCTTCATCTCGATCGATTCGTCGAGGAACCGAACGTGCTGGCTCGGCACCGTGTCTTCCCTCACGGAAGTCCGCGTGATGTCGCTGTACGTGATCCCCCGCTGCTGCAGCACGTTCCACACGGCGTACACCTGCTTGAAGACCTCCTCCTCCTTCCCCAACTGGTACCCCGTGAAGCTCTCCACGATCCGCGTTTCGATCGCTTCACGCAGCAGCGTGTCGATCCACGGATGATCCTCGTTCACGTACGCCGCAAGCATGAACGCGAGATTCCTCACATGAACCTGCTCGTTCTCGTGGTCGATCTCGATGTGCAGGTACGGGCAGTCGTTCACGGTGTGCAGCGTCACGACGCGCACATCCTCCTCCGCCTCCGCCTCGCCCAGCTTCACGCTGAACACCACGTTCGCCGGGATCGGCTGACGCACCTTCGCCAGGTCCTTGTACTTCCACCGGATCTTGGGCGCAATGCCGTAGAACTCGCCCTTCTTCGCCAGCACCCCCTTGTACGTGCTCGGCTCCATCACGTCGTCGCACGTCACCGTCACCCTGATCGGCGTCTCGTCCGCCGGGGCGGTCAGCGTCACATAGATCCACCCGTCCGGATCACCCAGCGTCTGGGCCGCGACCTTCTCGTCCACGGCCGCCTGCTTCTCGCTCTTCTCCTCCGCCTCGGGCGTCGGCTTGGCGGTCGCCATCGCCAGCACCATCGAAGGATAAATCTGCCCCGCCGGATCCACGTGGGCCTTCCACGCGGGCTCTGTCAGAGGAACAACCGACCAGGCGACGAGCGCGGGAGCGACCAGAAAAGCAGGCAGCATCGGACCTCCGTTGTAAATCGGAGGACATGATAGACAATCAACCCGTTCGCCCGCGACCCGCTCAGCCCCTCGGGCCGGCCTTCCGCACCGCGTCCGGCAGGTCGAACGTCGCGTCATTGTCGCGGAAGCCTTTCGCCAGCTTCTTCGCCTGCGCGTCGTACGCCGCCCCGTCCTTCCACGTGTTCCGCGGGTTCAGCACCTCGCTCGGCACGCCCGGCACGCTCGTCGGGATGTGCAGCCCGAAAATCGGATCCGGCGTCGTCGCGACGTTCTTCAGCGACCCGTTCAGCATCGCCGTCACCATCGCCCGCGTGTACGCCAGCTTGAATCGGCTCCCAACGCCGTATGGCCCGCCCGTCCACCCCGTGTTGAGCAACCACACGTCCGCCTTGTGCTCCGCGATCTTCTTCGCCAGCATCTCCGCGTACACCTTCGGCGGACGCGGCAGGAACGGCGCTCCGAAGCACGCCGAGAAATTCGGCTGCGGCTCGGTCACCCCGGCCTCCGTCCCCGCCAGCTTGCTCGTGTACCCGTTCACGAAGTAGTACATCGCCTGCTCGGGCGTCAGCTTCGCCACCGGGGGCAGCACGCCGTACGCATCCGCCGTCAGGAACACCACGTTCTTCGGGTGCCCGCACACGCTCGGGATCGTCGCGTTGTCGATGAAGTCCACCGGGTACGTCACGCGGCTGTTCTCGGCGATCTTCGACGAGTCATAATCCGGCACCCGCGTCGCCTCGTCGATTAGCACGTTCTCCAGCACGCTCCCGAAACGGATCGCGTTCCAGATCTGCGGCTCGCCCTCCTTCGACAGCTTGATGCACTTGGCATAGCACCCGCCTTCGAAGTTGAACACGCCCGTGTCGCTCCACCCGTGCTCGTCATCGCCGATCAGCGCGCGATTCGGGTCCGCCGAAAGCGTTGTCTTGCCCGTCCCCGAAAGCCCGAAGAACAACGCCGCGTTGCTCCCGTCCTTGTCCGTGTTGCACGAGCAGTGCATCGGAAACACGCCCGCCTCGGGCAGGTCGTAGTTCAGCGCGTAAAAGATGCTCTTCTTCATCTCCCCGGCGTACTCCGTCCCGAGGATCACCACCGTCTTCTTCTCAAGGCTCTGCAGAATCGCCACCGGGCCCGTCACGCCGATCGCCTTCTGCTCTTCCGCCGTCAGCCGACGCCGACCCGCGTTGAGGATCGTCCAGTCCTTCTTGAACTCCGTCGCGCCCCCCGCCGAGCGGCTCCCCAGCTTGATGAACAGCGTGCTGGCAAAGAGCGCGTGCCACGCCTGCTCCGCCACCACCTCAACATGAACCCGGCGCTTCGCGTCCGCCCCCGCATACCCGCGGAAGCCGAACAAGTGAGGCCGACTGTTCATGTGGTCCACCGCGATCGCCAGCGCCTTCTCGAACCCGTCAGGCTTCACCGGCTGATTCACCTTGCCCCACCAGATCTTGTCGTGAATCCCCGCGGAATCCTCCAGGAACTTGTCCTTCGGGCTGCGGCCCGTGCGATCGCCCGTCAGGCACACCAACGCCCCGTTCGACGCCAATCGGCCCTCCCCCGCCGACACCGCACGCTCGATCAGCTCGGGCGTCGACAGATTGACGTGGAAGCGGTGCGAGGCAAGGTTCAAGCGGTCCAGGGCGGTCGGCATGATCGTTCTTCCTCCCAGATGGTGGTAACCCAAAGCCTAGACCCGACCATCACGCTCGCCAACCAACCCGTACCCGCTCCCCGGGGGATTACCGACACCTCGACCCAAGCGATCGGACTTTGTTCGGACTCGTTGAGTTGCCCACCCGGCCGACCTAAAGTCACCTCACACGCGGGCGGCGCTTCGCGAAGCCCTTGCGTTCATGGTGGCCGTAGCTCAGTTGGTAGAGCACGAGGTTGTGATCCTCGGGGTCGCGGGTTCGAGCCCCGTCGGTCACCCTTCTTGATCCGGACGCGCCCGCCGTTCAGGGCTTGGCCCGATCGCACGCCTTGATCAACGCTTCAAGCGACACACTGGCCTCCGCCGCGCTGCCGGTCGCCGCGATCGCCTTGGCCGCGCTCGCCGCGAGCCTGCCGATCGACTGATACCCGTAGTTCGCCGCGGTGCCTTGGATGTGCAGCGAAAGCGTTCGACACCCCTTGGCGTCGTCCTTCGTCATGCACTCCTTCAGCCTCCCGGAGAGCGCGCGAAGACTCTGCACATACCCGTCCACCAGCACCTTGTTCGGATGATCCTCAGGCAGGCTGCTGCACAACGCCCGAGACCCCGAGTCCGCCGAGATGTACTCCGCGATCGCCCGCAGCACAGTTTCCTGCGTGAACGGCTTGGGAATGAGCGCCGAAATCTGCAGCTCTCCGATGTTCACCTTCGCCGCCGCCGCCGTGTCCGCCGTCACCAGAATCACCGGCGTGCCATACCCCTGCCCGCGGATCTCGCCCACCGCCTCCACACCATTCGTCCCCGACATGTCCATGTCGATGATCAGCAGATCACACCCCTCGCCGATCAGCTTGAGCGCTTCTGCCAGCCCCTCGGCCGGACGCACCCGCAGGCTCGTGCCACGCAGGTAGTGCGCAAGCAGCTTTCGCTCCGTCGCCGAGTCATCCAGGTGCACCACCGTGCCCTTCAGCAGTTCCGGGTCGATCTTCTCCAGGCTGAATGCGTCAGTCATCGGATCCGTCTGCACAAACTGCTTCGCATCCACCGGGTGCAGGAATCGAAGCCCGATCTCGTGAACCATCGCCCGGACATGCGTGCATCGCACGATCACGCCCTCCGTCGTCATGACAGTCCCGTCCGGACGGGGCAAGTGAACCTGCACACGCGACCCGGGATGCATGAACGCGCTGTGCAGCAGGCTCATCCCCCCGCGGGACAGGTTTCGGCAGGCCATCTTCAGTTTCGACGACCCGCCGCCTCCTGGCTGCATCACCGAGACCTGCACCGACACCTTCCGGAAAGGCCACCGCACGAACTCCCGCTTGGCGTCCCCTTCCGCCCCCTTCTTGTCGATCGAGTTGAGCAGATCCGACAGCACTTCCTCGCGCATCCCCAGAGAGTTTGGACGCTCGCTCGCCGGCTCGCCGCTGGAATTGACGTGCTTCATCGATGTTCCCTGAAGGCCGACCCGGAAGTGCCCTCAGTACATCGACAAGTCCGCTGCACTCGCGCGTTCAACAAGGCCGAGGAAACCCCCGGCCGGTCTGCCCGTGCCGCCTTTGCCGCCCGCCCCGCGAGTCCCGGTCCGAGAATCTCAGACGTCCAGGTTTCGGACCTCGAGCGCGTGATCCTCGATGAAGCGACGCCTCGGCTCGACCTGTTCGCCCATGAGCACGCTGAACATCGCCTCCGCGTCGCTCGCGATATCCGGGCTCACACGAAGCAGCGTCCGCCTCGCGGGATCCATCGTCGTCTCCCACAACTGCGACGCGTCCATCTCGCCCAGACCCTTGAACCGCTTGATCTCAAGACCGCGCCGCCCGATCTCTTCGAGCCTCTCGAGGATCGCCGGCACATTATCCGCCTCGACCACCTTCCCCAGCGGTGCCGCGGGCTTGGCCGAGCCCTCCTCCGACTCGTCCTCGCCTGACGCCTCGGGCGTCATCGCGGGGGCGGTGTTCTCCGTGACCCACGCGTACTTGGAGGGCAGCCGCTCCCCGCTCGCCGCCTCCTCCCGCACCAGCCCATAGTCATCCACGTCGATCCCCATCGCGCCCAGCTCGGCAAAGATCCGGTCCAGCTCGCGATTCTCGTGCAGCTCCCGCAGGATCGCGACGGGCTCATTCGACGCGGCCTCCCCGGCCGCCGGCGTCTCCGACGTCGTCGCGTCGGCCATCCGCAGCCCTCGCCGCGACACCACGCCCAGCGCGTCGGACTCCGACCACGCGTGCTCGTCCCCTCCACGCCACGACACGCGGTGCGTCGGCAGACGCCGCTGACCGGTCGGGTCCTTCGAACGATCACCCAGCATGTCCAGGAATCGGACCCCGCGACGCTCCGCGATCGACGCCAGCTCCCGCAGCCGCCGCAGCAGGAAGATCGCCCGCTTCAGCCGGTCACCCTCCACACGCGACAGCTCCGGCGCCTCCCGGCCCGGACGGGCGTTCGCCAGATCCCGCACCACCAGCACCGAGCCCTCCAGCCCAAGCTCCGTCAGCGAATCCTCCAGCACCTTCTCGTTCAGCACGTACCACGTCCGACCACGCTTCCCGCTCCCCTTGGTCACCTGGTACAACGGCGGCTGCGCGATGTACACGTGACCACGACGGATCAGGTCCGGCATCTGCCGGAAGAAGAACGTCAGCAACAACGTCCGGATGTGGCTCCCGTCCACGTCCGCGTCCGTCATGATGATGATCTTCCCGTACCGCAGCTTCGACAGATCGATCTCCTGCCCGATCCCGATCCGCAGCGCCGTGATCAGCGTCCGAATCTCGTCCGACGAAATCACCTTGTCAAGCCGGGCCTTCTCGACGTTCAGAATCTTGCCCTTCAGCGGCAAAATCGCCTGCGTCTCCACGTCCCGCCCCTGCGTCGCCGACCCGCCCGCCGAATCGCCCTCCACGATGTACAACTCGCTGCGATCAATGTCACGCGTCTTGCAGTCGCGGAGCTTGTGCGGCATCCCGCCCCCCTCAAGCCCGCTCTTCCGCCGCGTCAACTCCCTGGCCTTCCGCGCCGCCTCCCGCGCCTGCGCCGCCACAATCCCCCGCAGGCACAGCCGCTTGGCGTCCGCAGGATGCTCCTCGAGCCACGTCGACAACGCATCCCCCACCGCCGCCGACACAGCGCCCTCGATCTCCGGGTTCAGCAGCCTCTCCTTCGGCTGGTTGTTGAACGTCGGGTTCGGCAGCTTCACGCTCACCACGCACACCAACCCCTCACGCAGGTCCTCGCCGCTCGGCACCGGATCCCGCTCGCGGATGATCCCCGCGCTCCGCGCATACCCGTTCAGTACGCGCGTCAGCGCCACCTTGAACCCCTGCGCGTGCGTCCCCCCGTCCTTGTTGAAAATGTTGTTCGCAAACGCCAGCACCGTCTCGTTGTACCCGTCGTGGTACTGCAGCGCAACCTCGCACACCGTGCTCGACGACGCGTCTTCCTTCTTCACCACGATCACCGGCGACACCGGCGTCTTGCCCGTCATCAGGTGATCCACGTACTCCGTCAGCCCCTGCTCCGCCCGGAACACATCGCTCCGCGTCTTCCCGTCGGTGCCAACCCGCTCGTCCGTCAGACGGATCTCAACCCCCGGGTTCAGAAACGACAACTCCCGCAGCCGATTCTGCAACGTGGCGTAATCGAACGTCGTATCCGGGAAAATCGTCGGATCCGGCCGGAATGTCACCGTCGTCCCACGGCTCCGCCGGCTCCCCGCCGGAACCTTCCCCACCACGTGCAGCGGCTTGACCACCCGCCCGCGCTCAAACTCGATCGCATGAATCTGCCCCTCGCGATGCACCTCGCAGTGCAGATACTCCGACAACGCGTTCACACACGACACGCCCACGCCGTGCAACCCGCCCGACACCTTGTACGCCGACCCCTCCTGCCCGAACTTGCCGCCCGCGTGCAGCTTCACCAGCACGATCTCAACCGCAGGCCTGCCGTTCAGCGTCGGATCCTCGTGCTTCATCGGGTCCGTCGGAATCCCGCGCCCGTCGTCCACCACGCTGCAACTGCCGTCCGGATGGATCGTCACCTGCACGAACGTCGCGTGCCCCGCCATCGCCTCGTCGATCGAGTTGTCCACCACCTCGTACACCAGGTGATGCAGAGCATTCAGCCCCGTCCCGCCGATGTACATCCCGGGCCGCTTGCGAACCGCCTCCAGCCCTTCCAACACCTGGATCTGGTCCGCCCCGTAATTCCCGCTCGTCTTCCCGATCTCCGCCCCCACCGTGACCTCAACCGGAGTCCCGGTCAACGCCCCCAATGGACTCGGCGTCGCCAACGGGCTCGGCGTCGGAGATGAAGTTCCGGGTGTGTTCGCGCGGTTCGTCATGGACTCTTTCTGTCGCTCGGGACGCCCACCATCAGGCCGCCCGTTCTCCCCACTCCGCCCCCACACCGCTCGGTCGGGTCCGCAGGGCCCATTCCGGGCCAACTTCCGGCGTGTCAGAGCGGCCGCAATCATAGCAGCTCGCCACGCCCCACGCCGTCACCTCGCCCCACCGAGCGTGCCACGGAAACCACTGAAAAACATGGATTTGCGAATACCGAGGCCCCCACACCAAGCACCCGCGCCAAGACCACGCGCGCCACGACACCACCAAACCACGCGCCCCAAGCGCAGGCCGCCACCATTCGCACCAATCGAGATCCAATCAAAATACAAACAAACCGGCCATACCCCGCGCCGTATCGGCTCATCCGCACCCGACATCAAACGCCGACACAAACCGCTCCAGATCCGTCGGCGTCACGCGCTGGTCGCCATCCAGATCCGCCGATGACGCCCCAGCTTCGTACGCCGACATGAACGCGTCGTAGTCGAAGAAGTCCACAAACCCGTCGCCGTCCCAATCCGCCAACGGGCCCACGGCCAGTTCCGCCGCGGGCATCAGCACGACCTCGCGGCTCCCGTCGGACGCGATCACCTTCACGCGGGCCTGCCCGCACGTCGAACCCCCCCGCACGTCCGCGGCGTACGACCCGTCCTCGTCGCGAGCAAACTCGCCCACGATCACGCCAGCCGCACCGGCCGAAACGCCCCGCACGTCCCACCCCTCGCCCACCGCCCGCCCGTCCAGGTCGCGAAGAACGACGCGCAAACGGGCCGGATTCTTTCCACCCGCGGTCGTGTACGCGCGCTCAAACGCCGCCTCCGACACCACCGCGTCCGCCACGCCCGCCAGATCGCCACGCCACGCGTCGTACATCTCCCGTAGCGTGATCACCGGGTCCGGAGCGGCGGCGGTCTGGTTCGCGACATTCAGCTCCATGTACATCGACCCCGATGCACACCCCGCATTCCCAAAGTCGATCTCCCCTGGCCTGCTCAGATTCGCCGTCAGCAGCACCGCCTGCGACGACGTTGAACTCACGACGTCCAGATCGCCGTCCCCGTCCATGTCCGCCAGCGAGCTCTTGCCCGCCGACCACCCGTGCGTCCAAGCCCGAGGCCCATCAAACACGCCACCGCCCAGCCCTCGCATCGTGTGCAGCAGCGATCGCCCGAACACCACAAGATCCGACACCCCGTCCCGATCCAGATCCGCCAGCGCGGCCGACACACCCACGCCCGTCAGTGTCACCGCGCTCGACTCGTACGTCCCGTCCGCCCGCCTCACGTGCAGCCTCGCCGTCGTCTCGTTCGCCGAGACCGTCACCAGATCCGCACGCCCGTCGCCATTGAGATCACCAGCGAACACACCCGACGCCGCCCGGGGCAGCGTCACCAGATTCTGGCGCACAAACCCGCCCGAGCCGTCCGACACAAACCCCACCACGACCGTCGACGAACCCACCGCCGCCACATCCGCCCGCCCGTCCCCGTTCAGATCTCCGATCGACACACCCGCGACCCCCGTCACCACGCCGAGACGCTGACCCGCGCCAAAGCCACCCGACCCATCACCGGGCAACAGCCAGACGTCGTTGGTGCCGATCGTCGACACCACGACATCCGCCACGCCATCGCCCGTCAGATCCCCCACCGCGATCGTGCCCGGATTGCTCCCCCCCGCGGGATACAGCGCCACGGCCCCCAGCCCGCCGCCCACCCGCCCCTTCCACACCGCGATCG
>DDSG01000060.1:604-804 GCA_002343325.1 Phycisphaerales bacterium UBA2396 | reverse complement strand
CCCGCCCCTTCCACACCGCGATCGCGTTCGAGCCCGCCGAACTGGCGATCACATCCCCGAAGCCGTCGCCGTCGAGATCCGCCGTCACAACATCGCGGATCGTCGATCCGCCCGGCACTCCCGACGCCGGCCCGAGCGACGCGAGACCGTCCGCCGACGTGTTCTCCATCAGCGAAAGCCCGCCGCCCGCCCCGGCCCCC
>DDSG01000060.1:0-223 GCA_002343325.1 Phycisphaerales bacterium UBA2396 | reverse complement strand
TCTTCGTAAAGCTCGGCGGCGGCGACCCGCACCCCTCCGGTCCACGGTTGCACGAGCACCGCCCGTCGCCGCCCATCACCCGCGCCGCTTCCATCGACGCCATCAGCTTCGCCGCGATCTCTCCGGGCGTCTCCTCGATAGCGCGCACCGCCTCATCCACCACCGGCGCACCCGTCAGCACGTCCCCCTGCACCGCGTACACCAGCTCCCCGACCGGACCCCC
>DDSG01000140.1:11346-11610 GCA_002343325.1 Phycisphaerales bacterium UBA2396 | reverse complement strand
GTCATCAGCGCCGATCCCCTCTTCTCTCGCCACTTTTACAGCCAGGCGCTGGCGAACGGGATTCTCCCCCGACCGACCCACCCCCGTCATCGACCCGACGCGGTTCCCAGGCCGCGCCAATCTGAACCACCCCGCCGAGCGCCCCATCCCAAAGCCCACCGAACTCGTGTCCGGGCTCCCGCACCCGACCGTCCGTAGCGGCACGCCGCAACGATCGGTCTCAGGTCGATTCGGGCAGCATAACAGGTCGGTTGGCCCATCGCT
>DDSG01000140.1:10871-11165 GCA_002343325.1 Phycisphaerales bacterium UBA2396 | reverse complement strand
TAACAGGTCGGTTGGCCCATCGCTCGCAGTTCGGGGAACGATTTTTGATACGACATCCGTTTTTTCGATCGACTTGCACGCTCCCAGAGGGGGTGCCCATCAAGAACGACCGCCGATGGATCAGGACTCCTTCGCAAGATCGACGTCGTCGTCCCACTCGGCCCGGCCCACGGTACGCCCCATTCGGTGGATGCGGTCCGTCAGCTCGGCCGGGTTCTTGGACTTGTCGATCATCTCTTCGGCGTCGATCATGCCCTTGCTGTACAACGACCAGAGGTGGTCGTCGAGCAACTG
>DDSG01000140.1:0-10667 GCA_002343325.1 Phycisphaerales bacterium UBA2396 | reverse complement strand
TCGAGCAACTGCATGCCGAACTTCTTACCGGTCTGAATGGCCGAGTCGATGCGGAAGGTCTTGCCTTCCCGGATCAGGTTAGCGATTGCAGGGGTGACCACCAGGAACTCGTACCCGGCCACCATGCCCGGCTGGTCGACGCGGGCGAGAAGCACCTGGCTCAGCACGCACAGCAGCGCGGTCGAGAGCTGCACCCGGATCTGGTTCTGCTGGCTGACCGGGAAGGCGTCGACGATACGGTCGATCGTCTTGGCCGCGCCCGTCGTGTGCAGCGTCGCGAACACCAAGTGACCTGTTTCGGCGGCTCGGACGGCCGCCTCGATCGTTTCGAGGTCTCGCATTTCGCCGACCAGGATGCAGTCCGGGTCGGAGCGGAGCACGCGTCGGAGGGCCTCGGCGAAGCTGGGGACGTCGTCGTGGATGGCTCGCTGGTTGACGATCGATTTCTTGTGGAAGTGGTAGTACTCGATCGGGTCTTCCATCGTGACGATATGCCGATCGAGGTTGGTGTTGACGTAGTCGATCATCGTGGCGAGGGACGTCGTCTTGCCCGAGCCCGTGGGCCCGGTGACGAGGAACATGCCACGCGGTCGGCGGATGAGATCGCGGCAGATCTCGGGAAGGCCGATCTGTTCGAAGGTCAGCAGCCTGCGCGGGATCTGTCGCAGCACCATGGCGATATCGCCACGCTGCTTGAAGACCGACACGCGGAATCGGGCGGCGTCGCCGTAGGCAAAGCCGAAGTCCGTGCCGCCCTTTTCCTGCAGTTCCTGCTGGTTTCGCTCGGGGGTGATGGACTTCATGAGCGAGACCATGTCGTCCGAATCGAGGACTTTGGTCTGCAGGTTGCGGAGGTGGCCGTGGAGGCGGATGGTGGGCGGACGCCCGACGGTGAGGTGAAGGTCGGACACGCCGAGCTTCACGACGGTGTCGAGCAGTCGATCGATCTGCATGGTGGACATTGCGTGGGCGCCTTTCGAAGCGGTCTACCGCGGCTGTGTGTGCCGCGTGGGTGAACTCAGTCCTGCGTGGGGAGGTTGTCGAGGTCGACCTGGGTGTTGCGGGCGATTTCCTCGGGCGTGCTGATGCCCTTGAGGATCTTGACCTTGCCGTCGTGCACGAGCGGCCTCATGCCCCCGGCGAGGGCGGCCCGGCGCAGGTCGGAGATGGGTGCCTGCTTGAACGCCAGCTCGCGGATCGCGCTGCTCATCATCATCATCTCGAAGATGGCCTGTCGCCCGCGATAGCCCGTGTTGTTGCAGTTCGAGCAGCCGACGGGCTTCAAGATCTTCCCGGCGCCCTCCTCGGGGGTGATGCCGGTCAGACGCAGATACTTGGGATCCACGTTCTCGTCGAGGGCGCCCTTGCACTGCTTGCAGAGCGTGCGGATGAGTCGCTGGGCGAGCACGGCCTGGATCGAGCTGGCGACCAGGAACGGCTTGACGCCCATGTCGACCAGTCGGGTGATCGCGCTGGGCGCGTCGTTGGTGTGGAGGGTCGAGAAGACCAGGTGGCCGGTCAGTGCGGCCTGAATGGCGATCTCGGCGACTTCCTTATCGCGGATTTCACCGACCAGGATGATGTTGGGGGCCTGACGCAGCATCGAGCGGAGAATCGCGGAGAACGTCAGCCCGATGTGCTCGCGCACCTGGCACTGGTTGATGCCTTCGAACTGGTACTCGACGGGGTCCTCGGCGGTGATGATCTTCTTGTCCGGGCGGTTGAGAATGTCGAGCGCGGTGTAGAGGGTGGTGGTCTTGCCCGAGCCGGTCGGGCCCGTCACCAGGAAGATGCCGTTGGGCCGGCGGATGATTTTGTTGAAGACCGAAAGCGTCTCGGGCTCGAAGCCCAGATTCGCCAGGCCGATGCGGACCGAGTCGGGACGCAGAATACGGCAGACGACGGATTCGCCGTGATAGGCGGGGCAGGCGGAGACGCGGAAGTCGATGACTGCCTCGTCGACCTGGAGCTTGATTCGTCCGTCCTGCGGGACGCGCTTCTCGGCGATGTTCATGGAGGACATCAGCTTGAAGCGCGAGAGCATCGAGTTCTGCATGCGCTTGGGCAGGTTGTCTCGCTCGATGCAGACGCCGTCGATTCGATAGCGCAGTCTGACACGATCGGCCATCGGCTCGATGTGGATATCGCTGGCCCGCATCTTGACGGCTTCGGTGAGGATGCGGTTGCAGAGGCGGACGATCGGGGCCTCTTCGGAGCTGATGTCGATCGACTTGTCCATCGACTTGTCGACCGACTTGTCGATGGTCTTGTCGATCGAGTCGGTGACGAGCGAGGCGTTGGGGTCGGTGGGCTTGGGGCCCGCCGCGGCCGGGGCGCCGCCGTCGATGAACCGCTTGATCTGCGACCTCGCGGTGATGCGGGGCTCGATCTCGCAATTGAGGCGGAAGCGGAGCATGTCCTGCAGCTCGAGGTCGAGCGGATCATGGATGAGGAGCTGCAGGCGGTTGCCGACCTTGGCCAGCGGGAGAACGTGATACTTCTTGATCACGTCGTCGGGGACAAGCTTGGTGTTGACCTTGCCGCTCGCCCCGGAACTGTCGAGATCGAAGTACTCCATCCCGAACTGGTTGGCGAGCGCCTTGGCGACGTCGGTGTCCTTGCAGAATCCCATGTCGACCAGAGCATCGCCGAGGCGTTTGCCGGTCTTCTGGGCCTGCTGGGTGGCTTTGTCGGCCTGTTCGGCGGAGATGACCTGCCAGCCGACCAGGATTTCGCCGAGTTTCTTGCGGGATCTGGCCATGCGAACGTTCAACTCCTCGCGGGCGTGTCCGGACGGGCCGGACGGGGGTGGGCGATATCGTCCCGGCAAGCCGGGGCAAGAACGGACCCGAGGGTAGGATCCATCGGGGACGGGGAAGGTAGCAGGTCGCGGGGTCGGCTGCCTCGCGTCGCTTTCGTTCGTCGGCAAGTCTCACGAGGCCCCTCCACGGCGGCGGTTCGATCATGACCAAGGCGCTGAACCCAAACAGGCGGATGCTGATCACGGCCGGGCCGACGCACGAGCCCATTGATGCCGTGCGATACATCGGCAACCGATCCTCCGGCAGGTTGGGGATCGCGTTGGCGACAGAGGCCGCCCGACGTGGATGGACCACCACCCTCCTCCTGGGGCCCGTCCCGGCGGGCGACGTCGATACGCGGGTGCTGGTCCGGCGGTTCCGAACCGCGGCCGAGCTGCAGGCGCTGCTGAACGAGGAAGCAGGCTCCGCGGACGTGCTGGTGATGGCGGCAGCGGTTGCGGATTATCGGCCAAAGCCGCATCCGGGGATGTCGGGCGGGAAGTTCCGACGTCAGTCCTCGACACTTCACCTCGAACTGGAACCCACGCCGGACCTGCTTGCGGGGGTTGCCGCCGGGCGCAGGCCGGGACAACTGCTTGTGGGGTTCGCCCTGGAACCGCGGGAGGAGATGCTCCGCAGTGGTCGGGAGAAGCTCTACCGAAAGAAGGTAGATCTGGTGGTGGCCAATCCTCTGGAGACCATGGACAGTGGCGAGATCGAGGCGGTGCTGATCCGGGCGGATGGGGAGGAGTCGGCGGGGCCGGCGATGAGCAAGGAGCGGTTCGCGGGGTGGTTGCTGGATCGGGTGGAGGCGGCGCGGACGGGGTGAGCGAGTAGGAAGCGAGCGTCGGCGGGGCTATGAATGGGGTTATGCGCACGCCCAGGCCGAACCGTCCGAGAAGAAACAATGACCGTCGTGATGGCGAGGCGGGCGCGGGACCGCAGGGGGAGGGTCGTGGGAAGCCCGGCGGACGCGGCGTTGGATCGCGATTCGGCCCATCCGGGCGTGGGAATGAGGGGCCTCGCGGCGGGGGCTTTGCGGGTGGAAGGACGGGTGGCGGCACTGGCGGAAGGGGAGGCCGCGTGCCGAGCAGACGCCCGATGGGTGGCTCGGGCACGATGGACGAGGGGAAAGCGGGCCCGGGTCGCGGGCGGCCGCCGGCGGCGCGCGAAGCGGACGGGCTGTCGAAGAAGGATCGCTCGCGGTGGATCGTGAAGGGTCTGCGGATCGTGTTTGAGGACGCGGACGTGCTGGTGGTGGACAAGGCGCCGGGGATGCTGAGCGCGACGACGCCGGGGGGTGTGCAGGACAACGCGTTCGGGCATGTGAAGGACCATGTGCGTGCATCGGCGAAGCGGCGCGGGACGCGGGCGTGGATCATCCATCGCCTCGACCGAGAGGCGAGCGGGCTGTTGGTCTTTGCCAAGAGCGAGCGGGCGTACGAGAGCCTGAAGGAACAGTTGCGTGCGCGGCGGATGGAGCGCCTGTACACGTGCGTGGTGGAGGGAAGGCTCAAGGGGACGGGGACGGTGCAGTCGTTCCTGTGGGAGGATGAGTCGGGCGTGGTGCACAGCGTGGGAAGCCCGATGGAGGTGCCGAGGGGAGCGGGCCGGGTGGATGGGGATGACGAGGGCCCGTCGGCGAGGCCGGCGGTGACGCACTATCGGGTGGTGGCGTCGGGGCAGGGTCGGACCCTGCTGCAGGTGAAGCTGGAGACGGGTCGAAAGCACCAGATCCGCGTGCACATGGGTTCGCTGGGAACGCCGATCGCGGGGGACATGAAGTACGGGACGTGCGATGACGAGGGGCATCGGCTGGCGCTTCACGCGACGGAGCTTGGGTTTCAGCATCCGGCGACGGGGGAGCTGGTGCGGTTTGTGAGCGAGGCGCCGCCGTTGTTTGAAAGGCTTGTGGGCGGCGTGGAGGGGCGGGCGGAAGAGCCGGAGCGGACGCGGATGATGCCGACGGCGACGGAGCGGGTGTCGGCGGAGGCGAAGGCGTCGTCGTGGGATCATGTCGCGCCGTGGTACGACGAACTGATCGAGGACCGTGTCAGCGACCATCACGAGCGTGTGATCCTGCCCGGGGTGCAGCGGATGCTGGGGGAGGTTGTGGAGCCGGGCGGCGTGGTTCTTGACGTTGCGTGCGGGCAGGGCGTGCTGTGCCGACGGCTTGGGGCGACGGGGTACCGGACGATCGGGATCGATGCGTCGCCGAGGCTGATCGCGAGGGCGAAGGAGCTCGATCCGCGCGGGGAGTATCGCGCGGGGGATGCGCGGGATCTGGGGGGGCTTGGGATCGGCGCGGTGGACGCGGCGACGTGCGTGATGGCCATCATGAATATCGAGCCGATGGGCCCGGTGTTCGCCGGGCTGCGCGAGGTGGTCCGTCCGGGGGGCGCGGTCGTGCTGGTGCTGCTGCATCCGGCGTTCCGGTCGCCCGGGCAGACGTCGTGGGGCTGGGAGAAGACCAAGCAGTACCGGCGGGTGGATGGGTATCTGTCGCCGGGGCAGAGCGAGATCGTGATGAACCCCGGCGCGGTGTCGTCGGGCGCCAAGCCCGTGGTGACGATGACGTATCACCGGCCGGTGTCGGCGTACGTGTCGTCGCTGGCGGGGGCGGGGTTCGTCGTGGACGGGATGGAGGAGTGGGTGAGCCTTCGGACAAGCCAGCCGGGCCCCAGGGCGGCGGAAGAGAACCGCTCTCGGCGGGAGATCCCGATGTTCCTGGCGATCCGGGCGAGACGCGCGGAAGAGGGGCGAGGCGGGGCGACGGGCGGTCGGGGCGTGTCCTAAACTGCGGCGAACGCGAAGGAGATTCCATGCCCCGCACCGAGATGATGAAGGACAAGGGCCTGACGCTGGTCGATGCGATCAACGAGGCGCTGTACCAGGAGATGGAGCGCGACGATCGCGTGGTCTGCCTGGGCGAGGACGTCGGGCTCAACGGGGGCGTCTTCCGCGTGACGGAAGGGCTGCAGAAGCGGTTCGGGCCTGATCGGTCGATCGATACGCCGCTGGCCGAATCGGGGATCATGGGGACGGCGATCGGCCTGGCGATGGGCGGGATGAGGCCGATCCCTGAGATTCAGTTCGAGGGGTTCCTTGGGCCAGCGTTCGATCAGCTCACGAACCACGCGGCGCGGTACCGGACGAGGACGCGCGGGGCGGTGACGATCCCGATGGTGGTGCGCGTGCCGGTGGGCGGTGGCATCCACGCGCCGGAGCTGCACAGCGATTCGCCCGAGGCGATCTATGCGCACACGCCGGGGCTCAAGGTCGTGATGCCGTGCACGCCTTACGACGCGAAGGGGCTTTTGCTGTCGGCGATCCGCGACCCGGACCCGGTGGTGTTCTTCGAGCCCAAGCGTGTGTACCGCTCGTTCCGCGAACAGATTCCCGAAGAGGATTACACGATCCCGATCGGCGTGGCGAAGGTGGTCAACGAGGGGACGGACCTGACGGTGATCTCGTGGGGTGCGCCGGTCTTTGACTGCCTCAAGGCGATGGACGAGATCGACGCGTCGATCGAGCTGATCGACCTTCGGACGATCTACCCGCTCGACGAGGAGACGATCGTCAAGAGCGTGCAGAAGACCGGGCGATGCGTGATCGTGTGCGAGGCGCCGAAGACGGCGGGCTTCGCGTCAGAGGTGGCGACGGTGATCCAGGAGCAGTGCTTCCTGCACCTCAAGGCTCCGGTGCAGCGCGTCACCGGGTTTGACACCGTGATGCCTTACTACAAGCTCGAGCTTGAGTACATCCCAGATCCGAAGCGGATCGCGGAAGCGATCTCGCGGACGCTGGCGTACTGAATCAGGGCTAACGATCGGCGTTAAACGGGAGCGGCGCGACGGTGTCGCGGAGGACGAGCACCTCGGCCCGCTGGCTCGACTCGCCCTCGGCGGCGTTGCGCGCACCGGGTGAGAGCGGCTCGTTCTCGCCGCACGCGGTCAGACGGATCTGGTCCCACGTCGCGCCGAGGCGGACCAGCTCGGAGGCGACGCTCCAAGCGCGTTCGTAGGACAGATCGCGGGCCTTGCGGGCGTTGCCCCAGGTCTCCCAGCGGCTGGTGTGCCCGCGAACCTCGACCATCCAGCGTGAATCGACGACCCGCTTGGCGACGGCGGCGATGGTGAGCTTGGCGTCGGCGTTGAGGTCGGACTCGCCCTCGGCGAAGCGGACGAGCCCGTCCTCGCCGATCCAGTCGCTGGGACGGATGCTCTGGGCGCTGCGGTCGATCCCCTTGGGCCCGGGGGTGGGCAGATCGCCCTCGGCCTGGCGTTGGAGGATGCGCTGGATCAGGGCCTGATCCGCGGGATCGGACGAATCAAGCTTGACGGGGTTGTTGAACGCGGAACGCACGGCGATCGCGAAGTCGAGCAGCCGCGTGTTGTTCGCGGGCGAGCCCGACCCTTCGCCCTCGGACTCCCCACCGCCTTTGGGGCCCATGTTGAGCGCGAGGAGAATGACGAAGAAGCCCATCATAAGCAGCACGTTGTCGGCGAAGGAGACGATCCAGCCTTCTTCGTGCTCGTGCTCTTCGTGGCGGTGCGGATGGTGCTTTTTGTGCTTCTTGTGCTCGCCGCCCTCGCCGTGCGCACCGCCCCCGCCCTGGTTGCCGTGCGCGTTGCCTTCGCCGTGGCCGGACATGATCGTGTCTCCGAGAGAGTGGGACGAGGCCTGGGATCAGGCGGCCTTGAGTGAAGCGCGGCTGACGGGCGGGACGAACGCGGCGAGCTTGTCGAGGGTTGCCCTTGGGTTCTCGCCGGCCTGAATGGACAGGATGCCCTGGATGATGAGCTCGCGGTTGAGGATCTCCTCGGCGGAGCGGAAGGCGAGCTTGTCGCCGACGGGCCCGGCGAAGCAGTTGGCGAGCACGGTGCCGTACATCGTCGCCACGACGGCGACGGCGAGCATGTAGCCCATGGTGGCGATGTCGCCGCCGAGGTTCTTGAACATACCGATCTGTCCGAGGAGCGTGGCGACCAGACCCAGACCCGGGCCGTAGACCTTGAGGAGGTCGAAGAACTTCTTGCCGCTCTTGTGGCGTTCCTGCATGGCCATGATCTCGAGCCGGAGCGTGGTCTCGATGACCTCCGGATCGATGCCGTCCACGGCCATTTTGAGCCCGTTGGTGAGGAAGCTGTTCTTGATCTTGGAGAGCTCGCTTTCGAGGGAGAGGATGCCGTCGCGGCGGGCCTTCTCGGCGAGCGAGGCGATGATGGTGATGGTCTCGACGGTGGGCGTGCCGGAGGTGAAGAGGTACCGTCGGACGTAGCCCGGGACCATCTTGATGCGGTCCATGGACATGGACATGAAGATGGCGGCGACGGACCCGATGATCACCATGATGAAGCCCTTGGGTGACCAGAGCGACATCAGATCGCCGTGCGTGGCCTGGTAACAGACCAGCGCAACGGCACCGAACATCAGGAGGGAGCCGATGACGCTGGCCTTGTCCATGAAAGGGCACTCCGCGGGGGCGACACACCCCCTCGGAGCGCAGGATCGGCGCGGGGCAAGGGGAACTTGAGGGTGATGGGGCGTGTCGGTTGGGGCGGCGCGGGCTGTGCGGGAGTTCCGGGAGAGTTCGCGCGGCGGCGGCGGTTATAGGTTCGGGGCCAGGCCCTGCCCGGGGCGCACAAGGATGGGCTTGGCATAGGCCAGGAAGAAGCCCATGCGCCGCACGTTGCGTTCGGTGCCGGCGTCCGGGCGCGAGCCGATGGTCGCGAGGGAGGCGCCGAGTTCTCGGGCGAACCGCAGGCGGGCCGCGAGCAACGCCTGTTGGATGCCCCGGCGGCGGAATTCGGGGAGAACGCTGGCGCCGAAGAGCCCGGCAACCCGCCCTCCCAAGGCCATGGCGGCCGAACCGGCGGGGGTGCCGCGGATCCGAGCGAGGACCGAGATCGTCTCGGGGTGGAGAACGGTGCGGATGCCGGCTTGCAGGATGCTGTCGTCGAGGACGACGCCCTCGGGCACGAACCCGGTCATCGCGACGGACGCGTGGAGCCTGGCGGCGTCGTGGTCGTTCTTGTCGAGCACTTCGATCGTCAGGCCTTCGGGGTGAGGGGCGGGGGTGGCGAAGCCCTGGGCGTCGCGGAGATCGCGTGCGAAGACGTACTCGATCGATCGGAGCACGAAGGCGCGGTCGGACAGCGCCTGAAAGAGCGTCGGGTCTGCGGTGGCGGCAAGCTCGATGCGGGGCTCGATGCCGGCTGAAGCGTGAAAGTCGATGAGGCGGTCGACGTCGGCGGGATCGACCGGCCCGGCGAGGCCGAGCCCGACGGCGGTGTTGACCCAGGAGCCGGGTGTGCCGCGTGTGGCGACACCGCCGGCGATGGGGAGCGAGGTATCGGCGATGGCGGCCATGCCCCTCGCCGCACGGGCTTCCTCGAGCGCGGCGATGGAGGCGAGCGACATCACTTCGTGGTCTGATCCTGGTTGGTGGCCTGGCGGGCGGTCAGGACGCGGTCGAGCTCCTTGACGAGCTCTCGCAGGCGTGCGTCGGATGTGTCGACAAGCCCGAGCGCGACGTCGCGGCGGCTGGCTTCGATCTCTTGCACCTGCTGGTAGTTGTTCAGCACGGCACCGACGATCAGGTTGATGAGCAGGAACGTCGAGACGATGATCCACGAGACGTGGTAGAGAGTCGCCTTCCACGCGAGAGCGGCGTTGGGTGTGCCCTTGACGGCCTCGGCGACGCCGTAGCGAAGGTCCGTCCAGTTGTCGCCGGTGAGCACGCGGAAGAGCGTGAAGAGGGACTCGTGGAGCGATGAATAGGCGGGGAGGTGTTCACGGAAGAGGTAGACGCCGATGACGGCGTAGATGTAGAAGACCACGCCCCCGAGCAGGGCGATGTACTTCATGCTGACGATCGACCGCAGGAGCACGGTGACGATCAGTCGCAGTTCCGGGATGCTGCGCACGAGGCGGAAGACGCGCAGCACGCGGATGACGCGCAGGATGGGCCCCATGGGCCCGACGGCGGGGAAAAGGCTGCCGACGACCACCGCCAGATCGAAGAGGTTCCAGCCGTCGCGGAAGAACGCGGGGAGCGTGCCGGCCTTGATCGCGGCGGCGATCTTGAGGATCAGTTCGACGACGAAGACGCCAAGACAGACCTTCAGGCCGATGGTGATCCACTGGGCCGGGGCGTAGGTCTCCCACCCGATCAGCACGGCGTTCAGCAGGATGACGAGCAGCACCCCCCGGGCGAACCAGGGGGCCTCGACGAGGCGAATCAGACTGGATGGGGTGGGTGGGCTGTTCATGGCGGGTCCGTGCGGGAGCAAGCGTAGGAACAGACGCCGATCGGCGGGGTAGAATGCGTCCTTATGGCTCACCACAAGTCCGCGGACCCTGACATCTTCATCCTGCCCGACCTCGGGGAGGGCGTGCACGAGGCCGAACTGATCAAGTGGCGTGTCACGCCCGGTCAGACGGTGAAGGAGCACGACATCCTGGCCGAGATGGAGACGGACAAGGCACTGGTCGAGGTGCCCAGCCCCCGGGCCGGGACGATCAAGGAACTCCACGGCAAGGAGGGCGAGATCCTGCACGTGGGCAACCCGCTGGTGAGCTATCAGGCGTCCGGTGGGGCGTCCGGTGGGGCGTCCGGTGGGGCGTCGGCCGCGACGTCCAACGGGTCGGCTCCCGCCGCCGCCAAGCCAGCTCCCGCGGCACCAACTCCTGCGGCACCGGCCCCCGCGGCCGAGGAACGCGAAGACGCCGGCACCGTAGTGGGCATGATGAAGAAGGAAGAGGGGCCCGAGCCGGGCAAGGCCTTGGCGACCCCCGCGGTCCGCCGCCTGGCACGCGATCTGGGCGTGGACATCGACAGCGTGAAGGGCACGGGGATCGGCG
>DDSG01000019.1 GCA_002343325.1 Phycisphaerales bacterium UBA2396 | reverse complement strand
CGGTCGCCAGCAGCACGGCGGCGGGAATGAGCAGCCGCGTCGCCCAGCGCGCCCTGGGGCGCGCGATGACGGTGGTGCTTCCCGCCGATGACGGCGGGGGTTGGGTGTTAGGCGAGGTGGTTTGCGGGCCCCGACGGAGCGCCCGCAGATCGGTCTGCGTGGTGGCCATGAGTGGTTCCTGCACTTTGAGGGCGGCCGGGCATCGACAAGGGAGCCACGGCGCGTCAAGCGAAGTCACGCCCCACACGCTCGGCGTGGAGCCGGACGCGCAAGGCCGATGCGGACGCGCAAGACAAGGAGCGTCCGGTGCAGGATGTGGCTAGACCAGCAGCGCGCAGTGCCACCGCTGCGCATCGCGGTTGGCTTTCAGGTGCGGCGGGTAATGAGCCCAGCCGGGCGGATGCGGCGCAACAAGGGCCTCGGGTGCCTCCATCGTCCACAGCACGGCGAGGGCGAAGGTCGCCAGTGCGTTCCATTGCTGCTCAAAGGCCGGGAGACGCGCCTCGGCGCTGATGCCTGTGCCGGCGGATGTGCCTTGGCACGACGGGCAGGACGGGCACTTGCCGGGAGGAGACGGCTGATCGTGGTCGGGGCGATCCTGAGACTGGTCCTGCGAGTCGTCACGCGGCTGATCCTGACACGGCTGTTCCGCTGGTCCTTCGTCCGTTCGCGTTTCGCCGACACAGCCGCCGCAGCATGAGTCCGATTCAGCCGCCGCGACATGTTTTCCGGCACACGCCCCGCCCGCGAGCGCCGCGGCCTGGCAGCAGCACAACGGCGTGACCACGCCGATGAGCAGGGCAATCAGAACTCGGAGCAACGGGTGTCGCATGGGCTGCCCCAAGTATATCGGCCAACGAGTCACGGGATTCACGCCACGGAAAGGTGCACGCACATTGGTGCGACGGCCGGCCGCGAGACCGTTGGTCCGGGCCCCGGACTGCTTGACCTCTGCGTTGCAAGTCAGACAAGCACCAAACAACAGGTTGCCGCAGCCGTCCAGCGGCGACTGATGCCAACCGGGAGAATGGCCGATATCCTCGTGACGAACCTTTGTGCCGGTTAACCGTATACTGTGACGCAGACGCTGATGAAGCACCCTTGGATCCAACGCCTGATCGCGACCCTCTGCCTCGTGGCCTTTGGCTTCGGGCAGTCGGTCTTTGCGTCCTTTGGCGTGCGGTGCACGGATGCTTCGGGTATCTCCCGGTTCGAGTTCGCTTGTCTGAAGTCCGCCGATGGAGCATGCCTGACACGGTGCGTCGATCCGGGGGAGCACGCGGATGCGGACGACCACACGTCGGATCCGACTCCGCCGACTCCCTGCCAGGATGAGCCGATCGGTTCACAGGCCTCGGCGGCCAAGGTGATCCCGTCGAACGTCGTGCCCGTGCCCGTCGTCGCCGCCGTCCTTGTGGCGATCATCTGGGACCACTGGGCTCTCAGCTGCAGCGAGCCTCTGCGCTCGTTCCAGCCGTGCCGCGATCGTGACCGGCCCCCGGACTCGCTCGAGCGTCTCCGCTCGGTCATCCTCTTGGTCTAGTTTTGATTTGGCTTGATCACCTTTGATGCCCAGCGGGCATAGGTGATCTGGTTGTCATTGCGCCCCGGCTCAAGCGGCCGCCAACCGCATCCCGACGACCCAGCCACGCCCCCCTCCAACACACCACCTGGCCCACCGCCGTGCGGTCGCCCTCACGCGAGGTATCCCTGCGATTCCCGACTTGGGAACTCGCCGCCGTCGGGTCCTCCTGACCGGAGCGACCGCTCGCGAATCCATGAAAGCGGATCCAATGCACATTCATTCATCGAACGTCTGCCGTGTCGGATTAGGCCTGGCGATGACCATTGCCACGACAGCGATGGTCGGCTGCCAATCCACCCCCCGGGCCGACATCGACGCGTCCCGCGAGGCGGCGAACGCCGCCGGGCTCTCCGCGCCCATCGAGTTCATCGCCATTGGTCCGGAAGGGGCCCCGCTCGACGAGCCTGCCGCCATCGACGCTTCGCTGAGCTTGGCGGAGGCTCTCCGCCGAGCGGTCACCACCGACCCCGGTGTCCAAGCGGCGATGGCCCGCGTCCGGATCGCGATGGCCGACGCAGACCAGTCGCGTCTGCTGCCGAATCCGGTGCTCAACTTCGTGCTGCGCTGGGGACCGGGCAAGCCTCAGATCGAGGCGTCACTCACCCAGGATTTCGTGCAGGCGCTGCAGATCCCCCGGCGCTCCAGCGCCGCCGACAACAAGCTGCGACAGGCTGCGGCGGAGGCGGTCACCGTCGCCATCGACGTCGCGAGCGAGTTGCAGGAGCGGTACGCGGCCGCGCAGGCTTCGGCTGAGCTCGTTCCGCTGCTCCGCGACCGTCTGGCCTTGCTCGAGAAACTGGTTGGTGTAGCCAAGTCCAGGCTGGACGCCGGAGAGGGAACACGCAGTGATCTCGCGACCCTGCAAGCGCAGGTGGTCGAACTCCGCGTGGATATCGATCAGGCTGTCCTCGCCGAACGGGAAGAGCGCGTTCGCCTTGCCCGCTTGATCGGCCAGCCCTCCTCGGCCGCCACATGGACGCTCGATGCCTGGACCTCGCCGACGACTGAACTCCAACCCGAGGTGCGGTGGGTTGACACGGCCCTCCAGCGTCGTCCCGAGATCCAGTCGATCGCATGGAGACTCCTCGCGCTTGGCGATGAAGAGGCACTCGCGCGGCTCCTGCCCTGGGAAAGCGCAGGTGTCGGAGTGGATGCACAGCGCGACGACGAGTTGTTCGCCGGTCCCTCCGTCTCCACTCCAGTGCCGATCTTCGATATGGGGCAGGCACGCAGAGCCCGAGTCACCGCCGAGCAGCTCGAGGCTCGTCACGACCTCACGCTCGCTCGCCGCAAGGTCGTCGAGGAAGTTCGCCTCGCGTACCAGACCCTCTCCGCGAGCAGCGCCAACCTCGAGCGCATCCGAAACGAGCTGATCCCCTTGCAGGAGTCACGCCGCCAGCTCGCCGAGGCCGCGTTCCGCGCCGGCCAGAGCGACGTGACGGCCCTGTTCCTGGCCGAGCAGGACCTTCGGCTGACACAGGCGAGGGCCATCGAGGTCGAGCGACAGGCGGCGACGGCGCTGGTCCGGTTGCAGCGGGCCGTTGGCGGACCCGGCGTCGCTTCGACGCTCACGACTTCTCCGCCACCGCAGTCCCTGCCGTCCGGCCAAGTTCCAGGCCAGGGGACCGCTTCGGCCCCGCGTCCCCAACCCTGATTCCCTCGTCACTCCCGTCCGGTCCCCCCCAGCATCATCCAGTCGCCATCACCAGAGATCAACCATGAACACACTTCCACACATCAGTGCCCCCGCAAGCCGACACAGGCCTTTCGCGGCATCGGCGGCGCTCGCCATCGCCATCGCAGCGATCACTCTCCTCGGCGGGTGCAAGAAGCACTCCGAAGGGGACGGGCATGACCACGGTGCCAAGCCCCAGGGCAAGGCCGACGATCACGCCGGTCACGACCACGGCGAGGGCGGTCACGAGGAAGGCGGAGGCGCCCACGCCGACGAGGTCACACTCACAGCGGAGGCGGTCGAGCGCTACGGCGTAAAGGACGAGGCCGCGCAGTTCTGGGTCCTCAAGCCCACCGTGGTCACGCCCGCGCGCGTCGCCTTCAACACCGAAGCGATGGCCCACGTGGGCTCGCCGCTGCGGGGGCGTGCCGTCGAGGTCAAGGTTCGCCTCGGCGAGACGGTCAAGGCCGGGCAGGAACTGGTCATCATCGAGAGCCCCGAACTCGGCGAGGCCCAAGCCGACTACCTCCAAAAGCGGACCGCCGTGCTCACGGCGGGGCCCGCCGTCGAACTCACAAAGGTTGCCTGGGAGCGGGCCAAGGGGCTGTACGAGCAGTCCCAGGGCATCTCGCTCACCGAGGTGCAGCGCCGCGAAGCCGAGCACAAGGCGGCGATCGCAAACGTGAAGGCGGCCGAAGCCGCGGTGACGGCCTCCGAGAACCGCCTGCACCTATTGGGCATGAAACAGGAGGACGTCGCGACGCTCGCCAGCACCGGCGAGATCGCGCCCCGCCACGCGATCAAGGCGGCGATCGATGGGCAGGTCGTCCAGCGCGAGGTGACGCTTGGCGAACTGGTCGGCCCCGACCGCGAGGCGCTGATGATCCTGGCCGACACGCGCCTGCTCTGGGTGCTGGCCGACGTGCCCGAGGCCAAACTGACGGGCATCGCCGTGGGCGCGAAGGCCTGGATCACGATCGGCTCGGCGACGGGCCAAAGCGACCGCGCCGCCACTCCGAGGTTCGAGGGCACCGTTTCGTTCATCGCCCCTTTGGTGGACCCGACCACGCGCACGGCCCAGGTGCGGATCGACGTGCCCGCGTCGCTCGATGGCGGGCTGACACTGAAGCCCGGCATGTTCGCGCAGGCCGAGATCGTCGCGTCGATGCCCGGCGGCGCGGACCCCGCGCCGACGGTCGCCGTGCCCGATGAAGCGATCCAGACCGTCGAGGGAGGCCCCGCCGTCTTCGTCCCCGTCGCCAACGAACTCAACACCTTCGCCAAGCGGGCCGTGACGGTCGGCAAGCCCGTGGGCGGCCTCGTCCCCATCCACTCCGGCCTGGTTGAGGGCGAGCGGTTCGTCATCGCCGGCACGTTCATCCTCAAGGCAGAGCTCGGCAAGGGCTCCGCGGCGCACGAGCACTAAACCACGTCGCCGCAATAGGAGCCCCACCCCATGCTTGAATCCCTCCTCCACTTCTCGATCAAGAACCGCTGGCTCGTCGTGATCCTCACGGCGGTGGTCGCGGCCGTGGGCTTCTTTCAGCTCAAGAAGCTCCCCATCGACGCCGTCCCCGACATCACCAACAACCAGGTGCAGATCAACGCCGTCGCGGCGAGCCTGTCGCCCTTCGAGGTCGAGCAGCAGGTGACGTTCCCGATGGAGAACGCCCTCGCGGGCATCCCGGGCCTGCAGTACACCCGCTCGCTGTCGCGCAACGGGTTCTCGCAGGTGACGGCGGTCTTCGAGGACGGCGTGGACATCTACTTCGCCCGCCAGCAGGTGGGCGAGCGCCTCCGCGAGGCGGCGGGCGCGCTGCCGCCGGGCGTTGAGACGATCATGGGGCCCATCGCCACGGGGCTGGGCGAGGTGTACATGTACACCGTCGAGTACGAGCACCCCCACGGCAAGGGCGCGTCGATCACCGACAGCAAGGTCGGATGGCAGTCCGACGGCTCGTACCTCTCGCCCGAGGGGCGGCGGCTGAGGTCCGACGTCGAACTCGCCTCGTACCTGCGCGAGGTGCAGGACTGGATCATCCGCCCGCAGCTCAAGGGCGTCAAGGACGTGGCGGGCGTGGACGCTATCGGCGGGTTCGTCAAGCAGTACCACGTGCAGCCCGACCCGATGAAACTGGTCTCCTACGGGCTCACCTTCCACGACGTGATCGAGGCGCTGGAGAAGAACAACGTCTCCACCGGCGCGGGGTACGTCGAGCACAAGGGGGAGAGCTACCTCGTCCGCGCCACGGGCCGCATCCAGACCATCGAGGAGATCGAGAGCATCGTGATCGGCAGCCGGAACGGCGTGCCGGTGTACGTGCGCGATGTCGTCGGTGCCAACGGCGTGGGTCTGGGGCGCGAGCTGCGCACCGGCTCGGCCAGCGAGAACGGCGAAGACGTGGTGGTGGGCACGGCGATCATGCTCATCGGTGCCAACAGCCGCACCGTGGCCGCCGCGGTAGACGCCAAGATGACCGACATTCAGCGCTCGCTCCCAACAGGAATCAAGGCCAAGACGGTCCTGAACCGGACCAAACTGGTGGACGCGACCATCTCAACGGTCAAGAAGAACCTGCTCGAGGGCGCGATCCTGGTGATCGTGGTCCTGCTGCTGCTGCTGGGAAACTGGCGGGCGGCGATCATCTGCGGGCTGGCGATCCCGCTGTCGATGCTGATGACCGCGACCGGCATGGTGCAGACGCGCGTGAGCGGCAACCTCATGTCCCTGGGCGCAATCGACTTCGGCCTGATCGTGGACGGCGCGGTCATCATCGTCGAGAACTGCCTGCGGCGGCTGGCCGAGGAGCAACACCACAAGGGACGACTGCTGACGCTCCAGGAGCGCCTGCACATCGTCTTCGACGCCAGCAAGGAGGTCCGCAAGGCCACCGCCTTCGGCGAGGCGATCATCATCACGGTCTACTTCCCCATCCTCGCACTCTCGGGCGTCGAGGGCAAGATGTTCCATCCGATGGCCCTGACGGTCATCCTCGCCCTCATCGCGGCCTTCATCCTTTCCCTGACCTTCATCCCCGCGATGGTCGCCCTGTGCATCACCGGCAAGGTGACGGAGAAGGACATGTTCCTGATCCGCTGGGCCAAGAAGGCGTACGAGCCGGTGGTCCGCTGGGCGGTCAGGCTCCGCTACGCGGTGGTGATCGGCGCGGTGGTCGCGTTCCTCGGCTCGCTGGCCCTGTTCACGCGGCTCGGGCAGGAGTTCGTGCCCACGCTCGATGAGAAGGACATCGCGATGCACGCCATGCGCATCGCCTCCACCGGCATCACGCAGTCGCAGAAGATGCAGTACGACGTGGAGAAGGCGGTGTCGGCGTTCCCCGAGGTCGCGTTCGTCTATTCCAAGACGGGCACGGCGGAACTGGCGTCGGACCCGATGCCCCCCAACGTCTCCGATACGTTCATCATCCTGAAGGACAAGAGCCAGTGGCGGAGCGAGGCGGAACTCGACGCGCTCATCGCCGAGAGGACCGAAGCGTTGGAGAGGATGGGCGCGCACGGGGGCGGCGAGGAAGGCCACGGGCACGGGGGCGAGAAAGACGGCCACGACCACGGCCCGCCCCCCGAGGGCCACAAGGGCAAGGTCATCAAGCTGCTGGAACTCACGCTCCAGACCGTCCCGGGCAACAACTACGAGTTCACGCAGCCCATCCAGATGCGCTTCAACGAACTGATCTCGGGCGTGCGCGGCGATGTCGCCGTCAAGGTCTACGGCGACGACTTCGCGGCCATGCAGAAGACCGCCGCCAGCGTGCTGGCGACGCTGCAGTCCGTCCCCGGCGTGGCCGACGCCAAAGTCGAGCAGACCGAGGGTCTGCCCGTGATGACCGTCGAGCCGGACCGCGCCGCTCTGGCCCGCTACGGCCTGAACGTCTCGGATGTGCAGGACGTCGTCGCGGTGGCGATGGGGGGCCGCGAGGCGGGGCTCGTCTTCGAGGGCGACCGCCGCTTCGACCTGGTCGTGCGCCTGCCCGACGACCTGCGCGGCAAGATCGACATGCTGGAGCGTCTGCCGATCCCGCTCCCGCGCGGCGAGGGGGAAGTCAGATCCGCCGTGCAGGTCGCCAGCATCGACGGCGGCACGGGCTTGTTGCAGGGTCAGCAAGAGATGGGCTTCGTCCCCCTGGGCGCGGTGGCGCGGGTCGAGATCGCCGAGGGCGTCAACCAGATCAGCCGCGAGAACGGAAAGCGGCGGATCGTCGTCCAGTGCAACGTCCGAGGCCGCGACCTCGGATCCTTCGTGGCCGAGGCTCAGACGCGGATGTCGCAGGTGAGCCTCCCCGCCGGCCAGTGGCTGGTGTGGGGCGGCCAGTACGAGAACCTCGTCGCGGCCAAGGAGCGGCTCACGATCGTCGTACCGATCTGCTTCCTGCTGATCCTGCTCCTGCTCTTTGCCACCTTCAAGAGCTTCAAGTACTCGCTCCTGGTTTTCGCGGCCGTCCCGCTGGGGCTGACAGGGGGAGTCGTCGCGCTGTGGGCGCGCGGCATGCCCTTCTCGATCTCGGCGGCCGTCGGGTTCATCGCCCTCTCGGGCGTCGCCGTGCTCAACGGGCTGGTCATGATCATCTTCATCAACCAGCTGCGGGAGAAGGGCGAGCGGCTCGAGGACGCGATCATCCACGGGTCGATCACGCGCCTGCGGCCGGTGCTCATGACCGCCCTGGTCGCCTCGCTCGGGTTCGTGCCGATGGCGCTGGCGCGCGGCACCGGCTCGGAGGTGCAGAGGCCGCTGGCGACTGTGGTGATCGGCGGCCTGATCTCCAGCACGCTGCTCACGCTCATCGTCCTCCCCGCCCTCTACCGCATCTTCACCGGCACCAGCAAGGACGGCCTGCCCGGCCCCAGGCCCGAAGTGTGGGAGCAGAACGAGCCGACCCCTGCGCTCGCGGGCGGTGCGGTGGTCCCGACGGAGCAGTCAAGTGACAGCCGCGGCCATGCGACGCAGCCTACGGCAACCGCCAGCCCCGCCCCTACACCGCCGCCCCCGCCGCTCACCAACGCGCCGTCGGCGGATGCGAAAGTCGATCCCAAGTCGTGACCGCCGAACTCAAGGGCGTGTGCCCCGCGAGCATCCGGCGATCCAGCCCGTGTCTTCCGTTCAGAATGGAGTCCTTCAATGAACCAGTCCAATCCCCGTTCCAAGCCCATGCTCTTCGGCCTCGCCGCGGGCGTTGGCCTCACCGCCCTCGCCGCGGTCATGATGGGCCAGGGCGCGAGCCAGCCTGTGAAGTCGGAGCCTCAGTATTTCGTCACCGCCGACGGCGAGGACGGCGCGCATCTGTGGGTCCGCGAGGGCACGTCCCTTCGCGTCGTCGCCCACGGCGAGTGCAAGGAGTGCAAGGCCAAGGGCCACGACGACCACGACCACAAGGAAGGCGACGGGCACGACCACGCCAAGCCCGCGAAAAGCAAGTGACCTCGAATGCCAGGCGACATCACGCCCGGTCCGGGGCCACCGCCCAGGCCCGGGCATTCCTCGAATCAGGAGCTCAACATGCGTCAACTGATCCCGCTTCTCGTCATCGTCTCCATCCTCTCCGGCTGTGCCAGCAACCGCACAGACCTCGTCAAGACCGGCTATCTGTCCCTTCAGCCCACGCTAACCGCATCGCTTGCCCATCCGCCGGAGGTGTACGAGCAGGAGGGCGAACTCGTCGTGAAGGGGCAGATGGACTCCTCCGAGGTGCGCAAGGGAGGACACGTCGATATTCAGGTGGTTGGCCCCGACGGAGCAGTCGTGTACGACGCGTCGGTTAACTACCGGATGCCGCAGGCTCCGATGCCGGTCGGTCCCCGGGGTCAGTACCGCGGGCCAAGGTCGTCGTCGGAAAACCACGCGACCTATGCCGTGCGGTTTCCGGGCTTGCCGCCAGCGGGGTCGGTCGTGCGTGTGAAGTACGATCCGCAACCCCATGGCGCGAGCGGATCGAAGTGACCCATGCGGACCAGCACATTCCTCATCCCGGCGATGGACTGTCCGGCCGAGGAGAGCCTGATCCGTCGTCGCCTTGGCTCGGTACCCGGCGTGCAAGAGCTGCGGTTCGATCTGTTCGGACGGCGGCTCTGGGTTGTCCACGACCATGCCGACGACGCGTCGATCGTCGCCGCGCTCGCCGATATAGGCATGACGCCCTCCGCGCCCGCCCCTTCGCAGCCGCCGACCGGTGAGTCCTGCGAGAGCTGCGCCTCGGGAGGCGAAGTGTCGCGTGCGACCCCGCGTGAGTCGACCCCCTGGTGGCGACGGCATGCACTTTTCGCTCTCTCGGGCGTGCTGGCGGCGGGTGCCGAGACGCTCTACTTCACCGGCGTCAAGGAGACCTCGCCCGTCATCATCGCGATGGCGGTCGTGTCGATCCTGCTCGGCGGCCTGCCCACGCTCAAAAAGGGCTGGATCGCGCTCAAGACCTTCACGCTCAACATCAACTTCCTGATGACGGTGGCGGTCATCGGCGGGGCGTTCATCGGGGCGTGGCCGGAGATCTCGCTGGTCACCTTCCTCTTCGCGCTCGCGGAGTTGATCGAGGCCAAGGCCCTCGACCGCGCCCGCAACGCCGTCATGGGCCTGATGGCGATGGCCCCTGATGAGGCGAGCGTGAAGCAGCCCGATGGTGCCTGGAAGGTCACGCCCGCGAGCGAGGTTGCCGTCGGCGCTGTCGTGCAAGTGAAGCCCGGCGAGCGGCTCGCGCTCGACGGCGTGGTGGTCGCGGGCGAGTCGAGCGTGAACCAGGCCCCGGTCACGGGCGAGAGCGTGCCCGCGGACAAGAAGCCGGGCGACAAGGTCTTCGCCGGGACGATCAACGAGTCGGGTGTGCTGGAGTTTAAGACCACCGGCGGCAAGGACCAGACCACGCTCGCCAAGATCATCAGGACCGTCCAGGAGGCGCAGGGGAGCCGGGCACCGACGCAGCGGTTTGTGGACAGCTTCGCGCGCGTCTACACGCCCATCGTGTGCGTGGTCGCGGTGCTGGTCGCGGTCGTCCCGTGGCTGGCGTTTGGCCAGACGTTCTACCCCTGGCTTTACAAGGCGCTGGTGCTGCTCGTCATCGCCTGCCCCTGCGCGCTGGTGATCTCGACGCCCGTGACGGTCGTGAGCGGGCTGACGGCGGCCGCGCGACGCGGGATCCTCATCAAGGGCGGCGTGCATCTGGAGAATGGCCGAAAACTCAAGGTCGTCGCCCTGGACAAGACCGGGACCATCACCGAGGGCAAGCCCCGCGTGACGGATGTGCAGCCCGTGGGCCGCGCGAGCAAGGATGAAGTGTTGCGGATCGCCGCGAGCCTCGATGCGCTTTCGCAGCACCCGGTGGCGATTGCCGTGGTCGCGGCCTGGAACGGCGAGCGTGCGAGCGTCGAAGCGTTCAAGTCGCTCACGGGTCGCGGAGTGGAAGGACGCATCGACGGCGCGGCGTACTTCGTCGGCAACCACCGCCTCGCCGAGGAGCGGGGAGTATGCTCGCCCGAGGTCGAGGCGACGCTTGGCCAGTTTGAGGCCCAAGGCAAGACGGCGATCGTGGTCGCGTCGGCCAGCGCGGTGCTGGGCATCATCGCCGTCTCGGATACGCCCCGGGCGAGCAGCGTCGAGGCGATCCGGTCGCTCCACGAACTGGGAATCAAGACGCTGATGCTCTCGGGCGACAATCAGACCACCGCCTCGGCCATCGCCAAGGCGGTCGGTATCGACGAGGCCCGCGGCGGGATGCTCCCGGAGGACAAGCTAGCCGAGATCGAGCGTCTCACGAAGGAGCACGGGGACGCGATCGGCATGGTCGGCGACGGCGTAAACGACGCCCCGGCCCTTGCCAAGTCCACGATCGGCTTTGCCATGGGCGCTGCGGGCACCGACACGGCGCTGGAGACAGCCGACGTGGCCCTCATGCAGGATGACCTGCGGGGCGTGCCGGAGTTCGTGCTGCATTCCCGGCGGACCGGGGCGATCCTCGCTCAGAACATAGGCTTCGCCATTGGCATCAAGGTCGTGTTCTTCGGCCTCGCGTTGGGGGGGGTGGCCACGATGTGGATGGCGGTCGTGGCCGATGTGGGTGCCAGTCTGCTGGTGGTCGGAAACGGCTTGAGAACCCTCCGGCCGACACCAAAGGATGCCTGACCACGGCAATGCCCCAGCCCGTTTGAGGGATCCGGACGCACGCACTCCGGCCCCTCGGCCGCGGTCGCATGTAAACCGACGCTCCTAGTGGTTCCGAGGTGTCGATTCGGCGAGAATCGGTTCGTGAGGGTTGCGGATACGGAGTTCTAGACCGGCCCGCGAAAGCGGGCCGGTTTTGCTTTACGGCCCGGCCGGTTTCCGGCGTCCGGTCGGTGTGGCGGAAACGTCGAAGATTCCGGGGCCAAACGCGGGTCGGGACTGGCTGCTGCGCTCTCCGTTTGCGTCGGCCCGATCGGGCTTCGACGAGAACCCCGGGCGTTCGGGTCGCCCTCTCGGCCAAACCTCTCAAACTCTCTCCGACTCTCGGTTAGCGCACCCGCCGATTTGACGCGGGGTTCGGCTCGTCGTACCTAGACTCACTGGTCATGATCGAGCGTGAGCTCAATCGCGGCGGGGGTGCGGGCACGGTCGGGGCGTGGGGGGCCGCGGCGGACGGCTCGCTCGAGGCGCGGCTCCCTTTCTGCCAGAATTGGCGGGCCGATGTCGTGGCGGTGCTGGGCTCCGGCGGCGCGATCCTCCGTGAGTGCCGGCGGGTGGCATCGAAGTGGCCGTGGGATCCCCCGTGCCCGTTCGCTTGCCGTGTCATCGAAGTCTGGTTTGAGACTTCGATGCTCCCGACGCGACGCCGACGAAGGGTCCATCGAAGTCGCCGGGCCGACTTCGATGGCACGACGCGTCGGTTTCGATGCCACCTGCCGCATGTGTACTTGCCTGCGAAGCCGCTGCAAATTTTCTGAACGCATTGACAGCTCATTTTGCAGGCCTAAATTGCATGCAATATTATAGAGACCTTATCGCAGCTTCAGAATTTAGATATTGTAATTGTCTACGGGTGAAAGCCATTCGATGCAGAGGGATGCCCGGGCAGCCCGAAGTCATCATCTTGCCGGTTCCCTGCGGCGGCCGAACCATGCCTACAATTCCGGGTGGTCCAGCCACTCCTGGTGGGCCTGGCAATCCTGGAAATCCAGGAGGATTCCGTCCCATCGCGGAGCGTCCGTGGGAGGGATGGGAAAACGTGGATCGGCGATGCTTGATGGCAGGAAATGGAGTGCTTCAATGCAGATGAAGAATGAGTTTTTTACGCGAAGCGGTGCAGTGGTGAGACGGAATCATCCGAAAGTACTCGTAGCCGGCATGATCTCGCTTATGATCGCCGTTGGTCTCGTTCTAGCCACGGAAGTTAACGGTGATCGGTCGAGTCATCTTCGTATCCTAATTGCAGTGTGTGTCAATCTCTCGATCGCGTGCACGCTAATGTTCGCCCTTTCCCGCGGATTTGCACGGCAGCAGTCAGAGCATCCAAGAGCGCAGGGGTATCCGCGGAAATCGCAGATCGTCATTGCCCTCATTATTGTATTAATTTCGATAACTCTTTCTTTCCTATTTATTAAAGCCTAATTATTGCGTGCGTCAGACCGGTGTACGGCAGGTGGCACCGATGGCGTAGTGTTCCATCGTTCAGCCGAAGGCGGAATGCAAGGTAGATCGTCGGCTCAGGTGCTTTTCATGGTCAGTATGCGAGTGAGAGATGCGCAGCGATTCCGCTCCGCAGTGGCGGATTCGACCGGGAAGCCTGGAGTGTGATGCTTGAGGGCCGATCAGGCGACGCGGTGATACGAGCGGAGCAAACCGGCGGGTGGCACCGATCGCGGGATGAATCCGAGACGTGCCACCGTCTATGAAGACCCGTGAGAAGTCAAGGCGGGTGGCAATACTCTTCGCCGTTCCTAAATCAAGCCTCCGAACACCACGTCTCCCCCCCCTATGTACACGGAACCTCGGGTGCCACCAACCCTCCGCTTCGGAGGGTGGTGGATGGTCGTCGGGCATGGCTGTCGCGCACGACTTCGCCCCAATCACCTGGACACCGCTGGCGGCACGCCCCAATGCCCGATTTCCAGCCCCGGACGAGGGTTCCGGTGGGGTTCGCGCGGCCAAAGTCATGTTAACCGGTCATTTCCGGGCATCGACGCTCGGAAAGGCGCGCGAGCGCGTTCGAGAGGGGTGTGGATAGGGAGTTCAGAGAAAGGCCTCGTACAGAGGCCTTTTCTCGTTAACGGTCTGGGCTTTTCGCCCACCGCGCGTATCTCTCAGGAATCGTGGCACTTCCTGGAAGTCCACGAACTGCCGAGCGCTCTCGAATCCGAGACATCGTACCGACGGATCGGTTGCCACGCCGGGGTTGGGGGTCGAAAGTCTCTCTGCGCTCTCAAACGCCTGGGAGGGTCTGGTTAACGCGCTGCCGGGGTGAACGAAGGGTGCCCTTCGGCGTCTGCGGCGCTCCCTGACCGTTTCGCGTATTCAGTGGGCAGAGAGCCCGCACCGGACGCGGGCTCCTTTCCGGCATCAGGTGCGAAGCCGAGCGCATAGCGCACGCCCGCACGGGTGCATGTCCCCCTTCACGGAGGATGTGACCGTGCACGACACCGCGCTCATGGACGACGCGCCCGCCCCCACCGCCACGCTCGACCCCAATGCCCCGATCACGCCCGCCGTGCGGCTGGACAGCATCGCCGCGATCTTTGCCGAGGGCATCCGCCGCCGGCGTCGACATGTCGCCATTTCGGGGCCGAACATCGAGCATCAAGAAGGCTCTCCGGCTCGACTTGAACTGTCCGAGCATGGTCGCCCTGATGGGTCGCGTGGTTAACGGCCACGAGAACGGAGACCCCGATGGCGATCGATGTGAATGCAGCCGAACGGGCCTTGGAGACGATGACCGTGCCGCAACTGAAGCAGCGGTACGCCAAGGTCTACGGCGAAGAGACGAGGACGCACCACAAGGTGCTGCTCATCAAGCGGATTCTCTGGCGGATGCAGGCGCTTCGGGAGGGCGACCTCTCGGAGCGGGCCCGCCAGCGAGCACGCGAACTGGCCAACGACGCCGACCTGCGGCGAAGCCCACCACGCGTGCCAGCGCCGGAAGGGCCGACGCCGCGGGCCAACGGCGAAAGCGTGGTCCGCATTGCCCTCCCCGCCGGCGCTGACGACCGGCTCCCCGCGCCCGGATCGGTTCTCCGCCGCGAGTACAAGGGCCGCGCCGTGTTCGTCCGCGTGCTGCCCAAGGGGTTCGAGTACGAGGGCGAGGTCTTCCGGTCGCTCAGCGCCATCGCGGCGAAGGTGACCGGATCGCATTGGAACGGATTCCGATTCTTCGGGCTCCACGAGCCCGGCAACACGGAGGGCAAGGCATGAGAACTTCGATCGAAACCAAACCCGCGAAGAGCGCCAGCGTGGCAACCGTCCGCTGTGCCATCTACACCCGCAAGTCGAGCGAGCAGGGGCTCGAACAGGAGTTCAACTCGCTGCACGCCCAGCGCGAGAGCGGCGAGGCCTACGTGGCCAGCATGAAGCACGAGGGCTGGGTGGCGCTGCCGGACCAGTACAACGACGGCGGCTTCACCGGCGGGAACACCGACCGCCCCGGCTGCCAACGGTTGATGGCGGACATCGAGGCCGGAAAGGTTGATTGCGTGGTGGTCTACAAGGTCGACCGCCTCTCGCGGTCCTTGATGGATTTCGCCCGGATGATGTCGGTGTTCGAGAAACACCACGTCTCATTCGTGTCGGTGACGCAGCAGTTCAACACCACCCAGTCAATGGGGCGGCTCACGCTGAACATCCTCCTGTCGTTCGCCCAGTTCGAGCGGGAGATCATCTCGGAGCGCACCCGTGACAAGATCGCCGCCTCCAAGCGCAAGGGCAAGTGGTTCGGCGGCAAGCCGATCCTGGGGTACGACCTCGCGCCCCAGCCCGCGGGCGGGAGCAAGCTCGTGGTCAACGCGGCGGAGGCGGAGGTCGTCCGTGAGATCTACCAGCTCTACCTGGAGCACTGCTCGCTCACCAAGGTGGCCCAGATCCTCAACGCCCGCGGCTGCACCAGCAAGCGCTGGACGACGCGCAAGGGCGTGGCGTTCGGCGGCCGGGTGTGGGACAAGCACCTCCTGATAAACGTGCTCACCAACCCGGCGTACATGGGCAAGGTCAAGCACAAGAAGGAGCTCTTCAAGGGCGAGCACGCCGCCATCATCGACGAACCGCTCTGGCAGAGCGTCTATAGCACCATCAAGCACAACGGCCGCACCGGCGGCATGCACGTCCGCAACCAGCACGGCGCGCTGCTCAAGGGCCTGATCCACTGCGGGCCGTGCGGGCACGCGATGGGCCACACCTACAGCGTCAAGGACGGGAAGGCGGCCTACCGCTACTACGTCTGCTACGTCTCCCAGAAGCAGGGCTGGCACGCCTGCCCGTCGGGGTCACTGCCTGCCGAGCAGATCGAGCGCCTGGTGATCGAGCGCATCAAGCACATCGGCGGCGACAGCGCGCTGATCGCGACCACCTTTCGCCAACTCCAGAGCGGCGTCCGGACGCGAACGGCCCAGAGGGAGAAGGAACAGGCCGCCGGCGTTCGTGAGATCCAGAAGATCGAGAGCGATCTCCGTAAGGTCGCCGCCACGGCGGGCACGGACGCCAATGCCGCCGCCCGCTTGGCCGACCTGCACGAGCGGCTGGCCAAGGCGAACGAGCGGACACGGGGCCTGCGTGCGGAAGCGGAGCGGATCGATGGGGAGGTGATCACCCGCGACGAAGTCGCCGCGGCGCTCAGGGAGTTCGGCGCGACGTGGGACGCTCTCTGCCCGCGGGAGCAGGCGGCGGTGCTGGCGAACCTGGTCAAGCGAGTTGACTACGACGGCGCGAAGAAAACGGTGTCGATCACCTTCCACCCCGCGGGCCTGCGGACGCTCGGCCAGGCGCCCGCTGAAGAACCGGAGGCAGCATGAACGGCATGGACGAGGTCACGATCGAGTTCCCGGTCCACTTCACCCGCGGGGCGGCGGGCCGGAAGGAGGTCAACGTCGGCGTCGAGCCCGCCGCGCTGGTGGTTGAAACGGGCCATGTGCCCCGGGTCGCCCGCCTGATGGCGCTGGCGATCCGGTTCGAGGAGCTGGTCCGCGTTGGCGAGGTGGAATCCCACGCCGACCTTGCCCGGCTGGGGCAGGTCACGCGGGCCCGGATCAGCCAGATCATGGACCTGCTGTGTCTGGCATCGGACATCCAGGAGGAGATTCTGTTCCTACCTCTTATGGAGCGGGAGCGGGATGCGATCAGCGAGCACGAACTCCGCGTCGTGTGCGCCGTGGCCGATTGGCGCGAGCAGCGCCGGCGCTGGCGGGAGTTGGCAAGCGCTGGACGCGGCTCACAGAACCGATGAAAGCCCGGCGAACCGCGCGAACGCGGCCCGCCGGGCCAGCTACGAGGGCATGGTTAGCGCTGGTTGGGGATGGTGGTCGAGCTCATCCGGAAGGTGTAGACGAAGATGGCCGCAGGGTCGAGGCCGTCGAATCGCTTACCCCAGCCTCCGTGCTTCTTTCGCAGCGAGTACTCGGCCCGCCGGGCTTCCTCGGCCGTGTCGCAGCCGACGATCAAGAACGGGTCGCGGGTGGAGTTGATGCAGTGCTCGCACAGGAGGCGCTCTCGCGGGTTGCAGGTAACGCCGATGAACCAGCGCGGGTGCTCGCCGCCGTTGCGCTCGATGAATTGTGTGATTCTCTCGGCGGGCGATGGCCGCGCCTGGACGGCTTGGGCGGTGGACATGGGGGGGAGCTCCTCGTGCTCTTTGCGGAATAAATGGGATGGCGACCGGCTGCCGGTGCAGGGCTCGCCGGCCTGCCCCTTCTGAATACGCAAACGGCCCGGAATGGCCCGGAAGGTCAGTGCGGCACTGCGGGCATTTCGGCATGCAGCGGTTTACCATCAGGTCCGAATGAACCAGGAACTGGCCAAAGCGATCGAAGCCCTCCTCAGGCGCATCCCAGACAAGTGGCAGAGGGTTGCCACCGACCAGCTCTCGGTCTCCGAGCAACGAGCGCTCTTGCTCCTTGTCGGAGCCGGACTTGTGGAACGGCGCAACACCATCCGCCTGGGAATGGCGGGCCAGAGCGAGGCCATCGAAGCGACGATCGCGGTAACTGGGGAGGCCGGATTGCTCCAGGCGATCGAGCCGGTGCTGGCGGAATCCTGGAACCGGTGGCGAAAGGCCATCGACGACTGGCGTCAGCAGACCGGGGGATCCGCCAGGCCGTTCAGGGTGACGAAGGTCGGCGGTGATGAATGGCGGCTTACCGAGCACGGCTTGCAAGCGAGGGCGGATCTCGGTGTGCCACTGGACCCGAAGCGGCCCCGGAATCATGCGGCGGCGGTCGCCAGTCGTGAGCGGGTCATCGATTTTGTGATGAAAGCCGGGAGCCTCGAGGATCGTCCGCCGGTTCATGGCACCGGAACGCTCGTCGCACTTCGCGGGGTCGTCTCCGAGCAGGACCGTTCTCCGCCGGCGCCATCTCCGACACAAGTGAACCTGACGAACGCTGCCGATATCGCCGCGGCATTCCGTGATGCGATACTGCCGATGGTCGAAACCATTGTGGGCGGCGCAGTTCGCCAGAGCGGCGGCGCGAATCGCCCCAAGGCGTCGCAGGCCGGTGCGATGACCTGGCAGGAGGCCATGAGTCTGGCCGAATCGCACGTCAAGAAGCACGACGGGTTCTTCCCGGGCCGAAACGAACTCGCCAGTATCGTCGGCTGCTCGCCGTCCACCATGACGAAGGTGCTCAAGCACTCCGCGTACCTCAAGGCGCGTCGCGCGGAGACCGGGACTGCGAGCAAGCCTAAGGACGCCGGCTCGTCAGACAAACTCGGCAACACCCGGGCCGACGTCAAAGCGGCACAGGAAGCGGTGGATGCTCGCATCGATGCAGGCGAGCCTCTGGACGCCTACCACGCAGGCGATGACGAAGCACCGGCAGACCGCGACGAAACAATCGCGAATCTGATTGCGGAGCAGCAGGCCGAACGCACGCGGGAGGAACGCCAGCGGAGATCGGTCAAGAAGCGGCCGGAGCGGTAGGTGCTGCCAGCCTCTGCTGCCGGTGGTCGCGCCCAGTCGCGACCGGCGGCAGGCCTGCGAATCACGCGACATACGAGGTAGTCACGCGACCGCTTGCGGACTGGTAACCGGGCCCACCGCCCGGGAACGGAGTCGCCGCAATGGGAATCGCGCCCCCACTCAGCCGTCAGGTTGCGCCACCGCCGGTGCTGATCACCGCCGGGGTGATCGCCAGCGAACTGGGCCAGCCCATCCACCGCGTCGTGCGGGTCTTGGCCACGCGCCCTTGGATCAAGCCGGCCGCATTGGCCGGTCGGGTCCGACTTTTTGACCGCCGGGCCATCGAACAGGTCCGCGCCGAGCTCGCCGGGATCGATCGCCGCCGCGTGCCGGTTGGGCAAGGCGGTGCAGAGTGAACGGCACCACCGCTCAGGTCCACACCTCATCGCTCGACCAAGGCTCAAGGCGGCTGATCGCGCTCATGCAGCGCATCGGATTCGGCCGGATCGAGTCGCTGCGCGTACTCGACGGCCAGCCGGCGTTCGACCCGCCGCCTCGCGTGATCCGAGAGGTCAAGCTCGGGGCGGAGCGAACCTGCCAGGGGCAGGACAGCCCGGCCGGCTTCACGGTCAAGCGAGCGGTGGTTGATCTTCTCGCCGAGTTGACCGTCGTTGGCTCTGCCACTGTCGCCATCGAGGTACGCCACGGCCTGCCTGCGCGCCTCATCGTTGAGGAGGTGGCTCGTGGTTGAGCTCGCTCCCTCGCCGATCCACCGCGGATTCGATGCGATCGACATCGATCGACTCGGCGCAGTCGCCCACGGCGTGGCGAACCGGCTCGCGGGATCATGCCGAAGGGGAGACGGGCATGCGGATCTCCGGTCGGACCTTATCTTGGCCGCACTGGAGAGATGGCCACGGTTCAAGCCCTCGCGCGGTCGTCCGATGGCGTTCCTTGCCGTCGCCATGACCCGGGCCGGAACATCGAGTCTGCGGGCCCAGCGCGCCGCCAAGCGCGGCGGCCGGTCGACGACCGTGCCCCTTGACGACGCGATGGCGGCCAGGCCGGGTCGCGATCCGTCGCTGACGACGGTGTCCCCGATCGCTCGGCGTGACCTCGAACTCGACGTTCGCGCCGCAGTCGACGACTTGCCCGAGGACCTCGCCACGGTCTGCAACGACTTCCTCGAGGCGGCCACGGATGGCCGCCGTCGTCCCACGCTCGGCGCTGCGGCCACTGTTGCGCTCCGCCGTCACTTCGAATCCGTCGGATTCTCGGAGCACTCGTCATGACGACCCGCGCGCTTTCATCCATTCCCCCCGGCACGACGCCCCGCTCCGCCGTGGCAGGTGCGCCCCTCCCCAGACCCAAGCGGCGCGTGTACCTCGCCGGGAAGATGCACGGCTCGGGCAACTGGCGAATGCCGCTGGTGCCGCGGCTTGGCGTCGAGCCATTCGGCCAACCGATCGACTGCGACCGCTTCATCTTCACGGGGCCGCACTTCGTTCCCTTCGGCGGCCAGAGTCACGAGTGGGTCGGCTGGCACGCTGGCGTCGAGCAGCACGACTCGAGCCCTTGGCCCGCCCCCGAGTTCAGCCGCCCCCGGTGGGTGGTGCCCGGGCTGTGCATGGAGTGGATCCGGGAGTCGGACCTGTTCTTCGCCTGGATAAACGCCACCGATTGCCACGCCACGCTTTTGGAGTTGGGCTGGGCGCACGCTCTGGGCAAGCCGGTGTACCTGGCGTTCTCGACGCGGGACCTGGCGCGGCAGATGTGGTTCGCTCGAAACTGTCCGCGGACGACCGCGCACGTGCATGCAACTCCCGCCGAAGCGCTTGACCGAGCGCTGGCGTGGGAGGTGCCCTTCGAATGACGCTCCCGACGCTCGAAACGGCCCGGCGCTACGCGTCGGCGGGGCTGTGCGTGCTACCCGCGATCCGCGAGGGCGACGACAAGCGCGTCGCCCTGCGCTCGTGGAAGCCGTATCAGACGCGGCTGCCGACGCCGGCGGAGCACGCGCGGTGGTTCGCCGGGCCCGCCGCGCGCGACCTGTGCATAGTCTGCGGCGCGGTGTCGGGCAACGTCGAGATGATCGACTTCGACCTGGCCGGCGCTGCCTTCGATCCGTGGCGAGAGCGGGTCGATGCGGTGTGCCCGGGACTCATCGGCCGCCTGGTCGTCGAGACGACGCCTTCGGGCGGTCGCCATGTCGTATACCGCTGCCCGGGTCCGGTCTGCGGCAACATGAAGCTCGCCCAGCGGTCCTGCGGCGCTTCTGGGCCCGAGCCGATCGAGGTTGCCGGGAAGCGGTTTACGCCGCGGAAGGGTCCGGATGGGCGATGGCACGCGGTCGCCACGATGATCGAGACCCGCGGCGAGGGCGGGATGTTCCTGTGCGCACCGTCGAACGGATATGTGATCGAGGCTGGCGATCTTGCCGCGTTGCCGGTCATCACACCCGAAGATCGTGAGTGCCTGTTGGCCTGCGCGTGGGAGCTCAACGAGGCCCAGCATCCGGTGGAGGACGGTCCGCACCCGAAGTCGTCCACAACTTCAGCCCCCAGCGACCTGAAGCCCGGCGACGACTTCAACCAGCGCGGCAGTATCCGCGATCTGTTGGTCGAGCGCGGCTGGACCCGCGTGAGCGGAGGTGAGAATGAGCACTGGGCCCGCCCTGGCAAGGACCGGGGCTGCAGCGCCACGCTCAAGGGCGGCGTGTTCTATGTGTTCTCGACCAACGCCCCGCCTTTCGAGGACGGCCGCGGCTACTCGATCTTCGCGGTCTACACGCTGCTCAAGCACGACGGCGACTTTGCGGCAGCGGCACGGGCGCTGCGGCGCGAGGGATTCGGTGCGGAACCAGCCTCCGGCGATGTCGATCTGTCGGGCTTCAAGGTCAAAGCCCCGCAGGCAGAGCCGTCGCCGTCCGCACCGATCGATCCCGGTCCCGTGCCGCCGGCGCTGCTGCGCGTTCCCGGTTTCATCGATGAAGTCATCGACTACTCCCTGAGCAACGCGCCCTACCCCGAGCCCGTGCTGGCGTTCTGCGGCGCGGTGGCGCTGCAAGCCGCGCTCGCCGGCCGCAAGGTCCGCGACCCACAGGACAACCGCACCGCGATCTATCTCCTGGGCCTGGCCAACACCGGCACGGGCAAGGACTTTCCCCGCAAAGTCAACCAGCGGATTCTCGCCAACGCCGGCATGGCTGGCGCGGTCGCGGACGGCTTCGCCAGCGGTGAAGGGCTCGAGGACCGGATGTACCTCACGCCGGTCATGCTCTTCCAGACCGACGAGATCGACACGCTTATGCAGGCGATCAGCGGGTACGGCACCAAGCGCGACCCTCGATACGAGGGCATCATGCAGACGCTGCTGAAGCTGTACACCTCAGCCAACACGATCTACCCGCTCCGCGTCAAGGCCAGCGACGAGGAGCCCCGCATCATCGATCAGCCGTGCCTATGCCTCTTCGGGACGGCCATCCCGGACATCTTCTATGAAGCGCTGTCGCCCAAGATGCTCTCCAACGGCTTCTTCGCGCGCATGCTCATCTTCGAAGCCGGCCGCCGCGGGCTCGGCCAGGATGTGGATGTACGCGACCTCCCGAAGTCGATCCTGAAGCGGGCGCGGTGGTGGTCGGAGCTCAAGCCCGGGAGGGGCAACCTCAAGACCGAACATCCGGTGCCCAGGCTGATCGAGCCGACCGACGATGCACGAGTGCGGCTCGGCGAGGTCCGCGCCCAGGCCGACGCCGCCTATGCCGAGGCCGAAGCCAAGTCCGACCAGGCGGGGATGGCGCTGTGGGCACGCGCCAACGAGAAGGCCCGGCGCCTGGCGCTGGTGCACGCGTGCAGCGCGGCGCGCCGCAAGCCGCAGATCGCCGTCGATGCCGTGGACTGGGCCTGGGCGCTCGTCGAGCATCAGACTCGCCGCATGCTCTTCAAGGCCAGCCAGCACGTCAGCGCGGGCGACTTCGAGAGCCAGTGCAAGGCGATGATCCGCGTGCTCCGGGAATGGGCGGCAAAGCACCCCGCCGACCCGTGGATGCCCTTCTGGCAACTGAGCCGGCGCCTGGCGTGGTCGCCCCGCGAGCACGAGGAGGTCCGGCAGGCGCTTGTCGATCAGCGCCGCATCCAGTTCGCCGAGCGGGCCACCGGCGGTACGCCTCAGCGGCTGTACCGGCTCCTTGAGGACGTCGCCGAGGCATGAACACGCGCTCCAAAGCCGCCCGAACCGGTCTGCGACGCCGTCTTTGCCTCTCAGACATCGCTCCGAACCGCTCCGGCGCATCGCGATCGCGAGTCCGCACTCTCGTTTCAGCGATGCCAGCGGGGGCGCGCCGCAACCTGTTGCGCCTATTGCAACCTCTTGCGCGCAATAGGTTCATCACGGAACCATCGAGAAATCATGAGACAACAACAACACACCCCCCTCTTTTCTACCTGTTGCGCCCACCCCCCCCCC
>DDSG01000011.1:6475-6632 GCA_002343325.1 Phycisphaerales bacterium UBA2396 | reverse complement strand
GCCGAGGTTGATGGGGGTGAACGCGTCGAACGCGCGGGAGTGCGGCGAGGGTGGCGTCTCGGCACGGGCGACAACTTCGACGAATCCCCCGGGGCTCGTGGGCTGACGGACGGAGATGATGATCGCGCCGGGGCCGAGCTCTCGCTTGAGGTCGGCG
>DDSG01000011.1:5950-6101 GCA_002343325.1 Phycisphaerales bacterium UBA2396 | reverse complement strand
GGACGTGCGGCTCGAGGATCTGGCGGACGACGGAGCGGACCTGGGGGCTGGCGATGATGACGGGCAGGTGCCCCTGGTCGGTGACGAGTGTGAGGGCGCGGGCGATCTGGGCCGAGACCTGACCCGCGACGCGGGCGGGGATGTTGACGAC
>DDSG01000011.1:5537-5721 GCA_002343325.1 Phycisphaerales bacterium UBA2396 | reverse complement strand
GACGCGGGCGGGGATGTTGACGACCGTGCCGGCGGGGCCACGATCGATGTAGGCGTTGATCTGGTCTTCGAGCGTGGGATCGAGCGTGACGCAGACGAGCTTGGGGCGGCCGCCGCCCGGGGGCGTAACGGCGTACTGGCGGCAGATCGTGCGACGCAGCGCGTTGCGGACGTACTCGGTGAGC
>DDSG01000011.1:469-5312 GCA_002343325.1 Phycisphaerales bacterium UBA2396 | reverse complement strand
GTCCTTGGTCTTGGGGCCCCACTCGGCGATGGTTTCGAGCACTGATTCGAGGTCGCGGATCGGCACGCGCTCGCGGAGGAGGTTCTGGAGCAACTTCTGCAGCTCCGTCGCCTTGAGGATCGCGGGGATGGTTTCCTCGACGAGCTTGGGGCTCTTCTGGCGGCACTGCTCGAGCAGGTTGCCGACCTCTTCGCGGGTCAGCAGCTCGTCGGCGTGCTTCTTGACGAGTTCCGTGAGGTGCGTCGCGAGCACGCTGGTGGGCTCGACCACGGTGTAGTTCATCGATTCGGCCCGCGAGCGTAGGGCGGGGTCGATCCACTTGGCGGAAAGCCCGAACGCCGGCTCCTGGGTGTCTTCGCCCTCGATCGCGCCGGAGGCGAGACCCGAATCCATCGCGAGCAGTCGCCCGGGCTGAAGGGTGCCCTCGGCGATGACATTGCCACGGATCTTGAGGCGGTAGGCGGAGAGATCGATCTCGGGGTTGTCGCGGATGCGGACGGGGGGCATGACGAGCCCGAGCTCGAGCGCGAGCTGACGCCGAACGGCGGTGATGCGGTCGAGCAGGTCGCCCCCGCTGCCCGGATCGACGAGTCCCACGAGCGACTGGCCCACCTCGAGTTCGAGGGTGTCGACCTTGAGGAGATTCTCGACCGGCGGGGGCTCGGGGGGCTTGGCGGCGGCGGCCTGGGCGGCCTGCTCGGTCGCTTGCTCCAGAGCATCCTTGCGTGAGCGGTTCATCGCGTAGGCGATGCCGATGAGCGTGAGCGCGGAGGCGACGAGCGGGAGGCTCGGCAGGGGCGTCAGGGCGAGCATGAGGAGGAAGCCGGCGGTGATGTAGAGGCCTCGGGGCTGGCTGACGATCTGGTCGGCGAGCTCGTCGCCGAGCTGTGCTTTGCTGCCCGAGCGGGTGACGATCAGGGCGCTGGCGATGGCGATGACGAAGCTGGGGATCTGGCTTGTCAGGCCGTCGCCGATGGTGAGCTTGGTGAAGAGTTCGGCGGTGGGCCCGGCCTCCCAGCCCTTCTGGATCATCCCGACGCCGAACCCGCCCAGCACGTTGATGGCGGTGATGATGAGCCCGGCGATGGCGTCGCCCCGGACGAACTTGCTGGCGCCGTCCATGGCGCCGAAGAAGTCGGCCTCCTGGGCAATCCTCGCACGGCGGCGACGAGCTTCCTTGTCGTCGATGATCCCGGCGTTGAGATCGCTGTCGATGGCCATCTGCTTGCCGGGCATGGCGTCGAGGGTGAAGCGGGCGGCGACTTCGCTGATGCGCGTGGCGCCCTTGGTGACGACCACGAACTGCACGATCACCAGGATGATGAAGATGACCACGCCCACGAACAGCGAATCACCGGCGACGAAATCGCCAAAGGCGAGAATGACATGCCCGGCGACCTGGGCCGCCTCGTCGGGTGTCGACGCGTCGGCCGTGAGGATGAGCCGTGTGCTGGCGACGTTGAGCACGAGACGGAAGAGCGTTGCCGCGAGCAGCAGGCTCGGGAAGACGCTGAAGTCCAGGGGCTCTTCCATGTAGACGGTGGTGAGCAGCACGATGATCGACACCGCGATGTTGAGCGCGATGAGCACGTCGAGCATCGCCGGGGGGAGGGGCACGACCAGCACCGCGAGCAGGCCGACGAACGCGATGGGGACGATGAGCCCGCGATACTGGCGGAGCTTGAGCAGCCAGGGAGGCAGGCCGCGATTGCTGAGGCTTGGCGTCGTCGTGCTCATGGTCGGACGTTCCTTTGCTCAATCAGGCGGCGGCGACAGGGGCGTTCTTGAGTCGGTAGACGTAGGCGAGAACTTCGGCAACGGCCTGGTACTGCTCGGGCGGCACTTCGTGCCCGACGTCCACGCCGTAGTACAGAGCGCGGGCCAGCGGCGGCCTCTCGAGGATCGGGACGTCGTGCTGGTTGGCGATCGCTCGGATCTGCATCGCCATGTGGTCGACGCCCTTGGCGACCACGCGCGGGGCCCGCATCGTCTTGGCGTCGTACTGCACCGCGACGGAGAAGTGCGTCGGGTTGGTGATGACGACATCGGCCTTGGGAACAGCCTGGCGTGCGCGATGCTGGGCGATCTCGCGCATGACGCGCATCCGCCGGCTCTTGACGTGCGGGTCGCCCTCGCTCTGCTTGTGCTCGTCCTTGACTTCCTGCTTGCTCATCCGCAGGTCGCGGCGGTGCTGCCACCACTGGTAGGCATAGTCCGCGACACCGATCAGCAGCAGCGCCACCAGGATCCACGCGGCCATCTTGAGCATGAGGGCCCCCACCATCCGGAAGACCCCGGGGAGCGAGAGCGCGGGCAGGCCCGCCACCGCGGGCAGCTCGTTCATGATCACCGTGACGACGACGGCAGAGACGGCGGCGAGCTTGGCGACGCTCATGCCGCCCTTGACCCATGTCTTGAGTCCGAACATCCGCTGGAAGCCCGAGACCGGGTTCATCTTGTTGAAGTTCGGCTCCAGGGGGTGAGAGCTGAGCAACAGCCCGTGCTGCATCACGTGGGCGATGGTTCCGAGGACCACCGCCGCGGCGAGAAAGGGGGCCGAGGCGATGGCGGTCTGGGCTCCCAGATCGCGGATCAGAGGCTCGAAGGAATCGGGATGGAGCGCTTCCGGGCCCACTTCCTCGCCCAGCACACGCTTGAGGAACCGTCCGCTGGCGTCAAAGACGAGGGTGCCGGCGACGGCGAGGAGGATCGTCAGCCCGAGCAGTTCGGCGGCCCCGGCGAGATCGGTGCTCTTGGCGACCTGGTTCTTCTCGCGGGCCTCGCTCAGCTTGCGCTGGCTTGGTGCCTCTGTCTTGTCTCCCATGTCGTCGGCCATGCCCGCTCCTGTGCTGTGCGATCAGAGACCCGAGGCCCAATCAGCGACCGTTCGAAGAACCCGGACGATCTCGTCCCCCACCGCCGTGTGCATGGCGGTCGTCGAGAGTGCCAAGGCCGAGAGTCCACCCATGACCTTGAGAATGAAGCCGATGCTCATCACGTTGAGCTGGGGCATCGTCTTTCCGAGGAAGCCGATCGCGACGACGAGCAGCAGCACCATCGCGACGATCGGTGAGCTGACGCGGAGCGCGACCTCGGCCCCGCTGGTCACCACGCCCACGAGCAGTTCGAGGGGCGCCTCGGAAATCCCGATGCCCCCCGCGGGAACGTGCGCGAACGTGGAGGCGAGGCAGCGGAAGAGCCATTCGAGCCCGCCGACGGACACGAAGCACGCGGCGGCGGCCATGAACATCAGTTGGCCCATGACGTCCATGTCGGTGTCCATCTCGGGGTTGTAGACGCGGGCAAGTCCCAGCCCCATCATCTGACCGCCGGTGACGCCCGCCATTTCCATCATGAGCAGGGGCGTTGCGGCGATGAGCCCGATGGCCGCACCGATCAGCGTCTCGCCCACGAGCATGGGGACCAGGTCCACCCAGCCGGTCTGTCCGGGGTCCATCGCCGCGTGAGGGACGGTCGGGTAGACCGCGACGGCGAGCGTGACGGCGACGAGGGCGCGGGCCCGCATCGGAACGCCGACGTTGGAGACGATCGGCGCCGCGACGACCAGCCCCGCCAGTCGCGCCATGACCAGCGAGAAGGGGACGACGTGGGCGAGGATGGGTTCAAGGCCGGACATGTGCTTAGAACTGCAGCGTGAAGAGCTGTGCGGTGTAGTCGACCAGACGCTGGATGATCCATCCGGCGAGGAGGATCGCGACGACGAGCATCACCACGATCTTGGGGACCAGCGAGATGGTCTGGTCCTGGATCGAGGTCACCGACTGAAAGATGCTGATGACCAGGCCCACCAGCACGCCCGCCGCGAGGATCGGGGCGGTCACCTTCAGCGTGATCACCAGGGCGGTGCGGATCATCTCGATGGTTGATTCGTCGATGTTCACGGGTGCTCCGTGCGGAATTCGGGAGAGTGCGAGTTACGTCAGGAGAGCGGCGGCTCGCGACACGATGGGCTCAACGAGCAGGGCGACCTTCGCCGCTGCGGGCTGTTCGAAGCTCCGCATGAGATTCCCAACGATCAGCGTCCAGCCGTCCACGAGCACGAACAGCAGCAGCTTGAAGGGCAGACTCACGATGACCGGGGGGAGCATCATCATGCTCATGGAAATCAGGATCGAGCTGATGACCATGTCGATGACCAGGAAGGGCAGGTAGATGCGAAAGCCCATCACGAACGCGGTCTTGAGCTCGCTCAGCATGTACGCCGGGACCAGCGTCACCATGTCCACGTCGTTTCGGCTGAGCTTCTCGGGCTCGCTGATGTCGACGCCGCGGTACTCGAGCACCATGTACAGGCTTGACCAGTTGCCCGTCGCCTCGATCTGCGCGAACATGAAGTCACGCATCGGCTGCTTGGCCCGTGCCCACAGCTCGTCGTAATCGCGGATCTCGCCCTGCTGATACGGCACCACGGCCTCGGTGTACAGCCGATCCACCGTCGGGGCCATCACCATCATCGTCATGAACAACGCCAGCCCCGTGGTCACCTGCGGCGGGGGGATGGTCTGCGTGCCCATCGCCTGCTTGAGCAGCCCCAGCACCACGATGATGCGCACGAAGCACGTCGTCATCAGCATCAGCGCCGGAGCAAGGCTCACCACCGTCAGCAGCACGAGCACGCTGACGAGCGGGGAGATGCCCGGCGCGGCGTCCGAGCCGCCCTTGCCCGGAAGAGCCCGACCCGCCTGGTCGAGCAGTTCGAGCGGGTTGAGCCCCTGGGCGGGGTTCGTCGCGGAGAGCGACGGTGCCGGCGTGCTGCCGCTGGCGGGCATGCTGGCGGGGGGGGGGGGGGGGGGGCGCGGGCGCCGGCGGGCGCGGGGGCGGG
>DDSG01000011.1:0-274 GCA_002343325.1 Phycisphaerales bacterium UBA2396 | reverse complement strand
GCCGCTGGCGGGCATGCTGGCGGGCGTCGGCGGGCCGACCATGTCCTGAGCGCGGGCGGAAGCGCCCACGATCATCGCCAGGAGCAAGGCCAGCACGCGCAGGACGTTCACGCCAGCACCTCCGTGCGGGTGCCCACAGCTTGTTCGCTCAGTTCGCGGGCCTTCATCTCGGCCAGCCGACGACGCAGCGCGACGACCGGATCGGGCTCGGCCTGGGGCGGCGTGGAACGAGCGGCGGGCTGGGGCCTCGCTGGTGCGGCCGCCCGCGGAGTCT
>DDSG01000097.1 GCA_002343325.1 Phycisphaerales bacterium UBA2396 | reverse complement strand
CGCCACCCCGGCCGCCGCAGCAGCCCCGCCGACTCCGGCTCCACCCGCCGCCGCCACCTGACCGATCTCAGGATCAACACGGACCGAGGGCTCCACGTCCGCCACGCCCTCTCTCATGCTCGGCAACTGCGCGGGCTTGACCGCCATCGGGTCCGCCGCCAGACGGATCGCCTCGATATCCCGCAGCATCTCGCCCGCGCTGCGGTACCGCTTGTCGTAATCCGTCATCGCCCGACGCACCACCCACCGCAGCGCCTCCGGGCAACGCTGCGTGATCTGCGACAGCACCCCGTGCGCGGGAAAGCTGTTCTCCACGATCGAGTACAGCACCGCCCCCGCACCATAAATGTCGAACCTCGCCCCGTCCACCTCGTGGACCTTCACGCCCTTGAGCGCCATCCGAACCATTTCAGGATCTCGGAAGTACTCCGTGCCGTGCGTTGTCAGCGTCATCGCGCTCCGCAGAGGCGTGACAAGCCCGAAGTCCACCAGGTGCGCCCGCGCCCCATCCACGATGATGTTGTCCGGCTTGACGTCCTTGTGCCACAGCCCGCCCCGGTGGTACGCCTCGAGCTGCGACACCAGGTCCGACGCAAGCCCCAACGCACGCCGCAGGCTCGGGTCGTCCAAACCGTGAACCCCGTCCACCGGGCTGCTCGCCGCATGCAACTGATGCGTCACCGCCGTCAGGCTCTGTCCCGGCACATACCGCATCACGTAAAAGAACCGCTCCGCCGTCAGATCATGGTCCAGCACCAGCCCCAGCCGCTTCGCCGCGTCCAGCGATCGGCTCTCCCGCACGATCTGCGGCAGGCTCGACCCCTCCCGCATCGAGAACGACTTGATCACCACCTGGTCCACGCCAAAGTGCCCATTCCGCTCGAACGACGCCATCTTCACTGCGTCAGGCTCGGCGATGTACAACTTCCCGCCAGAACCGCCCCCCGCGAGGCTTCCCACGATCGTGTACCCCGCGTACGCCCCGGCCTTGCCACCACGCGGCGCGTCCCGCCCGGGCGCATCCGCCAACGCCTGCGGCACCCGCTCCTCGATCCCCGCCACCACATCCCCCGCGCCAAACAGCCTCGCCACGTTCCCCACGAACAGCCGGTACAGGCTCGCCCCCGCGAGGCTCAACTCCTGCTGAATCCCCGACCCAAAGTGTCGCGACGCGGACCACCGCCCGATCAGCACCGTCCCCACCACCAGAGGCACGTACACCAGCGTCGTCACCACCGACCCGATCAATCGGAACACATCCCGAATCGTGTGCGCAACGAAACGAACAATGTTGCGGATCACCAGCCCCAGCACCTGGAACACCGGCGTCAGCAGGTAGCGAATCACCAGCACCGCCAGCGCGATCGCGACGATCACCGCGAACAGCACCGCGAGGATTTCGAGCATGCCGCCCATCGCAGCCTCCAGATTCCGCCGCTGACCTCAACCAGGGTCGTCCATCGCTCGCGCCTGCTCACGCCGACGCAACTCCACCTGCTGGTGGTAGATCTCAGACACCGCCTCGTCGAACGCGGCATCCTCCGCGGCGGTCGGTCCTTTGTTCGGATCCGTCGCCAACCTGTTTCGCGCCAGCTCCCGACGCTCCTCCTCCGTGAACGAGTACTTCGCCACCGTCCGCGATAACTCCTCCCGGAGCGTCCCCCGAACCTTCGCCAACCGCCGGCTCACCGTCGGCTCGCTCATCCCCAGGTCCTCCGCCACCTGCTTCCCGCTCCGCCCTTCCAGAACACGCAGCCGAAAGATCTCAAAGTCCATGAACTCGCTGCTCTTCTGCACCGCCCGGATCGCCTCCTCCACCTTCGCCCGAAACACGGCCGCTTCGTACGCCTCGTCCGCCCCCAGCGTGGCCGACGCCACCATCCAGCTCTCCTCGAACGAGCCGGTCTTCTTGTTCCCACCGCGCTTCTGCGCACCGCGTCGGTCCATCTCGTCCCCGAGCACGTGCTTGGCGATCGCCAGCAGCCACGTCGAGAACCTCGCCCCCTTGCTCGGGTCGTACCGGTCGATCGACGCCGACAACGCCGCCAGCGTTTCCTGCGACAGGTCCTGCACCGTCTGGCTGCCGATCCGACCGCGCCCCCACCGAGCCAACTGGCTCGAGATCACCGGCCCGAACGTCTCCCACAGCTCAAACCAGGTCGCCTGGTCATTGGCCCGGAGCCGCGCGATAAACCCCGTTGTCAACTGGTCAAACATGCCGCTCCGTTCTCTGTCCCACCACTTCATGGGATTATACAGACCGAATGGGACTTTTCTCACACTCTACCGCCAACCGTCCTCCCGGCCTCACATGTCGCGAACACCCCCCTACGCTCGACCCGGGCCCAGAAGCCCTCACGGCTCGGCCGCACAAGGACCCCGACATGACGTCCGTCTCTCTTGCTCGCTTTGTCCTGTTCCTCTCGCCTGTCCTGGTGCTCGCCGGCTGCAAGAAGCCCGGCCCCCAGTACGCCCCGCCGCCTCCCCCGGAAGTGACGGTCGCCGAGCCGATCCCCAAGGTTGTTCCCGACGTCCTGGAATTCACCGGCGTCACCCGTGGCATTGAGACCGTCCAGGTTCGTGCGCGCGTCAAAGGCTTCCTCGCCAAGAAGCACGTCCGCGACGGCCAGCGCGTCAAGGCGGGCGACCTGCTCTTTACCATCGACCCGCGCACGTACGAGGCGAGCGTGTCCCAGTCGCGTGCCCAGGTCGCCTCCCGCGAAGCCGCCCTGAAGCTCGCGGAGGTCGCGGTCCAGCGCACCGAGCAGGCGGCCCAGGCCGGCGCCGTCCCGACGTTCGAGCTCGATCGCGCCCGCGCCGATCGGGACGCGGCCGTTGCCCAGTTGGAACTCGCCAGGGCGCAGCTCCGCGGGGCGGAGCTCGACCTCGAATTCACCCAGATCCGTGCGCCCATCAACGGGCGTCTTGGCCTGACCATGGTCGACGAGGGTTCGCTGGTCGGCGCGGCCGAGCCCACCCTCCTCACCACCATCGTCAACGACTCGCAGGTCTATGCGATGTACGACGTGGACGAGCGCACGCTCCTGGAGATCCGCCGGGCGAACCAGAATCGTCGCCCGGGCGAAGACGGTCGGCCGGTCACTCCGGTGCTTCTGGGCCTCTCGAACGAAAATGGCTACCCGCACGAGGGCGTCTTCGACAAGGCCGACAACACCGTCGACCCTCGCACGGGCACGATCCGGCTCGAAGCGGTTTTCGACAACAGTGCACAGGTTCTGCTCCCCGGCTTGTACGTGCGAATAAAGACCGTGCTGGGCGAGACGCCCGCGCTGCTCGTGCCGGACGTCGCGGTGCAGACCGATCAGGAGGGCCGCTTTGTCTACGTGGTCAACGCGGAGAACAAGGTGGAACGTCGCAATGTCGCCGTGGGCGGCGTAACCGATCGGATGCGCATCATCAAGAGCGGGCTTGCTCCTGATGAACGGGTGGTCGTCAACGGGATCCAGCGGGCCCGCCCCGGGACCGCCGTCGTCCCGGTGAAGCGATCGTCCACACCCGCACCCAACGCCACACCGAACGATTCCGCGGCCTCCAAGAGCGAGTCGGCGGGCTGAGCCCACCCCTCAACTCCCGACGACGTTGCGTCCGACGCCTCCGATCCGCGAGCCCCCAACCTCGGGCGATCCCGAGAAAGCGAACATGCTCAGCAAGTTCTTTATCCACCGCCCCGTCTTTGCGTGTGTGATCTCGATCATCATCGTGCTGCTCGGTGGGGTCGCCTATACGAGCCTGCCCGTCGCGCAGTATCCGGAACTGGCCCCACCGATCGTGCGCGTCGAAGCGGTCTATCCGGGCGCCAACGCCCGCACCGTCGCCGACACGGTCGCCTCGGTCATCGAGCAGGAGGTCAACGGCGTCGACAACATGATCTACATGGCGAGCACCTCGGCCAACGGGTCGTACGGGCTCGATATCTCCTTCAAGACGGGCACCGACGTCGATCTGGCGGCGGTGCTCGTGCAGAACCGCGTCAAGATCGCCGAACCCAGGCTCCCCGAGGACGTCCGCCGCCTTGGCATCACCACCAAGAAGCAATCGTCCTCGCTCGCGGGCGTCATCTCGCTCTATTCGCCCGGCGGCTCGCAAGATGACATCACGCTCTCGAACTTCCTCACGACCTACTGGAAGGACGAGGTCGCCCGCATCCCGGGGATCGGCGCGATCCAGATCATGCCGACGAAGGAATACGGCATGCGGATCTGGCTCGATCCGCTCAAGCTCAAGGCCCGCGGGCTCACGGTCACCGACGTCAACCAGGCGATCCGGGAGCAGAACGTGCAGGTCGCCGCCGGCTCGATCGGGCGCCAGCCCGCACCCACCGGGACGGACTTTGAGCTCATCGTGACGACCAAGGGTCGCCTCGCCTCGCCCGAAGAGTTCGCCCAGATCATCGTGAAGGCGTCCGTCGACGGTCGGCTCGTTCGCCTGGGTGAGGTATCCCGGATCGAGCTGGGCAGCCGCGATTACAGCACCCTCGCCACGTTCAACGGCAAGCCCAACGCCGTCATGATCCTCTACCAGCTCCCCGGGGCGAACCTGGTCGAGATTACGGACAACCTCAACAAGACGCTCGAACGCCTGAAGGACCCGAAGCAGAGCGTGCCCCTGCCCCCGGATACGGTCGCCGAGTTCTTCTACGACTCGTCGATGTTCATCCGTGCGTCCATGGACGAAGTGATGAAGACGCTGATCGAGGCGTTCATCCTCGTCTTCCTCGTGGTCTTCATCTTCCTGCAGAACCTGCGCACAACGCTCATCCCCGCGATCACGATCCCCGTCTCGCTCATCGGCACGTTCCTGTTCATGGCGGCGCTGGGCTTCTCGATCAACATGCTCACGATGTTCGGGATGGTGCTCGCGATCGGTATCGTCGTCGACGACGCCATTGTGGTCGTCGAGAACGTCGAACGCAACATGACGGAGCACAAGCTGAGCGCCCGCGAGGCGACGCTGCGTGCCATGGGCGAGATCACCGGGCCCATCATCGCGATCACCCTCGTGCTGATGAGCGTGTTCATCCCCACGGCGGCCCTCCCCGGCATCACGGGCGAGATGTACCGCCAGTTCGCCCTCACGATCGCGGCCAGCACATTTCTCTCGGCGGTGTGCGCCCTGACGCTGAGCCCCGCCCTCTGTGCCGTCCTGCTCAAGGCCCACGGGCACGGGAAGGGGTTCATCCTCTTCCGTCCCTTCGCCTGGGCCGGGTCGGCGTTCAACTGGGTCTTTGATCGGATCACCACCGCGTACGTCGCGGTCGCGCGGCTGGGGATCCGCCTCGCGGTGGTCACGCTGCTGCTCATGGGCGGGGTGCTCTACGCGACATGGTGGATCGGGGTCCGCGTGCCCGGGGGCTTTGTCCCCAACGAGGACCTTGGCTTTGTCGTGGTGGCGGCCCAGTTGCCCGACGGGGCGAGCCTCGAACGAACCAAGAACGTGATCGACCGGATCTCCGCGAAGGTGCAGAAGATCGAAGGGGTGGCCAATGTGGTCACGCTGTCGGGCTTCTCGGTGATCCAGGGGCAAGGGTCGTCGCTGGGCAACGCGTGGATCGTGCTCAAGCCGTGGGACGAACGGGTCGTCAAGGGGCGCAGCGTCGACGCCGTCATGGAGGACATCCGCGTCAGCGTCGCGGAGATCCAGGAGGCGGAGCTGCTGGTCTTCAGCCTGCCGGCGATTCCCGGGCTTGGCAACACCAGCGGCGTGGAGATGCGCGTCCAGAACAAGGCCGGGGCGGACCCGAACATGCTGCTGGGCTCGGCGTGGGAGATGATCGGGGCGGCGGTCGGGCAGGCGAACGCCGACGGGCAGATGAGACTTCTGGGCGGGTACACCACCTTCCGCGCGGGTGTGCCGCAGCTTTACCTGGATATCGACCGCGAGAAGGCGATCCGCATGGGCGTTCCCCTGCAGGGCGTGTTCGAGACGCTGCAGACGGACCTTGGGTCGGCGTACATCAACGACTTCAACATGAACGGGAGGACGTACCAGGTCAACGTGCAGGCCGATGCGCCGTTCCGGCTGTCGCCCGAGTCGATTCTGAAGCTCGACGTGCGCACACGAACGGGCGACATGGTCCCCCTCGGCACGCTGATGACGGTGCGCGACGCGATCGGCCCCGACCGGATCGAACGCTACAACATGTACGAGTCGGCGTCGGTGTACGGGATCCCAGCGCCGGGGACGAGCAGCGGTCAGGCGATGGCGATCTTCGAGGCCGCCGCCGCCGACAAACTTCCGCAGGGCATGGGCTACGAGTGGACCGGGATGTCGTACCAGGAACGTCAGGCCGGCGGGCAGGGGGTGCTGGTCTTCGCCCTGGCGGTGCTGCTGGTGTACCTGATCCTCGCCGCCCAGTACGAGAGCTGGACGACGCCCATCGCCGTCGTGGCGAGTATCCCGCTGGTGGTGATCGGCGCGCTGGGGGCGCTGATGCTGACCGGGCTTGACAACAACGTCTTCACGCAGATCGGTCTGGTGCTGCTGGTTGGGCTTGGTGCCAAGAACGCGATCCTGATCGTCGAATTCGCGAGAGAGGCCGAGCAGCGGGGCGTGCCGCTGGTCGAAGCAACCCTCACCGCCGCTCGAACCCGCTTCCGCCCGATCCTGATGACGAGCTTTGCGTTCATTCTGGGCGTCGTCCCGCTGACGCTCGCCACGGGTGCCGGTGCGTCGAGCCGGCGGGCTCTGGGCACGGCGGTGCTCGGGGGCATGCTCGGCGCGACGATCCTCGGGCTGCTGCTGACCCCCACCTTGTACTACGTGACACGCCGCATCGTCGGGCTTTTCGCGCGATCCAGCACACACCCGACCCCTCCCGCGCCGGACCAGGGGCACGAACCGCCGAAAGCCGCACCGGCTCCCGTGAGCACCACTGATTCAGGCGGTTCGCCCGCGGCGACGTAACCGGGCGAGGGGCGTGTTGGCCGACGGGATGAAATCAAGCGAGGCCGACCCCCAAGAACGCTTCCGTGAACGCCGCTGAACGCGGCGGGGCCCGACGAGGAGTGCGGGCTTGAAGGAGGCGTAGCAATGCCGATGGTCAAGACACTGGTTCGGGCAGGCGTGGTGGCGGCGGTGGTCGGAGTGGCGGGCCTGGTGATCGTCGGCCCGGTTCGGGCGCGTCTGCTGGTGGACAAGGCCCGCGACAACGTGAACAGCGTGGTGGACGGGATGATCGACGATCCCTCCGCGTTGCGGGCGCAGATCCGCGAGCTCGAGTCGCAGTACGCCCCGAGGATCGCGTCGGTGCGCACGGACGTGGCCCAGCTCCGGCAGCAGATCGGGGACCTCAAGCGCGAGCAGGCCGTGGCCTCGCGGGTGGTCGAGCTGGCCCAGGCCGACCTGCAGACGCTGCACGGGATGCTGGCCAGGGCGCAGGACGTGCGCGAGACGCACTCGGCCCTGACGAGCGTGCGTTATGAGGACGGGCAGGGCTTTGAGAGCGCGACGACCCCCGAGGTGCGCATCAACTTCAACAACGAGCAGCTCACGCTCGATCAGGCGTTCGCCAAGGCGACGCGTGTCGAGCAGGTGATCGCCTCGTACACCGCCCGCCAGGCCGAGATCGACCGCGACCTTGGATTCATGGGCGAGCAGGACAAGCGTCTGGGCGAGTTGCTGGACAAGCTGGAGGCGGAGCGGTCGGAGTTCCAGGCTCAGCTCTGGCAGCTCGATCACCAGATCGACGCGATCTCCCGCAACGAGCGTCTCATCACGATGATGGAGAAGCGTCAGCGGACGATCGACCGCCAGAGCCGCTACGAGGCCGGCAGCCTCGACAACGTCAAGGCCCGCCTGGCGGAGATCCGGACGAAGCAGGAGGCGCAGCTCGAAAGCCTCGGCCGGGGCTCGACGACGGAGAACTACGAGAACAAGGCGAAGATCGACCTCGACGCCCGCAACAAGTTCTCGAAGCGGCTGCCCGCCCCGATGCCGGCGGCTCCCAAGCCCCCGGTGATCGAGATCGGCCCGGGTGACGCGGCCCCCGCCGAGCCCGCGCCGACCAAGCCCGCCCGGGCGAGCACGGTAGCTCTGAAGAAGTAATCGGCCACGCCCACACGGACAATCAGGCCTCCCGGGTTCACCCGCGAGGGCCGTCCACAGCCCGCCCGTCCTTCGAAAGGATGGGCGGGCTTTCGTTGCATCGAGCCGTGCCCCGGCCCGATCGACGCGCAAACAAGCCCCGTCCGTGCTATTGTGAGGATGCGTCGGCGGCTGATCGACGCGTCCAACCACGGGCCGGGCTTGAATCCCGGGGCAGGAGGCGACCCGCCGTGTTCCTCGACCGATTGCTGGGACTGGTCACCGTTGACATGGGCATCGACCTTGGCACGTGCAACACGCTCGTGTCGGTTCGCGGTCAGGGGATCGTGCTCAACGAGCCGAGCGTGGTCGCTGTTGCCAAGGGGACCAACAAGGTCCTGTGGAACGGGAACGCGGTCGGGTGGGTCGCCAAGGAAATGCTGGGCAAGACCCCGGGGACGATCACCGCTGTCCGCCCGCTCAAGGACGGGGTGATCTCCGACTTTGAGATCACCGAGGCGATGCTCAAGTACTTCATCCAGAAGGTCAACGGCACGAGCCGGATCTTCGGGCCGCGGGTGGTCATCAGCGTGCCCAGCGGGATCACGGCGGTGGAGAAGCAGGCGGTGTACGAATCCGCCGCCCGGGCCGGCGCACGCCGCACGTACCTCATCAAGGAGCCGCTCGCCGCCGCCATCGGCGCCGGGCTGCCCTTTACCGAGTCGACCGCGTCGATGATCGTCGACATCGGGGGCGGGACGACCGAGGTCGCCGTGCTCGCGATCGGCGATATCGCGGTGTGCGAGTCGCTCCGCGTGGCGGGCGACGACATGGACGAGGCGATCATCGGGCACATGAAGCGTGCGTACAACATGATGATCGGCGAGCAGACCGCCGAACGCATCAAGATCGAGATCGGTTCGGCGGCCCCCGTCGGCCCCGAGGCGACGATGGAAGTCCGCGGGCGCGACATGATCAGCGGGCTGCCCCGCAAGACCGTCATCACCAGCGAAGAAATCCGCGAAGCCCTGCAGGAACCCGTCACCGCGATCGTGCAGGCCGTCAGCCGGACGCTCGAGCGAGTCGAGCCCGAACTGGCCGCGGACCTCGTGGACAACGGGATCACCATGGCCGGCGGCGGTTCGCTGCTGCGTGGGCTGCCCGCGGTGATTCAGAAGGCGACCGGGCTGGACACCCGCCTGGCCGACGACCCGCTGACGTGCGTCGCCCGCGGGACCGCGAGCTGGCTCGAGAACATGGACACCCTGAAGGCCGCCCTCGAGAACAACGCCGACGGCTGACCCCACGCCCCCGGTATCCTGCCGACGCGATGACCCCCCAACGCTTCCATCACGACCGACCCGGCCCAGCCTTTCCGCTGGCCGTCGGGCTGCTGGTGGTCGCCTCGTTGCTGCCCAGCGGGTGGCTCGCGTGGCTCCAGTCGCTCTCGGCCCTGGTCATTGTGCCCACCGGGCCCATCAGCGCGGTGGCGTATCGCCTCACGCGGTCGGCGATCCCCAGCGAGGCTGTCGAGAACGTCGAACGTGTTCGCATCCTCGAGGAGGAGCGTCAGGGCTTCGAGACTCTTTATCTGAAGGAGCGCGCCGAGAACCAGCGGCTTCGTGATCTCATCCGCGAGCTGCAGGGCGGCCTGGCGCTCAACCCACAACTTGCCGTTCGGCAGATGCCCGCCTCGGTGATCGGTGCCTCGTCGGATCTGTCGAGCGGCATTCTCAAGGTCCGCGTGGGCTCCTCGGGACTGGTGGACGCCAACACCGTCGCGACGACGACCGGGCTGCAACTGGTCGGGCGCGTGGTGAGCACCGCCGGGCCGATCTGCAACGTACAGCCCTTCACGCGCAAGGCCGCCGGAAAGATCCAGGTCCGCATCGTGACGGGCGGACCGGACCTCCCGCTGATGGCGAACCTGACGCCGACGGGCGACGGGACGCTCCGCGGAGAGGTCGGTGTCATCCGTCCACTGCTCGGCGCGGACGCCCCCACGCCCGAGGTGGCGCAAGGAATGATCGTTCGGCTCGATGATCCGCAGTGGCCCGACAACGCCCGGATGCTGGTGGTCGGGCGTGTCGAGTCGGTGGAGGCGTCGGAGGATCAGCCGCTGCGGAAGGTGATCGTCGTGAGGCCGACGGTTGATGTCGCCCGCGTCACGGAGGTTCTCCTGAGGCTTCCCCCGGCGGAGCCCGCCCAAGAGGTCGGGGGGACGCCATGAGGTGGCTCGCCTTCGCCCTCTTTGCGATTGTTTTCCTCGGGCTTGAATTGGGCGTTCGCGGTGCGCTCGCTTTGGGCGGGCGCACGGTGGCGCCGAGCTTTGTGATGGTTCTTGCGGTCTTCGTCTGCACGTCCGCGCCTTCTCGCCAATCGCTTTGGGCCGCCCTGGCTCTGGGCATTTGCCTCGACCTGACCAACCCCATCGAGGTCGTCGATCAGGCACGCACGATCACTCTGCTCGGGCCTCACTCCCTGGGCTACGTCCTGGCGGCCCAGCTCACGCTGACCATGCGGGGGCTTGTCTTCCGCCGAAACCCGCTCACCATCGCGTTCCTCTCGCTGCTCGCCGCGGCGATCGCGTCGATCGTCTTCGTGGCGATCATGACGCTCCGCTCCGCGTTCGACCCGATCGACTGGCACCCGACGACCGAGCTCTTCCAGCGGTTTGCCTCGGCCCTGTACACGGGCGGGCTCGCCCTGGTGATTTCGCCCCTGCTGCTGCTGGGCATGCCGTTGCTCGGGATCTCGGGCGGGACGTCCCGCGGTCGGTCCGGCCGGATGATGTAGCCGACCTGACGCGCCCTTGATCGGTTCTTCACCCCCCCGCCGCCCGACCCGGCCCCGATCCGGTATGCTCGCCGCATGACCGAGGTCATCTTCTTCGACGATGGGCATGGGTTCCTCAGCCCGCTGACCGACACACGCGCCTCCTTCGACGTGCGCACGGGCGGGCTGACGACGCTGGACCGTCAGTGCGCCGCCTTCGGGCTCGACCCGATCTGCCTGGTCGTGCCGGCCCACCTTGCGGACGTGACGCGGGAACGCCACGCCGCCCCGCGCCCCGGCAGCGAACGAGAGAAGCCCCCCACTGTCAACCAGCTCCCGCGGACGTCCGAGCCCAGGCTGTTCATCAACGGCCGCTGCCCGCTCCCGCTCGATTCGATCGCGTCGCTCGAACCCGGACAGGCGCTCCTGGAAGCGGGCAGCGGGCATCTGGTCGCGGCGGTGATGGAGCCCGCCGAGTTCCGTGCCTTTCAGTCCGAGGGCAAGCCCCCCGTGTCGCCCGTGGCGGAAGAGCCCGCGCCGGCGTTGCTCTCTCGCCCATGGCATGTCGTGACCTTCCGAAACCGGTGCCTGGACATCGACCTCGAACTGCTGACAAACCAGCCGACGCAGGACCTGCCCCCGGCCGTGCTGGGCATCGGGGAGAACCCGCTGACCATCGCCCCCACCGCCGTGGTCTATCCGGGCGTGACGCTCGACCTGGAGGGGGGTCCGATCGTGATCAGCGAGCACGCCACGATCCGTCCCGGGGCGACGATCATCGGCCCAGCGTTCATCGGTGAGCACGCCACCATCCTCGAACGCGCGCTGATCAGGGCCCACACCGCGATCGGCCCGTGGTGCAAGGTCTCGGGCGAGATTGCCGGCGTCATCATGCAGGCGTACAGCAACAAGGGGCACGAGGGGTTCCTGGGCGATTCGTGGGTCGGCGAGTGGGTCAACCTCGGCGCGGGCACCACCAACAGCAACCTCCTCAACACCTACGGCGAGGTCATCGCCAAGGCGCCCGGCGCGGGCAACGAGCGCACGGGGCTTCAGTTCCTCGGTGCGATCATCGGCGACCACGTCAAGACCGCGATCGGCAGCCGCCTGATGACCGGATCGATCGTGCAGACCGGGGGCATGTTCGCTCAATCCGCCGCCGTCTCGGGGACCACGCCCAGGTTCGCGTGGGCGACCGACGCGGGGACGAAGTCGTTCCGCCATGACAAGTTTGTCGAGACCGCCAAGGCGATGATGTCACGGCGGAAGGTGCAGATGTCCGACGCGTACCTCGAACTGCTCGCCTCCCTTTCCGCCTCGGCCGCGGAATCCTGAGGCCGACCCCCCACCCCCTCCACACCAATGCCCACGCTCTATCTCATCGACGGGTACGCCCAGTTCTTTCGGGCGTACCACGCCATCCGCTCGCAACTGACCAGCCCGGTCACCAAAGAGCCGACCAACATGACCTTCGGGTTCATCGGGATGCTGCTCAAGCTGCTGCGCGGGCAGGGCAACCTCGGCGGCAAGCCCGACTACATCGCGGTCGCCCTCGATGTCTCGGGCGATCGCGGCACGTTCCGATCCGAGATCGACCCGGAGTACAAGGCCCACCGCCCGCCGCCGCCCGAGGACCTCTTCCCGCAGGTCGAGCGGTGTGTGTCGATCCTGTCGGAGCTCGGCGTGCCCACGCTGGGGGTCGAGGGGTTCGAGGCCGACGACGTCATCGCGACGCTCGTCCGCCGGCTGCGGCAGGAACGCCCGGATCTTCGCGTCCGGATCGTCAGCAAGGACAAGGACCTCAAACAACTGCTCGAATCGGGCAAGGTCGAGCTGTTCGACATCCACAACGACGAGGCGATCACCGAAGAGACGCTCATGGCCGACCTGGGCATCACGCCCGCGCAGGTCCGCGAGATGCTGACGCTTATGGGAGACGCGGTCGACAATGTGCCGGGAATCGCGGGCGTCGGCGAGAAGACCGCGGCCGCCCTCGTGAAGGAGTACGGCTCGGTGGACGGGGTGATCGCCGCGGCCGACACGATCAAGGGCAAGCGCGGCGAGAACATCCGCGCGTGGATCCCGAGGTCCGATGTCACCAAGAAGCTCATCGCCCTGCGTGAGGATGTTCCTCTTGCGTTCTCGCTCGACCATGCCCGCGCCGACCGCCTCCACCTCGATCGGCTCATCCCCCTGTGCAAGACGCTGGGGTTCAATCGGTTCCAGGACGAAGTGCGGTCGCTCATCGGCGGCCCGCCCGCCGACGACGCACCGATGCCCGAAGCCGCCACGGAGAACAAACGGGCCCGAGAGGAGTCCCCCGGCCGAGCCAACGGCGCGAGTCGCTCGGCCGAGATCCCCGCGAGCGAGTCACTGTTCGGTGCGCTCGCCACGGGCGAGAACAAGGCCGACCGCCCCGCGCTGGGCGAATACCGGCTGATCACCACCGAGAAGGACCTCGCGGAGCTGTGTGCCACGCTCGCCAAGGCCGAAGTCATCGCCATCGACACCGAGACCACCGAACTCTCGCCGATGCGCGCGAAGCTCTGCGGGATCAGCCTCTCGACCCGCGTCGGGACCGGCGTCTACATCCCCGTCCGCTCGCCGGAGCCCGGCGCACACCTCGACGAGCAGACCGTGCTCGCCGCCCTTCGGCCCATCCTCGAAGCCGCGGACCCGCCCAAGTGCGGGCACAACATCAAGTACGACCTCCTCATCTTCCGCAACGCCGGGATCACCCTCGGCGGCGTCGCGTTCGACTCCATGGTCGCGTCCTACCTCATCGACGCCTCGCGATCCTCGCACGGCCTGGAGTACCTCTCCGAGGCCCTGCTCTCCCGCGGCAAGCAATCCATCTCCGAGCTCATCGGCTCCGGCAAGTCCCAACGTTCGTTCGAGTCCGTTCCCGCCGCGGACGCCCTGAACTACGCCGCCGCCGACGCCGACCTTGCGCTCCACCTGCGTGAGATCATGCTCCCGCAGCTGCGGGCGATGGGCCTGACCGACCTCTTTGACAATGTCGAAGTGCCGCTCGTGCGCGTGCTGGCGGAGCTCGAATACAACGGCATCCTCGTCGACGGCGAGGAGCTCGAGCGCCAGCGCCGCCGGCTGCAATCCAAGATCAACGAGATCCTCAACGAGCTCGACGCCGAATCCACGCGCGCCATCGGCCGAAAGTTTGACCCCAACAGCCCCAAGCAGCTCGCCGCCGTCCTCTTCAACAAGCCCGACGACGACACACCCGGCCTGGGCATCAAGCCCACCAAGAAGACCAAGACCGGCTACTCCACCGACGCCGAGGTCCTCGAAGAGCTCGGGCAGGACGCCTCGCTCGAAACACCCATCCCCCGGCTCATCCTCGAATACCGGCAGTTCAGCAAGCTCGTCTCGACCTACCTCGTCGCGCTTCGCGAGGCGATCAACCCCGCGACCGGCCGCGTCCACACCAGCTTCCACCAGACCGTCGCCGCCACCGGACGCCTCGCCAGCAGCGACCCGAACCTCCAGAACATCCCCATCCGCACCGACGTCGGCCGAGAGATCCGCAAGGCCTTCATCGCCCCGCCCGGTTCGCTCCTCATCACCGCCGACTACTCGCAGATCGAACTCCGCCTCCTCGCGCACCTGTCCCGAGACCCCAACCTCATCGACGCCTTCCTGACCGGGCAGGACATCCACCAGCAGGTTGCCGCCCAGATCAACAACGTCCCCCTCGACCAGGTCACCAAGGACATGCGCTCGGGCGCCAAGATGGTCAACTTCGGGATCGTCTACGGCATCACCGCCTTCGGGCTCGCCCGCAGGCTCGGCGTCTCCAACGCCGCCGCCGACGAGATCATCACCAACTACAAGCGGCGATTCAGCGGCATCACCACGTTCCTCCACGAGTGCGTCGAGCAGGCCCGTCGATTCGGCTACGTCGAGACGATCCTCAAACGCCGCCGACCCATCCCCGACATCGATTCCTCCAACCCCAGCCGTCGCGCCTTTGCCGAGCGGACCGCCATTAACTCCGTCGTGCAGGGGTCCGCCGCAGACCTCATCAAACTCGCGATGGTCAATCTGCTTCCTCCGCCGAAGGACTCGGCCCCCGGCCCATTGGGCAAGGCCCGGATGCTCCTGCAGATCCACGACGAACTGGTCTTCGAATGCCCCGAACCCGACGCGCCCGCCGCCCGCGACACCATCGTCGTCGCCATGGAGAGCGCGATGACCCTGACCGTACCCCTCAGGGTCGACGCGCACCTGGGCCGAAACTGGTTCGAGGGCAAGTAACCCCCCCTACGCTCCCAGCGTGAACGAGGCCGCCCCCGAACTCTGGACCACCCGCAAGCTCCTCTCCTGGATGCGGCAGGCCTTTACCAAGAAGGGCCTCGACTCCCCGGGGCTCATGAGCGAGATCCTCCTCGCCCACGTGCTCTCCTGCGATCGCCTCCGCCTCCACATGGAGGCCGACCGCCCCGCCTCTTCCGACGAACGCTCCCGCCTCCGCGACCTCGTCCAGCGAGCTCTCAACCACGAGCCCGTCCAGTATCTGACAGGCGAAGCGTGGTTCTACGGCATGCCCTTCAAGGCTGACCGCCGCGCCCTCATCCCGCGCCCCAGCACCTCCACCATCATCGATCAGGTGCTCCAGCACGCCCGCGCCACGCCCGGGTTCGGCGGCCCCGCCGGCCCCAACGCCGGTGAAGGCGTGCTTCTCGCGGACGTCTGCACGGGCTCGGGCTGCATCGCAGTCGCCCTGCTCAAGCACCTGCCGCAGGCCCGCGCCATCGCCACCGATCTCTCGCCCGACGCACTCGCCCTCGCCCGAGAGAACGCCGAGCGTCACAAGGTCTCGGACCGCATCGAGTTCCTCGCGGGCGATCTGCTCTCCCCCTTCGCGCAGCACCCCGTCGCCGGCGCCAAGGGTTCGCTCCACTATCTTGTCAGCAACCCACCCTACATCCCCGACCACGAGTGGGACGCCGTCGAACCCAACGTCAAGGACCACGAGCCGCACCTCGCGCTCCGCGGCGGGCCCGACGGCCTGCGGCTTGTCCGCCCGCTCATCGAACAGGCGCCTCGCTTCCTCCGCCCGCGCGGCCTGCTGCTCATCGAGATCGCCGCCTGCACGGCCGAGGCCGCCTCGTCGCTCGCCCGATCCCACCCCGAGCTCGCCGATGTGCGCATCGTTCGCGATATCGATGGGCTCGACCGTGTGCTGGTCGCATCACGTCGCGAGTCATAACCGCACTGACCCACGATCCCGCGGCTCAGTCCTCCGCCTCCTGCACCCACTTGACCACGCGGACCCGCGGCGCCGAGGCGAACGCCGACGCCGGCACAATGTCGTTGACCGGCACACCGGGCCCCCGCCACCACAGTTGCAAGCCCTGCTGACCCCCGTTCTCATAGAACCGGACTTCGAAAGGGTACCGCCCGGCCGCGAGCTGCACCGAGCCCGCCGTCGTCCCGAACGATCTCGGCGTCTCGAAGATCGCGACCGTCTGATTGTTGATCCGAAGCCACGCCCCGTCGTCACTACCCAGCGTAAAGGTCCAGAGCCCGGTCGTCGGGATCGTGATCGTCCCCGTGAGCTTGACGCCGAAGTTCTCGCGATTCACCCCGGACGTAAACGCCGCGTTGGTCGTGTTGATGAAGTTGACCTGCTCCTCCTTGGTCGTCTTGACGGGCGTACCCCAGGGCATGGTCGAGACGCGCGACGTTGAGCCGACGATGTGATACCACTCGGCGCTCAGCCCGGCGTCGGGATCCGTCGTCGTCGCGGGCATGTCCGTGTGAACATCATCAAACTGAGCCACGTCCGAACTTGACCGCGACGCCACCAACGCGATCACCGCGTACTTGTACGCCGCCGCGTCCGCCGCGCTGATCGTGAATGAGTTGCTGTAGGTCACCCAGTTCCCGTTGGCGTTGCCGCTTCCGGGCTGAACGCGAACCAAGCTCTTGACCCCTGGCTGCGTGATGGTCGTCGGGACGCCACCCTGCAGCAGGCTGATGGTGGTCCCCTCCGTGACCAGAAGCACGTGCCAATAGAACCGCTGCTGGGCGCTTGTGAATCGCGCGCGGACCTGCACCACGTACGTCGTCGCCGCGGGGATCGGGATCGCCTGGAGCAGTACCCGATCCTCCGCCCGCGAATCCGCCGCGTGCGAGAGCACAGCCGCCTCGCTCGTCGTGCTGAAGCCCGAGGTGTACCACTTTCCCGTGGTTAACGCGCTCGCCGTCCACGTCGTGGAGGTCTGAGGCGTCACCATGAACCCGGGCTTGAAGAAGTTGCCCCGCGCCCCGGGCGCCACAACGACCATCAACGCGAACCAGAACCCCAGCATGATGATCCTGTGCCTCATGACAGCCTCCGCCGATGCCGATCGCACCGGCCGAGAACCATCGGCCTGTTTGATCCCGGAGTTGAGGGTCGCGAGAGGTTCTCGGGCTCAGCCGGCGACGCCGGGCATCGCTTTCTTCACCAGGTCGACCAACTGCTCCACCTGGAAGGGCTTGAACAGCACGCTCTGCAGACCCTCCTGGCTCGCACGCACGATCGAGTGGTTCGGGTCGTACCCAAAGCCCGTCATGAGAATCACCGGCGTCCCCTGCATCGCCGCCTTCACCGCGCTGAACACCTCGTACCCGTTCGCCTCGGGCATCATGATGTCCGACACCACCAGGTGGAACGGCGCGATCTCGCCACGCGTCACGCGCTCGATCTCGCGGATCGCATCCCCGCCGTTCTCGCACACCGTCACGTCGCACCCGCGGTTGCGAAGCACGTCCCCGATGATCCGCCGAATCTTGCTCTGGTCGTCCGCCACGAGCACGCGGCGGCCGGCCAGAGCCGGGTCCACCTCGCGCTGCTCGAGCGCCCGCTCGACCCCCAGCAGCGTCGTGGGCCCCTCCGCCGCGTCCCGCATCCGCCGACGGATCGCCTCTACGTCCCCGCGGATCTTGTCGATGTGGATCAGCAACTCCCCGTCGCCCCGCGCCACAGCCCGCAGAACGTCCACCTCGTTCATGATGTCCTTGAGCGGCTCGTCCAGCTCCTGCTCGAACCGCCCCGCGATCGCACGGTTCGTCATCGTCCGCTCGACCACCAGCAGATCCAACGTGTGCACCGCCATCGCGATGTACCGCGCGAAGATCTCCGCCAGACGCCGATCATCCTCGTTGAACGCCGACGCCTGCTGGCTCTCCACGTTCATGATCCCGATCACGCGATCATGGAACTTCAGCGGCACCGTCAGCGAGCTCCTCGCCCCGTGCAGCCCGGGCAGGAACAGCTCGTCCGACAGCGCGTCCTTGCAGATGTAGCTCCGCCCCGTCGCCGCCACCCACCCGCTGATGCCGTTGCCCTCCGCCCTGGGGTACAGATCGAAGGCGTCGTACTCCGGCGGCAGGTTGTGCTTGATCACCAGCTCGAGCTTGCCCGTCCGCTCGTCCAGGATCCGAACCGCGAAGTGGTCAAAGTGCAGCAGATCGTGCGCCGCTTTCACGATCCGGCTTTCGAGCAGCGCGAGCCGCTCGATCATGTTCTTCTCGCGGACCGCCTGCGTCTCGATCTGCACCAGATCGCTGCCCGCCTGGTCGATCGCGTCCATCCGCTGACGCAGACGCCGACTCTCTGTCACGTCCCGTACCACTACCGCCAGCCCGCGGGGCCAGGGCTCCTCGCCCGCGACTGGCTTCCCGTAAGGCCTCGGGTCCACCGGGCTCACCATCACGTCATAGTGCGGCCCAACATCGGTCTCCGACAGCTCTCCACGCCACGTCCGCACGCCCGCCCCGTCCTGCGGGCGATACATCTTCCGCAACGCGATCAGACTCCGCGTCGCCTCCGACGCCAACACCCCAAGCCGCTCTCGCACAGACGACGCCAGCAGCGAGTACAGGTCGTTGCACCAGACCACCGCCCCGGTAGGCTCCGCCAGCGCCACGCTCTCGCCCGTCGCGTTCAGCAGCGCCGCCAAAGACTCCAGCGGCGCAGACCGAACCGCCGCCGATTCGTGCGCCTCACGGGCCGCCAGCACCACCGCCGCTCCGTCGGCATCCCCCGTGCTCGCCCCGATCACCACCTCATAAAGGTCAGCCAACCGCCCGCGGAGAATCTCCGTGGGCACCTGATCTCCGCCGACAATCAGTAGTTTGGGCCGCGCGTCTGACATGCATCCCCGAACCGAACCCGGCAACAACGCTCGCAGTGTAGCGACCCTCTCGCAACCGTGGTTTATCCAAGACCATCGACCCCCGCACCCGATACTCTCCCCCGCCCCGGGGAACACCCACCCGGGTTCCCGGACCGTCCCCTACCCTACCCCGAATGCTCGTCGTTGACCGCGTCCACAAGTCCTTCGGAAAGCATGCCGCCGTGCGCGGCGTCTCCTTCGAGCTCCCACGCGGGCAGGTCGTCGGGCTGCTCGGCCCCAACGGCGCCGGGAAGACGACCACCATCCGCATGATCACCGGCTTCCTGCCTCCTGATCAAGGGCGGGTCCTCGTCAACGGCCACGACACACTCGACGACTCCGCCGCCGCCCGTCGCTCCATCGGCTACCTCCCCGAATCCGCACCCCTCTACCCGGAAATGTCCGTTCGCGGCTATTTGGAGTACCGCGGCCGTTTGTTCGCAATGCCTCGCCGCGAGCGCAGAATCGCGGTGGACCGCGTCCTGACGCGCTGTTGGCTCGCCGATGTCGCCGATCGCCGGATCGGCCACCTCTCCAAGGGGTACAAGCAGCGAGTCGGGCTCGCCGCCGCCCTGCTCCACGACCCGCCGGTGGTGATCCTTGACGAACCGAGCAACGGGCTGGATCCGACGCAGATCAGCGAAACCCGCCGACTGATCGCCGAGCTTGGTCAGACGCACACCCTGCTCATTTCCTCGCACATCCTGCCCGAGGTCGAGCGCACCTGCACGCGTGTGGTCATCATCATCCGGGGCCTTGTCCGCGCCGACGGCACGCCCGCCGACCTGATCTCCCGCAACACGGGTCCGGCACGGATCACCCTCGAAGTGCGCACGACCGACGACACTCTTCTCCGTGGCGTCTTCGCATCGCTGCCGGGCGTGTCGTTCGGCTCGGCCGCGCCCGCGGGCGACGGTTGGTCCGCCGTGACTCTGCTCCAGCAGTCGGGCACCGACATGCGCGAGGCGATCGCAGCCGCCTGCGCCGCGCGGGGTCTCCCGCTGCGTGCGCTCGCCCGCGAGCGGTCCACGCTCGAAGGGGTCTTTCTGTCGCTGCTGGAATCGGGCGAGGCCCGGGAGGCCTCGGCATGATCGGCCCGGCGTGCGTCGCCTGGGCGGTCGCCCGGCGTGAGTTCTCCTCGTTCTTCCGCATCCCCCTCGGATGGATCATCATCGCGGTCTTCGCGCTCTTCGCGGCCGCCATCTTCTGCTCCATGACCCTCCGCACCGGGCAGGTCGCCACGATGCGTGCGGTCTTCGCGTGGGCGGGCTGGCTGCTGTGGCCTCTGGTGCCCGCGGTGTCGATGCGTCTCTTGGCCGAGGAATACCGCACGGGCACGATCGAGCCGCTCATGACGAGCCCGGCGGGCGACTACGCCGTGGTCGTCGGCAAGTTCGCCGGCGCGATGGCGTTCGTCGCCTGCCTGATCGCCCCGACGCTGGTGCTGGTCGGGGTGCTCGCGACGTTCAGCTCGCCGGCCCCGGACGCCGGCCCGATCCTCGCGGGCTACTTGGCAATCCTCCTGACGGGATCGCTCTATCTCTCGCTCGGGCTGCTGGCCTCTTCGATGACCAACAACCAGACACTGGCGTATCTGCTGGCGTTCTTCGGGATTCTGGGCGTGCTCACGCTCCCGCAGATCGCGCTTTCCGCCGTGCCGCCGCAGCCCTCGTGGGATTGGGCCCGCACGACGCTCGCCGCCCTAAACGTCAACGCACGCATCGTCGACTTTGCCCGGGGCGTGATCGATCTTTCCCATGTCGTGTTTTTCGTGACGACCAGTCTTGTGCTCGTGCTGCTCGCGGGCGTCGCCCTTGAAAGCCGGAGGTGGCGATGAACCCCACCCCCCCCACCCCCCCCA
>DDSG01000040.1:999-19523 GCA_002343325.1 Phycisphaerales bacterium UBA2396 | reverse complement strand
CAGCCCCTACCTGCGCCAGCACGCGCACAACCCGGTGGACTGGTGGCCCTGGGGCGAGGAGGCGTTCGCCGAGGCGAGACGCCGCGACGTGCCGATCTTCCTCTCGATCGGCTACTCCACCTGCTACTGGTGCCACGTCATGGAGCGGGAGAGTTTCGAGTCCGAGGCGATCGGTCGGCTGCTCTCGGAGCGATTCGTCTGCATCAAGGTTGACCGCGAAGAGCGCCCCGACGTCGACGACCTCTACATGCAGGCCACGCTTGCCGTCCGCGGGCAGGGTGGATGGCCCATGTCCGTCTTTCTCGACCCGGCGAGCCTGCGGCCTTTCTGGTGCGCGACGTATCTCCCGCCGCAGCCGCGCCACGGGATGACCTCCCTGCCGGAAGTGGCCGAGGCGATCTCGCAGGCCTGGCGTTCGAAGCGTGACGAGGTGCTCGCCCAGGCCGCCGCGATCGCCGACGCCGTGGCCGAGGGGATGCACGCCCGTCCGGATCCGGTCCCGCTGGGCGTGGGGCACGTCACCGAGGCGGTCTCGACGCTGCTCCGCATGTACGACCGGCAGCACGGCGGTTTCGGGCGAGCGCCCAAGTTCCCGCAGCCGGTCTACCTCGATCTGCTCCTCGAAGTGCGGGGCTTTGCCGGCTCGGGCGAGACGGTCGAGGCCATCGACGCCGCCCTCCGGCACACCCTCGACCGCATGGCCGTCGGCGGGCTCTTCGACCAGGTGGGCGGCGGGTTCCACCGCTACAGCGTCGACGCCCACTGGACCGTCCCGCACTTCGAGAAGATGCTCTACGACAACGCCCTGCTCGCCGGGGTCTACGCACGGGCGGCGTCGCTGTATGACGACGCGTTCTATGTCCGCTTGTGCACGCGCACGCTCGACTTCATGCTCCGCGAGCTGCGGACCGAGGGCGGGGGCTTCGCGTCCGCGCTCGACGCCGAGGTCGATCACCGCGAGGGGCTCAACTACCTCTGGACCCCCGCCGAGCTCGCCGCGGCTCTCCCCGAGCGCGAGGCCTCGCTCGCCGCGGAGATCTACGGCGTGTCGCGCGGGCCGAACTTCCAGGACCCGCACCACCCCGACGATCCGCCCCGTAGCGTGCTGCGTCTGGACGACCGACCCGAGCGGCTCGCCGATCGCCATCGCATGACCCCCGCCGAACTCAACGACGCCCTGCGCGACATCAACGCCGGGCTGTACGTCGAGCGGCTCAAGCGCAAGCAACCCCACCGCGACGACAAGGTGCTCGCCGGCTGGAACGGGCTGGCGATCGGCGCGCTGGCGGAGGGACATCGCCTCACGGGCGACGATCGGTACGCCCAGGCCGCGTACGAGGCCGCGCTCCACGTGCTGCGGGTGATGCGCGACGCCGAGGGGCGATTGCTGCGGTCTTCCCGAGGGCTGCAGGCCCACACGCCGGCGTTCCTCGAGGACTACGCGTTCCTCATCGACGGGTTGCTCCGTCTCGCGAAGGTCGGGAACGACACGCAAGCTCCGCTGGTGAACGCCGCCCGGGATCTCTACACCAAGGCCCGCGCCCTCTTCCGCGACGCCGACGGCTTGTGGTTCGATGCCCAGGCCGACGCGCCCGATCTCTTCGCCCGTCCCGCCTCGACGCACGACGGCGCGATCCCCAGCGCGATCTCGGCGACGCTGCACGCGATGCTCGATCTGCACGAGCGGACGGGCGACGCGAGCTACGCCGACGACGCGGTCGAACTGCTGGGCCGTCTGAGCGGGACCATCGCCGCCGCCCCCGCCGGGTGCGCCAACGCGGCTCGGGCCCTCATGAGAGTGCTCGCTTCGACGACACTGAGAGGATCGCTCGCATCCCGGGGCATGCTGGGCGAGCCCGCCGCCCCGGCCCCAGGCAATCAGGCCGACGAACCCGCGTCCTCCTCCGACGTGGTCGAGGTCTATTCCGGTCGCGAGCGTGTCGAGGTCCGCGAGGATCTGCCGGGCGTGCTGGAGTTGCTCGTCAAGATCGCCGACGGGCACCATGTCGTCGCCGCCCAGCCCGGCGAGGAGTGGGACGGCACGCTGATCCCCTTCCGGGTCGATCTGCACGACGGCAAGGGGCTCGCGATCTACGCCGACTATCCCGCGGGCGAGACTTACGCCGCCCCGGGGACCGACCGCCCGCTCCGCGTGTACCGCGGAACGCTGGAGTTTAAGGCGCTGATCGAGCGCACGGGCCCGGTCAAAGGCAGGCCGCTGGTCACCGTTTCCTTCCAGGCCTGTTCCGATACGGAATGCCGTCGCCCATCGATCGTCGAGCTGGATGTGGCGATCGACGTCCCTTAGAAGTCACGCCGGCGGAAGAGCCACGCCGCGAGTCCGACCATGACCGCCTCGAACGCCAGGCTCGTGCCGACGACCCAAAGAGTGGTCCTGTTGGCCATCGCCTGTTCGACGCGGCGCTGGACCTCGGCCTGATTCTGGCGTGACATCGGGCCGCCGAAGATCGCGACCTCGCCGCTGTCGGCCTCTTCCGTGGGTGCGGGCGGGGCCAGATCACCCATCTTCCGTTTCATCGCTTCCAGCGTCTCCTGCGTCTTGGGCAGCAGCGTCTTGGCGATCACGATCATCCGCTCGACGCGACGCAGCGTCTGATTCGCCTTGTCCAGCTCCGCCAGGCGCTTGCGGTTGTCGGCGATGAACGGGTTAGCCTTCTCGAGATCCTCCGGCGTGGGGTCCTGCCCTGGGTTGTCCCGCGCGAAGGCCTCGGCCGCGGTCTTCTCCTGACGCTCGATCCGCGAGATCACGCGTTCGCGGTTGATGTCGTTGCCCACCCGGCTCATCAGCACCAGGTTGTCCCCGGTGTTGATGATGAAGACGCAGAACCACACGAGAATCGTCAGCAGGATCGAGGGCATCGCCGACCGCGTGATCATCCCGAGCAGCACGCAGATCGAGAACAGGTAACTGAAGAACAGCACGACGAACGGGATCGCCCAGAAGACCCCGGGGATCCAGACGCCGCCGCGCAGCCCGAACACGAGGAAACAGGCCGATGCGAACACCGTGACCTGCATGGCCGTGAACAACAGGCCGCAGATGTACTTGGTCAGAAAGAGCCGGACCCGCGAGATGGGCTTGCTGAGGGTCAGCTCGATCGACCCGCCCGCGATCATGTCGGGGATCATCCCCCCCGTCGAGACCAGCGCGAGAATCGTCGCGCCCCAGGCGAGCCAGAGCCCCACCCCGAACTGCGAGAACATCCCCTTGTAGAACCGGATGGGCTCGACGCTCGAGGAATTGATCAGCTCGCTCTCGATCTGGAACCACAGGATCGTCACGCCCTTGGCGTTCAGCCCGATCGCGGCGAACACCAGCACCACCACCAGCGACACCAGCAGCGAAAGCCAGAAGAGCTTTCGGCTCGACAACTCCCGGTACGCGTCGACCACGAGGGCCCATGTCTGGATCATCACCCGGCCCTCCTTGTGCCCAGGTCCGCGCCGGGCGTCCCCCCGCCGGTCGACACCGCCTCCATGAACAGATCTTCGAGCGAAGGCCTCACCGGCCGAACCGCCGCGATCACCTTGCCCCGCGCACGCAGCGCGTCAAGCAGCGGCTGGATCGCCGCGGGTTCGGCGGTCGGCACGATCAGCACACCCTGCTCGACCTTTCCGCTCAGCCCCGCGTCCCGTGCTGCCGACAGCAGCCCCTCCGCATCGCCTCCCTCCACCTCGATCTCGTACCGTCGGCGATGGTCGGTCAGCTCCGCGATCGTGCCCTGCGCCGCGACCTTCCCCTTCACGAGGATCGCCACCCGGTCGCACACCAGTTCGAGTTCGCTGAGCAGGTGGCTGTTGATGAACACCGCCCGCCCCTGCCCGCGGAGAGTTTGCACCATCTCGCGGATCTCGCGCCGGCCCACAGGGTCCACGCCGTCCGTCGGCTCATCGAGGATGATCAGGTCCGGGCTGTTGACCAGCGCCTGCGCCAGGCCGATCCGTTGCCGCATCCCTTTCGAGTACTGCCCGACCCTCCGGTCCGCCCAGTCCTTCATGCCGACGAACTCGATCAGTTCGCTCGCCTTGCTCCGCCGCTCTTTCGCGGCGACGCCCGCGAGCGCGCCGTAGAACTCCACGACCTGCCGCCCGGTCAGATACTCCGGGAAACGATGGTGCTCGGGGAGGTAGCCGAGCCGAGCCAGCGTTGGCTTGTCCCCGATCGGCTTGCCCAGCACGTGCCCGGCCGCCGCGCTCGGGCTGATCACCGTCGTCAGGATCTTGACCAGCGTCGACTTGCCCGCGCCGTTGGGACCGAGCAGGCCGAAGACCTCGCCCCTTTTGACGCGGATGCTCACGTCGCTGAGCGCTCGGACCTTTCGTCCGTACATCTTCGAGACGCCGCGAACGTCCAGCGCGTCCTCCGCGTGCTCACCACGTCCGATCGGATCCATCGGTGCTCCTCATTCGCGCTCGGCCCGCGCCACCACGTGGTAGACGTGCCAGTGCTTCGGGGTGCCCTCGGCGTCGTGCCCGTCCTTCTCGTCCACGGTCAACTGAATGGTCGAGAGCCCTCGCAGCAACTCGTCTACCTGCTCGGGGCGGTGATGGGTGCGGGTCGGGTTGCTCGCCCAGGTGTCCAGGTGCCCGAACAACTGTCCCGAGAAGATCCCGCCGCCACCCGCCAGCGCCCCCCGAATCCCGCGCCAGGCTGACGCGAACCGCTCCGGGCGCACAAACGGCAGCGAGAACGACGCGTTGACGATCACCGGGGCCGCGAACTCGGGGTGCTCCGCGAGTACCGACGCCAGATCCTCCGCGCCGGCCCGGACCACTACAAGTCTTCCCGCCTGCTCCGTGGTCAGCCCCCGCGCGAGCAATTCCTGCGCGGCGGGGTGGGGATCCAGCGCCAACACCCGGAACCCGCGTGCCAGCAGTTCACGGGTATCACGCCCTTCCCCAGCCCCCACATCGATCGCGGAGCGACCCTCTCCCGGGCCCGCGGCCGCGAGCGCCGTCAGAAGGGTGTCCCGTGCGGGCTTGCCGCCGACCGCCGCGTAGTACGTCGACCAGTCCCGATCCCCCCAGGGATCGACCGCACGTCCGGCCATGCTCGGGTGTTCGGTGGTCATACTCTGGGGAGCAATGTACGAGACTGTGCGCGACTTCGCCCGTGAACTCGAACAGGCCGGGGAACTGGTCCGGGTTTCCGCACCCGTCTCCCCGATCCTTGAAATCGCCGAGCTCGCCGATCGGGAGTCCAAAAGTCCCGCGGCTCGGCTCCCCAGCCAGAGCGCCCGAAAGGCCGATCCGCGATTCCACGGGCTTGGGGGACGTGCCCTGCTGCTTGAAAGCGTGGCCGGCTCGGAGATCCCGGTCCTGATTAACGGCTGGGGGTCGTACTCGCGCATGGAGATGGCCTTGGGATGCCCCGCGGGCGGGTTCGAGGAGATCGCCGGGCGCATCGCCGAACTCGTCAAGCCCGAGCCGCCACGCTCGATCGCCGAAGTCTGGACCAAGCTGAAGCAGTTTCTGCCGTTGCTTCGGATTCCCCCGAAGCGTCGTCGGGGTCTGGGCCTGTGCCAGCAGGTTGTGCGCACGGGCGAGGACATCGATCTGACTCGGCTGCCGATCATCCGGTGCTGGCCCCACGATGGTCATTACGCCGCGCTGGGCTACCCGCCGGGGATCAACGACGGCATTCCCGGGCTCGGGTCTGGTCCGGCGTGGGACCGCGACTTCCGCGGGCGGTACATCACGCTGGGCGGGATTCACACGATCCACGCCGACGACCTTGGCAACCCCAAGCCGAGCAGCCACAACATCGGGATGTACCGGGTGCAATTGCTGGGCCAGCGGACGATGGCGATGCACTGGCACATGCACCACGACGGTGCGCGCCACTGGCGTTCGTGGAAGCAGCGCGGCGAGCCGATGCCCGTCGCGATCGCGCTGGGCGGGGAGAGCGTGATGCCCTACGCGGCGACCGCGCCGCTGCCGCCGGGGATCAGCGAGTTGCTGCTGGCGGGATTCCTCAACAAGCGGGGCATCCCGATGGTGATGGGGCGGACCGTCCCCGTCTGGGTCCCCGCCAACGCGGAGATCGTGATCGAGGGGTACGTGAGCCACGAGGCGGGGGGGATCGGGTGGGAGCCCCGCGACCCCGCCGCGGGCCCGCTTGGACCCGGCGCGGTGTTCGAAGGCCCCTTCGGCGACCACACCGGGTTCTACTCGATGCCGGATCGGTATCCGATCCTGACGGTGACCGCGGTCACGCATCGGCGTGATCCGATCTATCCCACGACGGTGGTGGGGCTGCCGCCTCAGGAGGACTACTTCCTGGGCAAGGCGACGGAGCGGATCTTTCTGCCGCTGCTTAAGACGATCGTGCACGACATCGAGGACTACGACCTCCCGCTGTTCGGGGCGTTCCACAATTGCGCGTTCGTGAAGATCCGCAAGGCGTACCCCTTCCAGGCCCGCCGGGTGATGCACAGCGTCTGGGGCGCGGGGCAGATGGCCTGGACCAAGTGCGTCTTTGTCGTGGACCACGACGTCGACGTTCATGACCACGAGGCCGTGCTGCGGGCCGCCGCTCAGCGCTGCGAGCCCGTGCGGGACGTCGAGAGCGTGAACGGCCCGCTCGACATTCTCGATCACGCGGCCCCGGCGGTCGGCGCGGGGATGAAGTTCGGCTTCGACTGCACCCGCCGCCTGCCCGGCGAAGAGCGCCAGGGGCGCATCTTTGACGCTCCGGTCACGGCCGCGCCCGGTCGACGCCTCCCCACGCCCGACGAATCCGCGGCGATGCTCGATGTGGCCAGGCGGGTGCCGGGGGTGCTCGATGCCGCGAATCCCGCGACGTGTGCGCACGGCTGGCTGTTCGTGCGGATCGACAAGCACGCGCCCGGGCAGGGTCTGGCGGCGGCGGAGAGCGTGGTGCGGGCGATCGTGGCCGCCGGGTTGCCCGTGCCGCCACGCGTGATCGCCGTCGACGCGCAAGCGAACGTGGGAAGCCTCGACGAATCACTCTTCCATTGGCTTGCGCACACCGACGTCTCTCGCGACAGTTCCGCCCTGCGGACGCCCGACGGGCTGGTCGAGGTCTATGACGCGACCGCGAAGGTGGAAGGCGACGAACGGCACGGCGTGCCGGTCCGCGCGTGGCCCCCGATGCTCGCCATGCCCGACGCCGTGCGCACACGCATGGCGGAGCGGCGTCACGAGCTGGGCCTGGACGACCGCCCGGCGATCTCGCGATAGACCTTCAGGGCCTCGCTCAGGGCGGCCGGGTCGCGCGTCTCGATCGCCCGGCGAATGCCCGGCAGGATCCAGTTGGCGTACCCGGAATTCTCGTCCGTCGAGACGTACCAGTTGCGGAACCAAGGTCGGCCCGGAATCCCGGGCCCGGGCAGCCAGCGCCGCGAAGAGGTCATCGCCTGCTGGTTGGCCAGGTTGAGCAGTCGCTGGCGATCGGCCTTGTTCAGCAGCAGCGCCTGCTGCCCCGGAAAGTGCCCGAGCCTGGGCACGTCCTGCACGGCCCGCGACTCTGCCAACGTCAGCAGCGCGTCGATCTCGGCGGGGTCGCCAAGCGGGCGGGTCGCCGCGAGCTCGCGGGCGGCCGGGGCGAGCGAACGCACGTGCCCGGCAAACTCGCGGGTGGCTCGTGGCGTGTCGAGGGGGAGCAACGGCGCGTCGGCGAGGCGAGCCGCCACCCCGATCGCCATGCGGGAGATCATCATCGCCGACTCGTAGTCGTCGCCGACGACCTTCCAGTACCAGGGCAAGGTGTCGTACGCGGAGTGGTAGCTGTTGCCCTTGCTACCCCCGGAGCCGAAGGACGCGCTGGGCACGCCCGCGTGCATGAGGAACCCGACGTGGTCGGACCCGCCGCCGACGTCCCCGATCGTGACGGTGCCGCCGGCGTTGGCGCGACGTGACCAGTCGTCAAAGACCGAGATCGAGTTGATCCGTGCCTGCGGAACAACTCGTGCGACGTCGGCGATGACGGTTTTGAGCTCGGGCGATGCGCTCGCGCCGAACTGGGTGCCCATGCTTGCCATGTCGAGGTTGATGTACGCGACGCCCGCGGCGGTGAGCAGGTCCCGGTGCCGCTCGACATGCTCGCACGACCCGATGATCCCGTGTTCTTCCGCACCCCAGGCGGCGAAGACGACGGTGCGCCTCGGGCGATGTCCCTGTCTGGCCTGATCGGCGAAGGCGCGGGCGGCCTCCATCACGGCGATGGTGCCGCACGTCGGGTCGGCGGCGCCGGCGTTCCACGCGTCGTGGTGGCAACCGATGATGACGCGGCGATCGGTCTCCGCCGGCTCGGTCGAGCCGCCGCGGAGCGTGGCGATGACGTTCGCCGTGCGCACCAGCTCGCGCTTCTGCTCCACCTTGAGCCGAACGCGCAGGTTCGGCCCGCCCGTAAGGCGGTAGGTGGTGCTGATGCCACCCTTCCATGACTCGGCGACTTCGGGCGGGAGGTTGTCGCCGGCCATGCGGCGCAGGATCTCGCCCGCCGGGCCGTAGCCCATGGGTTGCGCCGGGATGCGCGGGAGGGAGACGTCCTCGGGGTTCAGTCGGGCCGCGTTCTTGTCGGCAAAGACGCCGGGGGTCAGCGGGTCGCCCTGCCAGCCCGTGACGAGCAGAGAGCCGCGTTGCGTGCAGCACTCGTTGGACCATCCGCCCTCGGGATAGACCTCGCCCCGCACGAAGCCCGAGTCGGCGGGGTCGGTGAACATGATGACGGCGGCGGCGCCGGCCTCCTGGGCGAACTTCACCTTGAAGCCACGGTAGTTCCCGCCGTATCGGCAGATGACCACCTTGCCGGAGAGGTCGACACCCCACGAGCGGAGGCGGTCAAAGTCGGCCTTGGTGCCGTAGTTCGCGTAGACGACTTCGCCGTCGACGTCGCCGGACGCGGCATAGGCGAGGTAGGGGAAGGGCTCGGCGGCGGCGGAGACGACGGGATCGCCCCAGACCGGCTTCTCCTTGAGGTCGAGCGGAATGGTCTCGAGCGGGGTGATGACCTGCACCGAGGCGGCGATCGGGCGAGAGAGATACGCCCAGAATTCCTCGACCTCGACCGTCCAGCCATCGATCCCCTCGCCGTACTCGCGGAAGGCCTGCGCGATCGTCTCGATGACCTTCCAGTCGCCCGGGGTCCCGGCGACGTGCGGCTCAGAGGCCAGCGCGATGTGCATGTCGAGCAGGCGCTGCCTCGTGGGCGAGGCGATCAGGCGTTGCTCGTACGCCAGGTACTGGGCGCGTTCGTCCGAAGGCCAGCAGAGCAGCGTCGGGGCGTCCTGAGTCGACGGACGAACGTCGGCCGAGGCGAGCACCATCGCGGAACCGGCGAGAAAGGCGGCGATCATGAGAGGGATGTCTCCGAACGAGCGGGTGTGCGCTTCACAGCGCGGACGGCCTGGACGATGAACTGCGCCGCGAGGAGCAACAGTGCGGTGCCGACCGCGGCGTTGAGCACCTCGGCGTGCAGGAGCGACTGCTTGGCCCACGCGGTGCGGATGCCGCCCAGGATCTGGAGCGACAGTGCCGTCAGCGTGATGGACATCACAAAGAGCATGGGGAGGAAGGTGTACCAGCAGCGCCGGCCCTGGTTGTACAGCCAGACCGTGACGCCCAGAAGGGTGAGACTGGCCAGAAGCTGGTTGGACGTGCCGAAGAGAGTCCAGAAGAGGAGGTAGCTCTTGGGTTCCGCGGTCAGGAGAATGCCCAGCGGTGCGCCGACCGTGAGGAGCGACATGACGATGCCGGCCAGACGCGAGCGGAGCTGGAAGAGTTCCTGCAGGAGGTATCGCCCGAGGCGTGTGGCGACGTCGAGCGTGTCGAAGACGAAGGTGGCGACGGCCATGGTCCCGAAGGTCTTGGCGTAGACGAGGGCTTCGGGCCCGAGGATCACGGTCATGAAGCGGGCGATTCCCTCGCCGTAGATCGCGCCGGGCGGGAGCGGCTTGCCGTCGGCGCCACGGAGGTCGGCGGGCTCGACCATCATGATCGTGGAGAGGGCGATGATCGCGACGAAGCCTTCGAGGAGCATGGCCCCAAAGGCGACGGGCTTGCAGTGGCTTTCCTTGGCGATTTGTTTGCTGGTGGTGCCGCCGCAGACGAGCCCGTGGAACCCCGAGCACGCGCCGCAGGCGATGGTGACGAAGAGGAACGGGAAGACGATGGTGGTGAGCGGCGGGGCCTCTGCCGAGCCCGCAAAGACGCTGCCCAGGGCGGCGAGCCCACCGGCGTTTGGGTTGATCATGGGCTGCTTGATGGTGTAGTTGCCAAAGAGCAGCCCGACAACGCCGATGGCGATCGCGAGGTAGAGGACGAAGCCGCCGAGATACCCGCGACTCTGCTGGAGCAGCCAGACGGGGAGCATGGAGGCGACGAGGCAATACCCGAGGATGATCCAGTACCAGGTGGAAGGCGGGAGCACGAGGACGGTGGAGATGCGCGTGCCGACCCAGACGACGGCGAGCGTCGCCGGGACGAAGATGAGCGTCGAAAGCCACATCGGTGGCTTGAGCGTGCGCTCGACGATGCCCATGACGAGGGCGAGGAGGATGTAGAGGACGCTGGCGGCGGCGACGGCGCCGCCCTTGTTGAACTCCCCGCCGGCGATCAAGGCGAGGTCCGGATCGGTGCCGACAAAGGTGGCGACGGTGGCGTCGGTGAAGGCGACGATGACGTAGAGCAGGGCGAGCCAGATGAAGAGGGTGAGGGAGACGAAGGCCTTGGGCCCGAGGTTTCGGCGGGCGATCTCGGCGATGCTGTGGGCGCCGTGGCGGATGCTGGCGATGAGCGCGGAGAAGTCGTGGACGGCCCCGATGAAGACCACGCCCAGCAGGATCCAGAGGACGCAGGGGAGCCAGCCGAAGCTCTGGCACGCGAGGATCGGGCCGACGATCGGGCCGGCGGCGGCGATGGCGCTGAAGTGCTGCCCGAGCAGATAGAACGGGCGTGTGGGGACAAAGTCGATCCCGTCGGCCTTGGTGACGGCGGGGGTGGCCGAGCGGTCGTCGAGGTTGTACTGGCGGGCGATGTACGTCCCGTAGGCGAAATAGCCCGCGGTCAGCACGGCGATGGTGATCAGGGCGAGGAGGAGTAGACTCATGCGGCGAGCCCGGCGGCACGCGAGGATCCCGGCCGGCGGGCCGCGGGAGCATACCGGATGAACGTGCTGTGTCGCGCCAAACAACCTGCTGTGGCCCTCGAGACGACGCTGCTGCTCCACGGCGTGCCCCGTGCGGAATCCAAGACGCTGGCAGGATTGCTCGCGGCGGACGTGCGCGAGAGCGGCGCCAACCCCGCGATCGTCGGTGTCGTGCACGGCGTGCCGACGGTGGGGCTGAGCGAGGCCGAGTTGGATGAACTTCTCGCTGCCGCCCGCGTGGAGAAGGTGAACTCGGCCAATCTGGGGATTCTGATCCACCGCCGCGCGCACGCGGCGACGACGGTCTCGACCACGATGGAGCTCGCCGCGGCGGGCGGGGTGCGGGTCTTCGCGACGGGCGGTCTGGGTGGCGTCCACCGGGGCTATGGGACGCAACTGGACATCTCGGCTGATCTGGCCGCGTTCACGCGGTTCCCCGTCGCGGTGGTGACCTCGGGGGTCAAGTCGCTGCTGGACGTCGTGGCGACGCGCGAAGTGTTCGAATCGCTGGGCGTGCCGGTCGTGGGCTATCGGACCGAACGTTTCCCTGCTTTCTACCTGAGAGAGAGCGACGCCGACGTGGACGAAACCTTCGACGATCCGGCCGACTTGGCGAGGTTCGTGGCGGCTGAACTGGCACGAACGGGCCGAGGCGTTGTGGTGTGCAACCCCATCCCCAAATCAGAGGAAATCGATCGTCGCCAGTGGGATCGGTGGTTGGCGGATGCGACGGCGCAGGCGGGGGCGGCCGCCGGACGGGATGTGACGCCGGCAACGCTGGGGCGGCTGCACGAACTCTCGCAAGGGGCGACCCTTCGGGCGAACATCGCGCTGGTGCGCTCGAACGCGGCGTTGGCGGGTGCGATCGCGGCGCGGATGGTGTGAGCGGAACCACTCTTTTAGGTCATGTCTGGGGGCTGTGTTGGGATTGCGCAAACTTGGCCGGACGGCGTGATCGGGTGTTGGAGAAGAGGCCGGGGCCGACTAGGATGGTTCGGCGCGCAAGGTTGCGGCCTGTCTGGGCTTGGGAGTATCTCAGGCTCGGTCGGAAGAGGTCAGAGAGGTCCTCCAAGGTGACGTTCGGAGCGGTGCGTTCGGGCGGAGGCCCGAGCGCGAGTGGTCGGTGTCCCCACAGGGCGGCGGCCGAGGCGATGGTTGAGCAACTGGAGAGGTCGATTATGAAGAAGACGATGGGCGTGATTGGTCTGATCGGCGTGTGCGGGGCTGCGGCTCCGGTGTACGCGCAGGACAGCGTGGGCACCGGCACGGGCCTGGCGGGCGGGGACGCGCTGCCGGTCGACGTGGCGGGCGCGCCGTACCAGCGGGCGCAGTACGTGCTGGACCTGACGGCGTTCCGGTCGTCGTGGGGCAACCGCTTCGGGATGGCCCCTCTGAGCAAGGCGTCGACCGTGACCGGCGGGTACCGGGCCCAGAACGACAACACGCGCGAGTTCTTCAACGGTCAGTTGAGCGCGCAGTACATCAGCCAGAACGTCCGTCTGGACGTCCCCTCGGCGTCGTCGCAGTACTCGCTGTGGACGACGGCGGGTCAGGGCGTTCACCCGACGCGGAACACGCCCGGGCAGTTGATCGGCGGCCCGGCGGGCTCGTTCCAGTTCGGGTTCGGCTCGGCGGATTTCGGCTTTGACGGGAGCACGCCCCAGCGTTCGATGAACTCGATCATCGGCGGCGTGGTGAACGTTGATCCGGCGAACCCGGGTCGGCTGTACGTGACGCGCGTGGTGGCGGCGCACAATGCTCCGGCGGGTCAGCCGGCGCGTTCGGGGCTGGGCTTTGGCGCGGTGGACGCGTCGGGCAACGTGGTCTTCCGTGCGGACAACAACGATTCGCCGGCGGGTACTCCCGACCGGATCGTGGGCAACAACATCTTCCGGGTGCAGACGGTGGCGTACGGCGCGTTTGCCGGTCGCGCCCCGGCGGTGCTCAACGTGATCAGCAACCTGGGCGGCTCGGACGCTTCGGCGACGAACTGGGTGGTTGCCAACTCGTCGACGACGCACACGACTCCGACACTGGTCCCCGCCGGTGTGGGTGATCTTGCGCGTGGTTCGGCGATCGGTCTGACGTTTGGTCCGGCGTACTTCTTCGAGAGCGCGCTGAACTCGGTGACGACGAACGCGACCTACCGCGGCGCGGCGGCGGACAGCCGTGGCGGCGTGTCGTTTACCCCGGTGCAGATTTTCCCGGGTTCGACGGGGACGGCGGCGGCGATCACGAAGAACGCGACGGGCGGCGGCACCCCGGCCGAGAACCTCTCGATCTGGGGCACGACGGGCGTTGGCGGCGTGCTGTCGCAGTTCACGATCGCGGGCCCACGCAATCCGGGCCAGTTGATCAACGATCCGTGCTCGCCCGGCTTTGGCGGGTGGCTCTTCGACAACGGCGAGTTCCGTCACTACTCGGGCGCGGTGGCGTTCCGCGGGGGCAACGGGCAGATCGCGGTGGCGAAGGACCAGGCCGGTCGCGGGCTGGTCGCGGCGACGGCGGTCTCCGGGCTTCTGAACACCAACGACAGCCCGTACAACGCGATCATGGTGTACCGCTTTGACACCAACAATCCCAGCGCCGGTCAGTGGGTTGCGGCGGCGTGGTACGACTTCATCAACCTCCAGGGCAAGGCGATCCTGGGCGACTCGGGCAACGACGGGACGCCTTTCACGGGCGACGCGGGCGAGAACGACGGCGTGCTCGACCTGAACCCGAGCAGCGCGACGTACGACGCGCCGATCGGCCGTCTGGCGGCGTTCGCGGAGTTCACTGGGGCGGGCAACCGCCTCGGGCCGACGATGACCGCTCCGGCGTTCGACTCGGTGGGCAACATCTACTTCATCTCGGGCGTCAAGCTCAACAAGGCTGGCGGGTTCATCGACGACGACACGGCGCTGATCCGTGCGGTGTACGACCCGGCCAACTTCTGCTACCGCCTCGAGCTGCTGGTTGAGCTGGGTGACACCAAGCTCGGTCAGAACTCGGGCGTGCGGTACAACATCCCGTTCATGTCCTCGTCGCTGTCGACGGGCGCGAGCTCGAGCGGGTTCTGGTCGGGCAACGTGGCGTCGTACGCCTTCGGCGGGACGGACGCCAGCCAGTTCACCACGTCCGATCCGCGCACGCTGGGCGGGCTGGTGTTCAACGCGGGCATCGTCTATGACGTCGATGGCGACGGCGATTACGAGAACCCGACGTCGACCGGCGGCAACCCCGCCTCGGCCGACCAGGCGTACAACGCGCTCATGTACATCGGCAACATCGAGCCTCTCGAGGAGCCGGGCTGCCCGGCGGACTTCGACGGGGACGGCTTCGTCGACTTCTTCGACTTTGACGCGTACGTCGCGTGCTTCGAGGACGCGAACGCGTGTCCGCCCGGCAAGACGGCGGACTTTGACGGCGACGGGTTCATCGACTTCTTCGACTTCGACGCGTATGTGGCGGCCTTCGAGGCCGGCTGCTGATCTGACGCGGTGAGCAACGATCCTTTCCGGACCCTCGGCTTTCGCCGGGGGTCCGTTTCTTTTTGGATGGTGCGTGTTGCGGGCGGAGGTTGCGGCTATCCTCGTTTCCGGCAAGGGTTTATACTTGCCGATCGCAGAGGAGGAGACGGCATGCGGCGGACCGGAATCTGGATGAGCGTGGTGGTGGCGGTGGTCGTGCTGGCGGGGGCGGCGCGGGGCCAGTGGAGTCCGTCGTCGGGGCAGTGGGGGAAGACCGAGACGCGTGATCTTCGGGTGATGACGTGGAACGTGCAGGACGCCCTGTGCACCACACAGCCGAAGGTCGAGGGGTTCAATTCCTGGTGTGCGTTGGCGCGGATCGTCGCGGTGCTCAAGCCCGACGTGCTGGTGCTGCAGGAGTGCGGCGACAACTCGGGCAACGGGACGGGTTCGGGCGTGGACAGCGTGGCGAACCTGACGACGGTGATGAACTTGTTTGTCAACGGCGGGACGGATCCGTTCCTGGGCGGGGCGGTGACGAGCTATGTGCGGCTGTATGCGCCGACGGTGTCGCTGCCTTATGTGTATGTGGCGGACCAGACGGACGGGTTCAATCGGAACGTGGTGCTCAGCCGGTATCCGTTCACGGATCTGAACGGGGACACGCGGACGAGCGTGTCGACGTTCTTTGTGTCGGCGGACCTGTACGTGCCTTCGGGTGGGAATGCGGGGATCCGAGGGTTTGTGTTTTCAGAGATCGATCTTCCCGACGGGCAGTACGCCGGGGACGTGGTGGTGGGGACGTGCCACCTCAAGTCGGGCGGAGCGTCGGGGGATCTGGCGGAGCGGTTGATCGCGTCGCAGCGGACGGCGTACTACATCGATTATCTGTTCAACGGGGGAGGCGGATCGACGCCCGATCCGCGGGCGAGGATTGCGGATGCGCCGGCGGCGACGCGGGTGCTGACGGCGGAGACGCCGGTGATCTGGGGCGGGGATTTCAATGAGGACGAGAACACCAACGGTCGGAACGGCCCGGCGTGGTGGATGACCAAGGCGGCGACCGACGGGGGGACGGACGGGACGGACCGCGATCGGTCGGATTCGAGGTTTGATGATTCGCGGGACCCGCTCAACGCGAACAACACGACGAACCGGTACACGCAGGGGAGCAGCAAGTTGGACTACCTCTGCTGGCAGGATTCGGTGGCGGCGCTTCGGCGGAGCTTTGTGTTTGTGGCGTCGACGGCGGCTGCGGCGGCCGTGCCGGCCGAGCTGGCGACGTTCTCGAGCCCGTCGGGCGCGGGCATTCTGGCGAGCGATCACCGGCCGGTGGTGGCGGACTTTGTGCTGCCCGTGCCGGCGACGCCTCCGGGGGCGTTCTCGCTGATCTCGCCGGCGGACGGGGCCGTCGGGGTGTCGCTCGATCCGGTGCTGAGCTGGTCGGCCTCGTCGGGCGCGACGTCGTACACGGCGGTGGTATCGCTGAGCCCGACGCTGTCGCCGGCGGTGTGGACGGCGTCGGGGCTTGGGTCGACGTCGGTGCAGGTGCCTGGGGGCGTGCTGTCGACGTGCGGGACGTACTACTGGGGCGTGGTGGCGAGCGGTCCGGGGGGCAATCGCGCGTCGAGCCCGGCGTCGCGGGTGTTTCAGACGCCGATCCCTGCGGACTTCAACGGGGACGGCTTCCTGGACTTCTTCGACTTTGACGAGTTCGTGGACTGCTTCGAGGGCGTGGTGTGTCCGCCCGGCGGGACGGCGGACTTCGACGGGGACGGGTTCGTCGATTTCTTCGACTTTGACGCGTTCGTGATCGCGTTTGATCAGGGGTGCTGAGGTCGGGAAGGGTGGTGGCGTCAGGAGCCGCTGTGCTTCTTGAGCTCGGCGAGGGTGCCCTGGAGTTTCTTGCTCAGGAGGCTGAGCCTGACGAGCGAGCGGACGCGGGTGAGAAGTTCGAGGCGATTGACGGGCTTGGTGAGGAAGTCGTCGGCGCCGAGTTCGACGGCGCGTTCGACGTCGGCGACTTCGTTGAGGGCGGTGACGACGACGATGGGGATATCGCGCGTCGTCGGGTCGGTCTTGAGTTTCTGGCAGACCTGGAAGCCGCTCATGCGGGGCATCATGACGTCGAGGAGGATGAGGTCCGGCCTGCGGGCTTTGACCTTGTCGAGAGCTTCGAGCCCGTCATGGGCGGTGTGGAGTTCGGCTCCGAGTTCCTCGATGTAGGCGAGGAGGAGTTCGAGGTTCTGGTCGTTGTCGTCGACGAGCAGGATGCAAGCCCCGGCGAGGTCGCCCGTGCGGGCGGAGGCGGGAGAGGGGGTTGGCGTGGTCATGGTGGCTCCGGTTCTCGGGCGTACGAAGGGACGGGAGATTGTAAGCGTGCGGCGGCGTGGACTGCGGGCGCGGGGTGATCAAGGATTCTGCTGGGGGTCGGGCGGTCGGGAACGACAAGGAGAGAGGCATGGCGCTGGCGATCAAGGCGAGATCAACCTGGGAAGATCGGTTCAATCGCCCGACGATCGACGAGCTGGTCGAGGCGGTGCCGAAGATGTACCTGCCGGCGTTTGAGTCGGCGCGGTCGGGGCTGCAGGGGCTTGGGCTGACGGAGAGTCTGGGGTGGCACGGGGTGCCGTGGCGGTGGTCGCTGTCGTACGGCGTGAAGGAACGGGTGCTGGGGTATCTGGTGCCGAGCCCGACGAGGCCGGTGCTGGCGATGCCGGTGCCGATCGCGGTGGCGAGCGGGCTGTCGCCGAAGAAGTTCTCGAAGGCGGTTCGGGACATGCTGGCCCACGCGCCCCTGGTTGGGGACGTGAAGTGGCCGAGTTGGGAGTTGATCGGTCGCTCCCAGGCGGAGGAGCTGGTGTCGCTGGTTGGTGTGATTCGTGGAGCGGGATGAATGGGTCCGGGGGCCCCGGAAAGTGCGGGCGCGGGCCGGGATCGGCCCGGGGAATGGGCGGTGTGGCTGGAAGCAGGGTGTTCCGGTCGAGTCGAGGCGATCGACAGGCCGATGAAGGACGTCGCGGCAGAGGGAGTGACCGCGCGGTTGGCATGGAGGGCCCGATGGTGAAGCAAACGGTGGCGGTCGGGGTGCGTTGTGTGGCGGCGGCGTTCGGGGCGGCGTCGATGCTCGCGTCGGTTGCCTTCGCTCAGCCTCTCAACCAGAGCGTTCAGGAGTTGATCGCCCAGCGGAAGCTCGCGGCCGGGGATCGCGTGGGCGTCAGCATCGTTCGGTTGGGCAAGGACGGCACGGGGGATCGGGTGCTGGCGGACGTGCTGGCCTCGCGGGCCTTCATCCCCGCGTCCAATCAGAAGGTCTTCAGCACCGGGGCGGCGTTGCTCGTGCTTGGGCCCGAGTTCACGTTCCGGACGGAGTTCCAGCTCGACGGGGATCGGCTCATCATCAAGGGTTCGGGGGATCCGTCGCTGGGCGACCCCGAGCTGCTGGCCCGGTCGCCGGCGAAGCTGACGGTGCCGGATCTTCTGAACGCGATCGTGGGGTCGGTGAAGAAGGCGGGCGTCGAGCGGCTGAGCGAGGTGGTGGTGGATGACCGGGTGTTTGATCGGCAGTGGATCCATCCGCAGTGGCCGACGAGGCACCTTGGGGAGTCGTACGGGGCCCAGGTGGCGGGGGTGAACTTCCACGCGAACGTCCTGGCGATTTTCCCGACGCCGGCCAAGCAGCGCGGGGCGGCGCCCTCGCTGAGGCTTGAGCCGGATGTCGGATTCCTGCGGATTGACAACCTTGCCCGCAGCGTGCCGGGCGAGCCCAATACGGTCGGCGCGGAGCGGGTGAGCGATCAGAACGCCTTTCGGGTCAAGGGTGAGGTCGGGCAATCGGGTCAGTCGGCGGTTGAGGTGCCCCTGAACGACAACGCGACGTTCTTTGGGAAGGTCTTGGCCGAGCAGTTGCAGAGGCAGGGCGTGCGGGTGGAGCGTGCGGA
>DDSG01000040.1:458-773 GCA_002343325.1 Phycisphaerales bacterium UBA2396 | reverse complement strand
GAAGGGCGAGCAGGCGGTCCGCATGGTGGCCGAGGGGGAGACATTCGAGAACCCCAAGACGGTGGTCGTGGTGACGACGCCGATCGCGGACGTGGTGAAGCGGTGCAACACGGCGTCGATGAACCTGTACGCCGAGGCGTTGATGAAGCGCACGGGGCACGAGTTTGCCGGTCGGAACCAGCCGGGCTCGTGGGAGAACGGCGCGACGGCGTTGCGGACGCTGTTGTCGCAGCGGCTTGGGCCGAGCTTCGCGTCGGGCACGATCATCTCGGACGGGTCTGGTCTGTCGGAGGTCAACAAGGTGGCGCCGGCGAC
>DDSG01000040.1:0-177 GCA_002343325.1 Phycisphaerales bacterium UBA2396 | reverse complement strand
TGTACCTTGCGTCGATGGCGACGCCCGGGGAGGGCTCGCTGCGGACGCGGTTCGGGCGCAGCGGGCTGAAGAACAGCCTGCAGGCCAAGACCGGGTTTGTCAACGGCGTGTCGTGCCTGTCCGGGTACGTGACGCACGAGAAGAGCGGCGTGCGGGTGGCGTTCAGCATCCTGTGCA
>DDSG01000124.1 GCA_002343325.1 Phycisphaerales bacterium UBA2396 | reverse complement strand
CCACCCCCACCCCCACATCCACCACCCCTTCACTGGCCCGTCCGGTCTCGCCGCTGCGGGAGGTGTTCGCGATCGCCGGGCCGACCGTGGCGACGATGGTGTCGTACACGGCGATGACCTTTACGGACAAGTGGCTCGTCTCGCGGCTCGGCCCGGAGTTCGTGGGGGCGCAGGGCAACGGCGGGCTGGTGGCCTGGGTGCCGCAGGCCTTCGCGTACGGCATGCTGCAGGTCGTCAACACCTATGTCGCCCAGCATCTGGGGGCCGGTCGGCCGCGGGCGGGGGCGGCGTACGCGTGGAACGCGATCTATCTGGCGGCGCTGTTCGCGATCCTGCTGCAGCCCGTGGCGTTGCTGATGCCTTGGGTGCTCCGGACCGCGAGCGTCGATCCGACGCAGGCCGCCCTGGCGAACGAATACGGGCGGGTGCTGATCTGGGGGTGCTTTCTCAACATGGCGACGCGCGGGCTGAGCCAGTTCTTCTACGGGATCCACAAGGCGGGCGTGGTGATGGTCGCGGGGATCGCCGCCAACATCTTCAACCTCTTCATCTCGGCGGTGCTGGTCTTCGGGCCTTCGGGAGATGAGTACGGGCTTGGATTCCTGGGCGAATCCAGCGCGTGGGCGGCTCGCGTGCTCGGCATGGAAGCGGGGCTGGGCATCGCGGGCTCGGCGTGGGGCACCGTGCTCGCCACCGGGCTCGAGCTGGCGATCCCGTTGGCGTACTTCCTGAGCCCCTCCTTCGCGGCCCGCTTCGGCACGCGCGACCGCGGCGCGATCCGCCCGTCGCTGGATCGGCTGCGCGAAATCGCCACACTCGGCTGGCCGGGTGGAGCGATGTTCGTCAACGAGATGGTCTGCTGGGGCTTCTTCATGGTGTACCTGGTCAGCCACTTCGGCCCGGCGCACGCCTCGGCCGGGTGGGCGGCCCACCAGTACATGTCCCTGTCGTTCATGCCCGCGGTGGGGATGTCCGTCGCGACCACCGCGCTCGTGGGCAGCTACATCGGCAAGGGGCGGCACGACATCGCCGCGGCCCGTTTCTGGCTCGCCCTTCGGATCACCGCGGTGTACATGGGTCTCTGCGGCGTGGTGTTCGTGGTCTTCCGCGAGCCGCTGATCGGGTTCTTTGTCCGCGAGGACACCGACCCCGCGTTGGCGGCGGAGATGGTCCGGCTGGGGTCGCTGATGCTGATCGCGACCGCCGCGTTCCAACTCTTTGACGCGGGGGCGATGGTGACCAGCGGCGCGCTTCGCGGGGCGGGCGACACCTTCTTCCCGGGCATCGCGACGATCGTCGCCTCGTGGGTCGTGATCGTGGGCGGCGGGCTCGCGCTCACGCACTGGGCACCCTCGCTCGAAAGTTTGGGGGCCTGGATCGCCGCCGCGTCGTACATCGTCGTGCTGTGCCTCCTCCTGCTGTGGCGGTTCCTCGGTGGGCATTGGAAGACGATCCGGCTCGTCGAACCGGCCGGGGGCGCCGAGTCGCCAACGCCCATCGCGCAGCCGGGCGGGGGCACGACGGACGGCATCTGAAGAAAAACTGACGGCCGGGGGTCGATCTGTTCGGGTTCTGGCTGGAAAGGCGGTGGACCGGGGTGGCGGCTGTTCATAGTGTTCGAAAGAAGGCCGCGCAGGGGCGGCCGTCACGGACAGTCCACAGACAATCGGAGTTCGCATGTCCCACGATCCTCTGGATACGGTGATCGGTGTTTCGGAGTCGGCCCGTCGCGATACGGCGGCCGCGAGCAAGCACCTCAGCACGGGCCAGAAGCTGATGGCCCAGAACGACCACGCCGGCGCCGTCGCCGAATTCAAGAAGGCGACCGCGGCGGACCCGAGCAGCGCGCACGCCCTGTTCCATCTGGCCTACGCCCTCGATCTGATGGGCGAGGAAGAGGAGGCGCTGGCGGCGTATGAGCAGTGTGTCGAAACCCCGCCCGCCCTGGTCAACGCGCTCATCAACCTCGCCGTGATGTATGAGGATCGCGGCGACCTGGTGCGTGCGGAGCGGTGCCTCAGGCAGGTGCTGGACACCAACCCCAACCACCCTCGCGCTCGCCTCTACATGAAGGACATCCAGGCGAGCAAGGACATGATCGTCGAGGATGAGCCCGATCGCGATCACTTCAAGCGCAAGGCGCTGATGGACACACCCGTCACCGACTTCGAGCTTTCCGTGCGGGCCCGCACGTGCCTCAAGAAGATGAGCATCCGCACGCTGGGCGATCTGCTGAAGATCACCGAGGCGGAGCTGATGAGCTACAAGAACTTCGGCGAGAGCAGCCTGATCGAGATCAAGAAGATGCTCACCGCCCGGAACCTCCGCCTCGGGCAGGGCCTCGAGGACGCGCACCGCGCCGCCCGCCGGGCTCTGGCCGAGCAGTTCAAGGGGACGAACAAGGAGGCGATTCTTGCCAAGCCCGTGACGGAACTGCAGCTTTCCGTCCGCGCCCGCAAGGCGTTGCAGTTGCTCAACATCTCGACGCTGGGCGATCTGGCCAGCCACACCGAGGCCGAGCTGATGGGCGTCAAGAACTTCGGCGCGACGAGCCTCAAGGAAATCCGCGATCGGCTGCACGAGAGCGGGCTGTCGCTCCGCAAGATCGATAGCTGATCTACAACCGATCCAGCACATTCACGCGGGCGTCGGTCCTGAACCGGCGCCCGCGTTGTTGTTGGGGGTCTCCCCTCCCCGCCCCGTGGCCTCGTCGACCACGCGGGGATCGCGGGCCTTGGTCTCCCGGTACTGTGCGCGCGCCTCGATGTACTTCTCCGGACTCACGGACAGGTCGGGCGTGCGCCCGTCGCGATGCATCGCGTGAAGGTGCTTCAGGAACGGCACGCACCACATGCACCCCGTGCCGGCGGACAGGCACTCGGAGATGAGCGAGGCGACGGGCGGGTTCTCCCTCGCCAGAAACCCACGGATCTTCCGCAGGCTGACGTGGAAGCACAGGCAGACATGATCGTCGGGATCCACGCCTTGATCGTAGAAGCAACGAAGCCCGCGACCGGTGGATCGCGGGCTTCAAAGACTCGCGGCCTCTCCAGTCCGCGGTCTTCGGTGCAAGTTGCCCGACACAGGACGGCCGTCCCCTCCTCGGCCCGGCCGTCCCGCGTCTCGGGCGGGGCAGAGACTCCGCTCGTCCGCCCGATGTGCGCGTGCGGTACGAAAAAATCTGTGTTTGCTTACTGTTTGGGTGCCAAACGGGCGAGGATGTCCAGCACCCCCTCGATCTCGTGCCCGGGCGAGACGTACGCGGCATGGGCGGCCAGGCGGGGGTCCGCGTTGGCGGGGCAGGCGAAGTACGCGACGCGTTCGGCGATGGGAAGGTCGCTGTAGGAATCGCCGACCCCGGCGAGCCGGTCTCGCCTCAGGCCTGTCATGGCGAGCACGCGGTCGAGCCCGGTGCCTTTGCTGATGTGGGCAAGGTCGCAGTTGATCCAGGCGACGGTCATCGAGACGCGGAAGGACCACGCTTGGGCCGCGAAGGTTTCGGAGAGGTGGTCGGCCACGCCGCGCAGGAAGGCGGTGTCCGGATGCCACAGCGAGATCGACGCGGCCTTGCCGGGCTGAATGACCACGCCTTTGGGCAGCCAGTCGGACTCGATCAGGCGGGTGGCTTCTCGCACCATGCGCAGGTGGTCGGGGGTGATGGCCGGGTCGAGGAGGAATCGCTGGTCGCGCGGGTCGTAGATCCAGACGCCGTTCTCGCAGACGACGGGGAGCGATGTGTTGCCGATGAACCGACAGATCGCCTCGGCGAAGGGTTGAGGTCTGCCTGAGCACAAGGTGACGACGGGGCGATCACGTCGGGTTTGCGCGTCGCGGTTGTAGCGGGCGACGGCGGCAAGGGCCTCGGCATCGAAGGGGGCGGCGGACTCGGGCCCGAGGCACCCGTCGATGTCGCAGAGCACGGCGTCGTAGAGTCGGGTTGGTTCGGTCACGGGCGATGGTAGCGACGGGGTACACTGCGCGGCCCCGGCGCGGAGCCCGGCGTGGGAGCGACGATGATCTGGCTGTACACGGCGACGGTGTTCCTTTCGGCGGCCCTTCTGTTCATGGTCCAGCCCCTGGCCGGCAAGATGGTCCTGCCGCTCGCCGGCGGGAGCAGCGCGGTCTGGACAACGTGCATGCTCTTCTTCCAGGCGGGGCTGCTCGCGGGGTACATGTACTCGCACCTGCTGACGACGCGCGTTCGCCTGGTCGGGCAGGTGGCGGTGCACGCTCTGCTGGCCGCCGGTGCGGTCGTCGCTCTCCCCATGTTCATCCCCGCCGACGCGGGCGGCCCGACCTCGGGTTCGGTCACGGGCTGGCTGCTCACGAGTCTCGGAACGGCGTTCGGGTTGCCCTTCTTCGTCGTGTCCACGACGGGGCCCCTGGTGCAGCGATGGTTCAGCCGTACGCGTCACCCGAGCGCCAAAGACCCGTACTTCCTCTATGCGGCGAGCAACGTGGGCAGCGCGGTGGGGCTGCTGGGCTACCCCTTCCTTATCGAGCCCAGGCTTTCGCTGATCGAGCAGTCGCTCTGGTGGGCGGGCGGGTACATCCTTCTTGGACTGATGCTCGTGGCGTGCGGGGTGGTCGCGTGGCGGGCCGCGGGCGAGGCCGAGGCACTCGGGGAGCGATCCGCGGCCGAGGAAGCCCCGCCGGAACCCGTGTCGTGGCGGCGGCGGATGCACTGGACGCTTCTGGCGGCGGTTCCTTCGAGCCTGATGATCGGCGTGACGCAGATCATCGCGACGGACCTGGCTTCGGTCCCTCTGCTGTGGGTCGTGCCGTTGTTCCTGTATCTGATGACCTTCAGCGTGGCGTTCTCGCCGCGGATTCCGATGCCGGCCTGGGTGCTGGGGTGGCTTCTGGGGGCTTTCTCGCTGCTCGCGGCGTACGTGGTGATGACCGGGCGGCACAGCCCGTTCGTCCTCATCGCGCTGACGCACCTCATCTGCTTCACGCTGGCGGCTCTGATGTGCCATCGAAGGCTCGCCGACGACCGGCCAAGCCCTGCCAGGCTCACCGAGTTCTTTTTCTTTCTCGCGCTGGGTGGTGTGCTGGGAGGGGCGTTCAACGCGCTGGTCGCCCCGGCGGCGTTCACGCTCATCTCCGAGTACCCCATCGCTCTGGCGCTGGCGGTCTGTCTTCGCCCCGCACCGCGAGTGTCGATCGGGCGTTTCGCGTGGCTCAACCCGGCGGGCGCTGGCCAGCGCTGGCTGGCGTTGGTCGCGGGCGTGCTCGCGACGATCGCGGTGTATTTCGGCACAGGTGCGGCAGGGCGAGCGGCGGGGCTGGGCGTTGGATCCGTCGAAAATCTCCAGACCATCGCCACGCTCGGCGTCTGCTTCGCCACGATCATGGTCTTGGCCTGGCCCGGGGTGACCGCGGCGGCTCTCGCGGCCGCCATGCTCACCGGACAATACGTCAGCAAGCACGCCTACGGGGATGAGACGCTCACCATCCGACGCAGCTTCTTCGGCGTAAACCACGTGTACCGCATCGATCCGCGGGCCGAGGGGAAGGCCCCGGCGATGTTCAAGCTCCTCCACGGCACGACGCTGCACGGCGCGCAGCTCCGCGGATCGACCACGCGAGCGCGTGCCGACGGCACCACCTTCGAGCACGACGCCCGCCTCGACCCCACCACGTACTACCACCGCCTGGGACCTGTCGGCGACATCATGCGGGCCGCCGCCTCGGGCGGGCCTGCAAGGAGCGCGCAGGAACGTGCCGCGTTCTCGCTGGTCTCGCTCGCGCGGGGATCGCTCCTTGCCGACGGACTCGCACCCGGCCCGGGATCGGCGCTCGTCGCCCTGGCGGCGATCCCCGGCGCGATGAACGCCATCGCCGAGAACGTCAGGCCCAGCTCCCCCGCCACCTCTGTCGCTGTCATCGGGCTGGGGACGGGATCGGTGGCGGCGTACGCCCAGCGCGGCGACTCGTACCGCTTCTACGAGATCGACCCGGTCGTCCGCGATCTGGCCTCGGACCCACAGTACTTCACCTACCTCGACGACGCCCGCCAGCGTGGGGCCTCGATCCAGATCGTGCTCGGCGACGGGCGACGGGAGATCGCCAAAGCCGCCGACGGGTCGTACGGCGTCATCATGCTCGACGCGTTCAGCTCCGACTCCATCCCGGTGCATCTGCTGACGGTCGAGGCGATGGATACCTACCTCAAGAAGCTCCGTCCCGACGGGCTGCTCGCGGTGCACATCTCCAACCGATACTTTGATCTCTCCCCGGTGCTCGCCCGGGTCTGCGAGCAGCTCGGCGTGCCGGTGTTTGTCAGCACGGACGCGCAGGGCACCAACGAGCCGGGCTCGCGCGGGTACACCCCCGAGCGGGGCAAGTACGAAGAGATGTCCAGATCGGTCTGGGTCGTGATCGCCAGGGACGAGCGGGCGTTGGCGCCCTTCGCGGGCGACTCGAAGTTCTGGGTACGGATGCCCAAGGCGCCCGGGGGGGACCGATACCTCTGGCAGGACGACTTCTCGAACGTGCTGGACGTGCTCAAAGGGTTCAAGAACTGACGCCCGGCAGCGATCGGCAACGGACCATCGCCCGGCGAGCCGATACCCTTCGAGCATGCCGACGCTGAGTTACCAGACCGCGGGAGAGAGCCACGGTGCCGCCCTCATCGTGATGATCACCGGGGTGCCCGCGGGCGTTCCGCTCGACCTGGACTTTGTGAACGCCGAGCTGCGACGCCGACAGGGCGGGTACGGGCGCGGCGGTCGGCAGCGGATCGAGCAGGACACGGCCACAGCCCTGACGGGCGTACGCCGGGGCAAGACGATCGGCTCGCCGCTGGTGCTCTCGATCAGCAACCACGATTCACGGATGGACGATCTCGCGAAGACCCCTCCGGTGTATCGGCCCAGACCCGGGCACGCGGACCTGGCGGGGAGCATCAAGTGGCTGACCACCGACTGCCGCGAAACGCTCGAGCGGGCGAGCGCGCGGGAAACCGCGAGCCGCGTGGCCGCCGGCGCGGTCGCCAGGCTGTTGCTCCGCTGCTTCGGGATCGAATCGTTCGGCTTTGTCCGGTCCATTCTCGACGCTGAGACCGGTGTCGTGGTCACACCCGAGAACTGGCAGCAGCTCAGGACCAAGCGGGACGCCAGCGAGACGTACTGCCCCGACGACGCGATCACGAAGCGTCAGTGCGAGATCATCAGGCAGGCGAAGATCGACAAGGACACCGTGGGTGGGCTTGTCGAGGCGCACATTTTCGGCTGCCCGCCGGGCGTCGGATCGTGCATGGACTGGTCGCTCAAGCTCGACGCCAGGCTCGCCTACGCGGTCATGGGCATCCAGGCCTTCAAATCGGTCGAGATCGGGCTGGGCAAGGCGTGCGCGTCGCTGCGGGGGCACAAGGTGCACGATCCGATCCGCTTCGATCCCGCGCGACGTGAAACGCACACGCTAGGCTTTGTGCGCGATTCGAACAACGCGGGCGGCACCGAAGGGGGCATGACCAACGGCGAGCCGATCGTGGTGCGCGGCGCCATGAAGCCCATCGCGACGCTCCTCCGCGGCATGCCCAGCGTTGACCTGAATACCAAGCAGCCCGAGCACTCCGCGTACGAACGGTCCGATGTGTGCGCCGTTTCGGCCGCGAGCGTGGTCCTCGAGAATGTCGCGTCGTTCGAGGTCGCCCGCTGCTTCTGCGAGAAGTTCGGGGGCGACAGCTTGACGGAGATGCGTGCGAACTACGACACGTTCATCGAGTACGCGCGCCGACTGCCGCTCGATCCGCCCGTTACGACGCTGGCGTAGCGCCGGGCTTGCGGGCGAGCGCGGCCGCCATCACAACGAGGCCGATCGCCAGCACCACGATGTACGCCCACCAAGGCACGCCCGTGACATCGGGCAGAGTCTTCTTGCCCATGTCCGCGATCGGCAGGATCTTCTCGGCGAGCCACGGATACGCCTTGGCGAAGATCGCGGCACCGACGATCATGCCGAGGGTGGCGGGGATCGCGTCCCAACTCTTCTGGCCAAGTGCAGCGAAGCTGGTGCCGGGGCAGTAGCCCGCGACCGCCATCCCCACGCCGAAGATCCCCCCACCGATCGCGTTGGCGGCGAGCAGCGCGGGCTTGAGGTGGAGCCCCTTGATCATGCCGGTTTCCTTCATGATCCAGACGCCGACGGCACCAACGACGATCGCGGTGAGCATCATCTTGGCGACGGTGAAATCGCGGAGGGTCATCTGCCGCATGATGGTGTCGCTGGACGCGACGCCGCCCTTCTGCAGGAGGAACCCGAAGATCAGTCCCGTGATCGCACCGAGGAGAAGGGTCGTGGGATCGGCAAAGGCGTGTTCGAACATGGCTCAGGCTCCCTTCCGGCGGTAGAGGACAAGGCCGGTCGTGACGCCCGTGGCGAACATCGCGACCATGAAGACCCAGCTCGACAGGGCGAGCTGAAGCCCGCCCGAGATGGCGTGCCCGCTGGTGCACCCGTCGGCCAGCCGGGCGCCGAAGATCAGGATGATCCCGCCCAGAAAGGCCCCGATCCATCGCACGACGCGTGAGGGCCCGAAAGAGGAGGCCCACGTGCCCGGCATGCCGCGGGTTTCGTCGAAGCCACGCCCCAGCCACGCAGCGAGGAACGCACCCACCGCCATCATCATGACGAGCGCGAACTGCCAATCGACCAAGGGCTTCCACGCCCCGTCCTTCACCAGGAGCTTTGAGAAGTAGGCGTTTTCCTTCACCGCCGATTCGCTGCCCACGCCGATGACGGCGGCCGCCATGTGGCAGACCGACGTGGAGACGCCCAGTGCCTTATCCATGAAAAAGAACGTGGCCCACGACAGCACGCCCAGAGCGGCACCCGCGGCGTACGGGGACCATCGGCGCAGTGAAAGGGGATTCATCAGGACCTCCGCGCCGGCATGATGGGCCATCAACCCCGCCGGACACTCCCCTGAGAGCCCCAACGTCCCCGGGCGGTTTCATTTCGTGATGCGCTTTGGGCGTCCTTTGCGAACGGGCTTCGAAAGGGCCGACGCCGCCCGCATGACTTCTGCGCGGACCGACGCGGGCAGCTTCCCCGCCGACAGTTCGCGGCAGAGGTCCTGGGCCGCATCCAACCCCCCGAAGACGACCCGGCAGCGTGCGCACACCACGTCGTCCAGCGGGAAGGAATCGCCACGATCGAGCGCGGCCTGCTTGGCCGCCAGCAGATCCATGCACACCCGCTTCTCGTAGAGCACGGGCGGCGGAGTCACTCTCGGGAGCGCTTTGTCCAGCGCCGATCGCAGCAGAAGTCTCGCCCGGTGGACGCGAGTCTTGACCGTCGCGGGGCGCAGCCCGAGAAGCCGTGCCGCGTCCTCGATTGAAAGCTCGGCGAGGTCCTTGAGCACCAGCGGAAGCCTGTAGACCTCGGGCAGGCGCGCGATCGCGTCCTCGATCGCTCCCTTCGCCTCGCGATGCAGCGACACGGCCCCGCCTTCGAGAGCCGATGGATCCGCGACGCTGCCTCCGGCGGGCATGAGGGTGTCGAGCGAGGGTATCCGCCGCTTGGTGGCACGGGCCCGCATCCGCCGGCTGACGCGCAGCGCGATCGTGTAGAGCCACGTCATCGGGTCGCTTCGCCCCTCGAACTGGTTCAGCTTGCGGATCGCCCGGAGCAGTGTTTCCTGGGCAATTTCGTCGGCGTCATCGGCGTTTCGACCAAGCCGCCGCGCGATCGCATGCACGCGACCGCCGTACCGATCGACCAGCGATCTGGCGTCGAGCGTCGCGGTCATCGTGCGGGCCTCCGCTGCCGAAGGAGCCACGCCGCGACCCCGCCCTCCGCGCGTTCTTCGCGATAGGCCTTGTCCCACGAGTTGTGATCGACGCCTGGGTAGTACGTCGCGCGGGGCGTGCCCCCGGCCGCCTCAAGAGCGCGGATCATCACGCGCGTCTGCTCCGCGGGAACGACCCGGTCGGCCTCGCCGTGAAAGGCCCAGACGGGCAGGTGCGCGATCTTCGGCGCGAGCTTGTCCGCCTCGGCCCGCGCGTCGGACCCCGGGCCGAAGCTTCGACCGGGAAACCCGCAGATCGGCACGATCGCGGACCAGACGTCCGAGTAGGCCGCCGCGAGCGTCCACGTCCCGTGCCCGCCCTGGGACAGACCCGTCAGCGCAATTCGGTCGGGATCGATCCGAAACTCGCGCCGAGCCTCCGCGAGGGCGGCCATCACGGCCTGGCTGTAGTCCTCCCACATCGCGGCCGCCTCGGGCTTCTGCGGCATGATCACGATGAAGGGCCACCGCTCCTGATCCCACAGAATCGCCTGCCCAAGCCCCTGCGCCACCTGCTTGAGCCCGTCACGCCCGCTCTCGCCACGCCCGTGCAGGAACACGATGCAAGGCCACTCGCGATCCGGCGCGTACCCCCGAGGCACATAGGTCACCACGTCCAGCGAGGCGCCGCCCGCACTGACCCGTCCGAACAGCAGGCCGGTTCGCGGCGTGGCTTCGGCCCCATTCGCCACGGGCTCCTCCGATGGATGGACCGCAGCGCAACCTCCCAGAAAGGTGGCCAGACCGATCATCGCCGCGGATCTCGTTCGCATCGAACCAGTCTACCGCGCGGACGCCAAGCCGTAGACCCCGCCCAGCTTACTTTCGAGGTGACGCATCAGCGGGTCGGCCGAGAGCGGCTTGCCCGTGACCTTCTCGCACAGCTCGGCGGCGCGGTAGCGGCGGCCGTGGGCGTGGATGTTCGTGTTGAGCCACTTCTTGAGCGCGGCAAAATCGCCCTTGCTGATGCGGGCAGGAAGGTCCTTGATCTTCTTGTTGATCGTCTCCCAGAGCTGGGCCGCGTACAGGTTCCCGAGCGTGTACGTCGGGAAATACCCCACGAGCCCGAAGCTCCAGTGAACATCCTGCAGACACCCGCGGCGGTCGTCCGGCACCTTCAGCCCGAGGTACTCCTTGTACTTCGCGTTCCACACGCCGGGCACGTCCTTCGCCGACAGCGAGCCCGACAGCAACGCCCGTTCGATCTCGAAGCGAATCATCACGTGCAGGTTGTACGTCCCTTCGTCGGCCTCCACGCGGATGAAGCTGGGCGTGCACGTGTTCACCGCGCGGTACAGATCCTCCACCTTCGCCGACTTGAACGCCTTGGCGTGCGGCCCATAGTGCTTGCGGACGTGCGGCAACGCCCACGACCAGAACTCCCGGCTGCGCCCGACAAAGTTCTCCCACATCCGACTCTGGCTCTCGTGGATCCCCAGGCTGATGTCGCCCGCGAGCGGCGTCCCGGCGTTGGGCCCCTTCTTGGGCAGCCCCTGCTCGTACAGCCCGTGCCCCATCTCGTGCATCGTGCCATAGAGCGCGTCGGTGAACTTCTCACCGCGATACCGAGTGGTCAGGCGTGTGTCGCCCGGGGCGATTCCCGAGCAGAAGGGGTGGGTGGTCGTGTCAAGACGCCCCGCGTTCATGTCGAAGCCCATCGCGCCGAGCACGAACTGCCCGAACGCGTGCTGCGCCTCGGCCGGCACCTTCGCCGACAGGATCTTCGTGCTCACCTTGGCCTTGCTCTTCGCGACACGGTGGATGAGGTCGCTGAGCCGCGCCCGCAACGGCGTAAAGACCTGCTCGATCTCGACAGCGGTGATTCCCGGCTCATACTCGTTGAGCAGGGCGTCGTACGCTTCCCCACCCTTGGGCACGCCGTAGCACGCCGCCTTCTGCTTGCACAGATCCATGACCTTGCCGAGCCAGGGCGCGAACTTCTTGAAATCGCTCTTCTCGCGGGCGTGCTTCCACTCCTCGCTCGCCTTGCTGGTCGTCGTCGCCCACTCCTGCACCAGCGACGTGGGCAGCTTGGTCGCCAGGTCATAGTCGCGGCGCATCTCGCGGATGTTCGCCGCCTCGGGCGAGCCGGTCTCGATGCTCTTGCCAACCTCGCCCTCGCAGGCCGCGATCAGATCGCCGATCTTCTTCTGCGTCTTGCGCTCGTGGATGATCCCCGCGAGAAGCCCCTGCTGCTCCGCCCGGGCATCGACCCCGCCGGCGGGCATGTAGGTCTCCTGGTCCCACCCCAGCAGGGACGCGATCGACCCCAGCGTGGAGACCTCTCGGACGAGCTTGCTCAGTTCGACATACGACGGGTGCGTGTTGGGCATGGTCGAGGGTAGAAAGCCACCCACCCCACAGGCCACTCCCGGCGGCATTCGGAGCCTCCGGTATGCTGGCCCGATGCTCACGTCCCTCGCCATCGTCGCCTGCTCGGCCCTTGCCGCCCCCCCGGAACTCGACCGCTACGACCCCGTCTGGACTACCCCCTCCCCTGATGCCTCCGGCTCGATGCCCATCGGCAACGGCACCCTCGGGGCCAACGTCTGGGTCGAGCCCTCGGGCGACCTCCTCCTGCTTCTCTCCCGCACCGACGCCTGGAGCGAGACCGACCGCCTCCTCAAGCTCGGCCGAATCCGCGTCCGATGCGAGCCCAGCCCTTTCGCCGCCGGCGTCCGCCAGCAACTCCGCCTCGCCCGCGGGGTCATCGAGGTCACTGCCGCGGACGGCTCAATCATCAGCATCTTCGTCCGTCCCACGGTCGACCAGCTCCACGCCGAAGCGCGCCTCGCCGGCGCCGCAAAGGTCAGCGTCGCGTTCGAGACCTGGCGCACCGAAAAGCGTGTGCTCGAGAACACCGAGGAACTCCAGTCCGCATGGACGATGCGCGACGCCCCGATGGAGCTTCGCCGAGAGCTGGTCTTTGAATCCGCCGACGTCGTCCGCGTCACGCAGGGGCTCGCTCCCGGGGTGCTCTGGTTTCATCGCAACGAGCATTCGATCGTCCCCTTCTCCCTCTCGCACCAGGGGCTCGACAGCATTAAGTCCTCTTTCCCCGACCCGCTTCTGCATCGAACCTTCGGCGGGATCGTGCAAGGCGTCCGCAATCTCGCGCCTCTTCCCGAAGTCGCAACGCTCGCCTCGGCAGGCCCCGTGAACGACTTTGCCTTCAAGGTCACCACGCATAGCGCTCAGACCCAGACTTCGGAGCAGTGGATCGCGGAGCTGATGTCCCGCACCGAGCCCGACGCCGGCCCCGCCTCGGCACGCCGCGAGAACGAGCAGTGGTGGTCTCAGTTCTGGGATCGCTCGTGGGTCTTCATCGACGGCGATGGCCCGGGCCCCGCCACAGGCGCCAAGCCCGTTCCGAACAACAACCATCCGCTCCGTCTCGGCGTGGACAGCAACGGCCAGAACGTGTTTGCCGGCGAAATGGGCGAGTTCGGCGTGTACTCCAAGTCGCTCGCCGCCGCCGAGATCTCGACGCTCGCAGCCGCCGCCCCCAACACGCCCGCCCCGGCGGATCCGGCCCGCCTCCTCGATCCTCGGTCGGTCCCCGAGTGGCCCATCCAGCGGTCCTCACCCCCACGCGGCCTGGGCACCTTCACGCTCCCCGCAGACAACACGCTTGCCCGCGGCTTCACGCTCCACGCCCACATCAAGCCCGACGCAAACCTCGGACCCGCACGCATCATCGACAAGATGACCGCCGGCAGCAGCGACGGGTTCATCTTCGATACACACCCGGGCGATGCCCTCCGCCTCATCGTCGGCGACCTCACTGTGCACGCCCGGGGCGTGCTCCGCCGGGGTGAGTGGCAACACGCCGCCGCTACCTACGACGCCTCCACCGGGGCCGCGGTCCTCTATCTCGACGGGAAGCCCGTCGCCACCGGCGGCCCCAAGTGGAACGACCCCGCCCCGCACTCCGAAGTCACCCGGGCCTACATCCTCCAACGCTGGGTCCAGGCCTGCGGCGGTGGCCCCCGAGCCAAGTCCACAACTCCCGCCGACTGGCCCATCAAGTTCAACGGCTCGATCTTCACCGTCGAACCCGTCCACACCCAGGGCCAACCCCACAACCCGGACTGGCGCAAGTGGGGCGGCTCGTTCTGGTGGCAGAACACCCGCCTCCCCTACTACGCCATGCTCGCCTCGGGCGATTTCGAGATGATGGAGCCCCTCTTCCGCTTCTACGAGAACGCCCTCCAACCCTCCAAGGCACGCACCACGCTCTACTACAAGGCCAAGGGGGTGTATTTCCCCGAGACCATCACCACCTTCGCCGGCTATGCCAACGGCGACTACGGCTGGAACCGCAAGGGGCTCGCCGCGGGCGACATTTCCCCCTGCCCCTGGTGGCAGTGGGCCTGGAACCAATCGCTCGAACTCACGCAGCTCATGCTCGATCACGCCTCGTACACCGGGGACACGAACTTCCTCACGACCCGCGCCCTGCCCATGGCCCGTGAGACGCTCCTTTACTTTGACTCTCGCTTCGAACGAGACGCCAACGGAAAGCTCCGCATCACGCCGACCCAGGCGGTTGAAACGTACTGGCACGGCGTCATCAACGACGCGCCCGTTGTTGCCGGCCTCCACACCGTGTGCGACCAGTTGCTCGCCCTTCCCGAATCCATCGGCTCCGCGGAAGACCGCGCGCTCTGGCGCCGCATGAAGAACGCCGCCCCGGCCCTGCCCGTCTGGGAGCAGAACGGCGTCAAGATGGCCGCCCCCGCCGAGATCTTCGAGAACCGCCGAAGCAACGTCGAGACCGCCGAGCTCTACCCGCTCTGGCCTTTCCGCGAGTACGGTCACGGCCGCATCAACAGCGATCTGGCCCTCGCCGCGTACCGCGCTCGCGTCGACAAGAGCACCGTCGGCTGGACCCAGGACGGGCTGTTCGCCGCCCGCCTTGGACTCGCGGACGAGGCCGAGCGCCAGCTCCTCGCCCGCGTCCGCAACAGCCACCCCAATCATCGCTTCAAGGCCATGTGGGGCCCGAACTTCGACTGGCTCCCCGATCAGTGCCACGGCTCGAACATCCTCACACAGACCCAGCTCATGCTGGTCGACAACCTCCCCGACGGGAAGATCTCGCTGCTCCCGGCCTGGCCCCGCGAGTGGAACGTCTCGTTCCGCCTTTACACCGCCAACGCAACACGTGTGGAGTGCGAGTATCGCAACGGCTCGATCGTTCGACTTCTTGTGGCACCGGAATCCAGACGGGCCGATGTCGTGCTTCCGACATGGCTCAAGCCCGATTAGGGCGCCTCGGCCGTCCCGCTGTCGGGCTTGGTTCCAAGCCGTTCGAGCCCGCCGTCACCATCGACGCGCAACTGGTCCGATGCAAGGAGATACTCGAGCACAGCCACACGGAGCTCTCTGACCGCGTCGTCCCGGTCATTCTCCGAATCCAGCAGGTCGTTCTGCGTGTTCACGACTTCGCGGGGCTCGACCTGATCGATGTTGAGCTGCTGCTCCTCGACACGTCGGCGGTTGATCTCCACCGCTCGCTCCGCGAGCACGAGCTTGAATCTCGCCAGGTCCACGTTGCGCAGCTTGCTGCGCACCTCAACGACCACGTTGTCCCGCGAACGCTCGTAGTTCCGGTGTGATTGCTCCAGCCGGATCATCTGCTGGCGCAACGCCAGACCCTCACGCCGACGATCCAGCGGCAGGCTCAGCGTCAGGGCCGCGCTGTAATTGAGATCTTCCGGGTCAAAGTACACCCCTTCCACACCGTCGTTGCTCGACGTCGGCACACCGACCGATCCCGAAAGGTCCAGATCCGGCAGGAGCTGGTTCTTCGCGACCGACACCGCACGCCGAGCGTCGTCCACTCGGTCTCGCTCGTTCTGCAGGTCGAGCCGATACTCCAGCGCGAGACGCGACGCGTCCGCGAGGCTCGCGTCAGGCTCTGGCAGCTCGAGCTCGAAGGGCTTGACGTCCAGCCCGGTGTCGACCGGCAGCCCAAGACGCACCTTGAAGCGGTCCACCGCGAGGATGTACGCCTCTCGCAGGTCCGCGAGACGTCGCGTCGCGATCAGCACCTGGTTGTCCGCGATCGCCTTCTCAAACTCCCGAACGCGCCCAGCCTCCACTCGGGCCGCCGTCCCCTCGGCAAAGACCCGCAGGCTGTCGAGCTGTCGCTCCTGGTTGGCGATCTGCGCCCGAAACTGCAGCAGCCCGAAGTAGTCCGTCGCGATCGACACCAGCAGCTCGCGCCGAAACCGCTCAAACCGCCTCGCTTCATACACCAGGTCCCGCTCGGCCTGGATCAGGCCCTCCCGCGCCGCCTCGCCAGACCCACGCAGCAGAGGCAGCGTCGCCCGCAACGCAACCTCCGAAGACTGCTGATACCGCCCGCTGACCTGCCGCCGGAGCTGCTCCGACCAGTTCGTCACCCACCGAGCTTCGACCTCGCCGCCGAAGGGGAGTCGCTTCGTTGCCCGAAGCGTGTTGATCACACTCCACGCATTCTCGAACCGCCCCTGCGTCCCTTCGCCGTCCATACCCACGGTCGTGTCGTTGAAAAGCCTCGGGCTCCACTGGTGTCGCTCGATCAACAGCCCGATCGCCGCCACGAGGTAGTCCTCTTCGCGCGTCAGATACTCACGCGACGTCCGCTGGGCCTGCTTGAGCACACCGCCCAGATCCAGCTCGAGCGCCCCTTGCGCCCGCAGCGACTCGACGCCGTACCGCTCAAGCCGACCCGCCACGTCACGATCCGCGACCGCCACCCGATACTCGATCTGCGAGGCTCGGGGGTTCGTCGTGCCCGGCGCGGGCTCCGATTGGCCCGGCGCACGCAAAGTCTCCGGGTCGGCGGCCTCTCGCGATGGGCTCGCGGTACCCCCAAAGGCCCCCGTGCGCTCCGCCGCCAGCTCTCGCAGCTCCCTGTCAATGGTCGCCAAGTCCGTGCCGCACCCCCCGGCCAAACCGACCAGAAGGACGGCGCACACCCCCGAACGTCGACGTCGGCGCTGCTTCTTGGCCATCAGTGACACCACTTCCTCTCGCGTGCGGACCGCAAATCCCCCCCAAAAAGGCGGATTCCAGTAGCCGCCGGCGGGGAACGATCCTAGCATTCGCCCTTGGGCCGACTTTGGACGTTTACCCGTTCAAAATGCGAACAAAGCCCATGCTTCACGACCGACGATCCGCCCAACGGCGAGTCAAGGGTCGGAAGGATTGGCGGTGGGGACGGCGTCCGCCCACACGGAGGCAGGGCGGGAGCATGCCGCACGGATCGGGCGGCACGAAGACTGGAGATCGGGGCACTTCGCGGAGAGAACAGCGGCCATGCCAACGGTCACCTATGACGGACGCAGCTTCATGCTCGACGGGCGCCGGCTCTGGCTGGTCTCGGGCAGCATTCCCTACGCGCGCATTTCCCGCGAACTCTGGGCCGAACGGATCCACCTCGCGAAGTTGTGCGGCCTGAACACGATCGAAACCCCGATCTTCTGGAATCGCCACGAGCCCAGAGCCGGCAAGCTCGACTTTACGGGCGAAAATGACCTTCGTCACTTTGTCCGCCTCGTCCAGCAGGCCGGGCTCCACTGCGTGCTGCGGATCGGCCCCTTCGTCGGCGCTGGGTGGGAGATGGGCGGGCTTCCCGCGTGGCTCGCGGACCTCAAGGACGTCAAGCTGCGCGCGCCGAGCAGTTCCTACCTCGACGCGTGCGCACGCTTCATTTCCGCCGTGGTCGAACAGATCCGCGATCTTCAGGTCACAAGCCTGGGCAGAGGCGGACCCGTCGTCGCGGTGCAGTGCGAGGCCAACTGGTCCTGCGGCGACGACTCGCTCGCTTCCGAGTACCTGGGTGAACTCAACCGCTTCCTGCGTGAGAGCGGCCTCTCCGTCCCCATTCTCAACAGCAACAACCTCTGGCAGACCATCGAAGGGCAGATCGACGGCTGGGCGGGCAACGAGGACATGCTCGCGACCACCCGCCAGCTCGCCTGCGTCCGGGCCGATCAACCACGACTGGTCGTCAGCTTCGCGACCGGATCACCGAGCCTCTGGGGGCAAGAGCCCGCTCCCCTCGCCGAACCCTGGCGCATCCAACGTCGACTCGCCGAGACACTCGCCGGCGGCGGCCAATTCAACCTCGATCCCTTCGCGGGGGGAGTCAACCTCGGCGCCTGGGCCGGACGCCTGTCCGACACCAAGGCCGGCTTCTGTGCGCAGCTCGCCGACCACGGCGCCCCCGTGTCGGCGACCGGGTCTCTGGGACACGCGTGGAACATGACGCGCCGCCTCTGCACGTTCGCCTCGAAGTTCGGGCGCGTGCTGGCGCACCTCGACCCGCACTACCAGCCCATCGCCCTTCACCCCGGCGAAGGGCGCCCGGCGGCTGCACGCAAGGGTCACGCGGAAGACACGAGCCATGCCGTGGTGCACACGGTTGGACCCCAGGGCGCGGTGGTCTTTGTTTTCGCGCCTTCGCCCGCCTCGAAGGACACGCCGCCCGCCAAGCTGCTCCTTCCCGAAGGAGAGACGCTCCCCGTCTACACCGGATCGCAGGCGGTCAGTTGGTGCCTCTTCGATACCAACGTCGGCCCCCGTTCGCATCTGGATTACACCAACCTCAACGCGCTGGGCGTGGCGGGGCGTGTGCTGGTCTGCTTCGGGCCTTCGCGCACGCCGGGCATCGTCTGCATCAACGGCTCGACCCTTCAGCTCACGGTCCCCAACGCCTCGGGCGCGATCTCCACGATCGAGCACGAGGGCATGATGCTGCTGGTGCTCCCCGAGGAAGTCGCGGACACCGCCTTCCTCGCGGACGATGGCGTCTATGTGGGTGTGATCGGGCTTACGCAGGACGGCAAGCCCGTCGTCTCGCCCGACGCCAAGAGCTACACGCACGTCTCGGTTGACGGCGTGGTGACCTCTCGCCCCGCCCAAGGACCCAAGGCTGTCGCAGTCCCGCAGCACCTCCCCGCGGTCGAGCGCACGACCCTTGGCGATTGGCTGGTGGCCGGATGCGACGACTACACCTCGGGTGAAAGCCCGCGGTTTGCCGCCATCGCCGGGCCGAGCTCGCTGACCTCGCTCGGCGCGCCGCACGGGTACGGCTGGTATCGCATCACGCTCAAGCCCACGTCCGCGAGCCGCGTGCACGCGATGCTCCCCCAGGCCGCCGATCGGCTGCATCTCTTCCTCGACGGCAAGCCCGTCGGGCTGCTCGGGGTCGGCCCCGGTTCCGCGCCCGATCAGGCGTTCTCGCTCAAGAAGGCGCCGCAGCATCTGGTCGTCTTTGCCGACAACGCGGGTCGATTCTCCGACGGGCCTCATCTTGGCGAGCCCAAGGGTGTCTTCGGGCACCTCTTCCAGGTCGAGCACCTGCGTCCGGGCAAGCCCAAGGTCACGCCCGGCGATCCGATCGAGGTGCTGTCGTTCCGCTCGCCGCTCTTTGAGCTTCGCAACGGAGACTGCACCGATCCGGACAGGTTGACATGGACGCTGTCGGGCAAGCGCAAACACCCGCTGATCGTCCGATTCGCCGAGATCCCGGTGCGGGGCCTTTTGCTCGCGGACGGCAAGACCATCGCTTACGTCGACCAGGCCGGACCGACACACATCGTGCTCGAGCCCGATCGATTCTCCAAGTCCGCTCCGACAATTCAGTTCGCACCCATCAACGGGGGCGAGCCCCTTTCGCCCGAGCAGATCGAGGCTTTCTCCGACGCCGTTTCGTTCTGGGATGCCCTCAGCGTGCTCTCCGCCAAGGCCGACTGGTCCTTCGCCAAGTGGGAACAGCCCTCGGCGGGCGCGTTCAAGCCGGCCAAGGCGTCACGCCACGACGGCCCCGTCTGGTGGAAGAGCCTCTTCAAAGGCCCCAAGGGCATCGCGCCACTCTTCCTTGACCTTGCCGGGCTGACCAAGGGTCAGATCTACATCAACGGGAAGCACCTCAGCCGCTACTTCATCGCCACGCCCGACGGCAAGCCTCAGCCCGGCCCGGCCCGCGTGCTCCTCCCGCACGCGATGATCCGCGCCGGCGCGGAGAACGAACTGGTCCTCTTCGACGAGCACGGCGGGAACCCGTCCAAGTGCCGCCTGCACGCGGAGCCAACCCTGGGCTCGCCGATCCCGCCGGTCTCCGCCGGTTCGCCTATCGTCGCGTCATGAGCCACTCACATCCGTCCACGGACGTGGATCTTTGGCAGCGGGCCGTCGCCTACGCGTGCTTCAAGCACCGTCACCAGCTCCGCAAAGACGGCCGAACCCCGTATGTCTCCCACGTGATGCGCGTCGCGATGACGATCCGGCAGGTTTTCGGCTTCGATGACCCCGCCACGATCGCAGCCGCATTCCTGCACGACACGATCGAAGACACGACGACCGACTACGACGACCTGGCGGAGCTCTTCGGGAAGGACGTCGCGAACCTCGTCGCCGCCATGACCAAGAACGCCGCGCTGCCCGAACCCATCCGCGAGCCTGCCTACGACGCCCAACTCGCCCAGGCCGACTGGCGGGCCCGCCTGATCAAGCTCGCCGACGCGTACGACAATCTCTGCGACGTCAAGAACAACCCGAAGGGGCTCGAGGAGATCCACAAGACGCTCGAACGCGCTCGCCGCGCGCTCGCTCTCGCCAAGCCCGATGTCGCCGCACACCCCGCGGCCGCCGTTGCCTACCAGGCCCTCGAGAACCTGCTCAAGGCCGCCTCCGCGCGGAGCGCCTCTCGCGATCACCTCACCTGACCATGCCCACCTTCCCGGCCCAAACCTGGGTGCTCGCGGAACGGCGTGGCCTGACGATCGATCGTCCTCGGATCGTCGGCATCCTCAACGTGACCCCGGACAGCTTCGCCGACGGCGGAAAGCACAACGATCCCGCACGCGCCCTCGATGCCGCCAATCTGATGGCCTCGCAGGGCGCCGACATGCTCGACCTGGGCGGCGAATCCACCCGCCCCGGGTCCGCCCGCGTCGATGCCGCCGAGCAACTCCGCCGGGTGCTCCCCGTGCTTGAGGCGATCCGCCGCGATCGGGGCCCGGCGAGCGCCCTCCCCATCTCGATCGACACGACCAGCGAAGCCGTCGCTCGCGCCGCGCTCGACGCGGGCGCCCACGCGATCAACGACGTCTCGGCCGGCACCGAAAGCCAGGACGGCACCCTCCGCGCCGCCGCCGACCACCGCGCGGGTCTGGTGCTGATGCACAGGCTGGTCCCCCCCACCGCCGACCAGTACTCCGATCGCTACGCCGAGCCGCCGCGGTACGCCGACGTGGTCCAACAGGTTCGTGCCGCCCTGAGCACCAGGCTCACAGCCGCCCTCGCCGCCGGGCTCACCGCGGATCAGGTCGTCCTGGATCCCGGGTTGGGCTTCGGCAAGTCGGTCGACGACAACCTGCGCCTCATCGCCCGCACACGCGACCTTCTCGCGCTGGGCAGGCCCGTCATGAGCGCTCTTTCGCGAAAGAGCTTCGTCGGCCGCGTCAGCCTCGGCCGAGACTCTCATCCCGACGAAAGGCTCGAGGGAACGCTGGCTCTCTCGGTGCTTCACGCACACGCCGGCGCTTCACTGTTTCGAGTACACGACGTGGCCGCCCATCGTGCCGTTCTCGACGCCTGGCGTGCCCTCGCCGGCCTCGCCTCGGACGACGGCGGACAAGCCTCGGCCTAGCATTCCCGCAACGCGGACAGGGGCGTCCATCCCGCCGCGACGCACACCCGAACCGACTGGAGTGTCTATGGCCGGGGCCAACACCTTGGAATTCACCGACGCGAACTTCGAAGCCGAGGTGCTCAAATCCCAACAGCCTGTTCTGGTGGATTTCTGGGCCGACTGGTGCACCCCCTGCAAGATGCTGACCCCCACGATCGACGCCCTCGCGGGCAAGTACGCCGGCCGCGTCAAGGTCGGGAAGGTCGACGTGACCGTCCAAAAGCAGGTCTCCGCCCAGTATCAGATCATGTCGATCCCGACCGTGCTGCTCTTTAAGAACGGCCAGATCGTCAAGGCCTTCCGGGGCTTCACCAACGAAGCGACGCTCGCCACCGCGATCGACGCTGCCCTGGGATGAACCCCCGATGACCGCAAGCCGATCCGAGAGGCTGTCTCAGATCCGCGCGGGAGCCAAGCTCCGGTGCGGGGTCATCGGCGTGGGTCGCATGGGCCAGCACCACGCCCGCGTCTACGCCACACAACCAGACTGCGAACTCATCGGCGTCGTCGACTCCAATGTCGACCGTCGCGGGGTCATCGCCGACAAGTTCGCCACGCGTGGGCTCGACACCGTCGAGCAGCTCCTCGACGCCGGCGTTGACGCCGTCTCCATCGCCGTGCCCACCGTCTACCACCAGTCCGCCGCCGAGCCGCTCCTTCGCGCCGGAGTCGCCTGCCTCGTCGAAAAGCCCCTCGCCAAGGACGTCGAGAGCGCCCGGGCCATCAAGGAACTCGCCGAGAAGCACGGCACAGTCCTCATGGTCGGGCACATCGAACGCTTCAACCCCGTCATCCGCGCCTTCCAGAAGGCCACCCAGTCCGGGCTCCCCGTCACGCCCCGCTACATCGAGGTCCACCGCGTCAGCCCGATGACCTTCCGATCCGTCGACGTCGGCGTCGTCATGGACATGATGATCCACGACATCGACGTGCTCCTCATGCTCATGGGCGGCCGCGAGCCCGACGACGTGCAAGCCACAGGCGTCGCCGTCATCACCGAGCACGACGACATCTGCAACGCCCGCCTCACCTGGAACCTCCCCACCGGGGTCTGCGTCGCCAACGTCTCGGCCAGCCGCCTCGCCCTCAAGACCGAACGCATCACCCGCATCACCGGGCAGAACGCCTACATCAAGATAGACTACGGCGCCAAGAGCGGCACCATGATCCGCCGCATCGCCAACGAGATCCAGATGCAGGAAGTCCGCGAGCAGCTCCGCCGCGGCTCCGACCTGACAAGCCTCAAGTGGCAGGAGCTGGTCAACATCGAGCCCCTCACGGTCGACGACGCCGAACCGATCGTGATGGAAATCCGCGAGTTCATCGAGGCCGTCCGCACCGGGGGCCGCCCAGCCATCGACGCCGAGGCCGGGTTCGCCAACGTGCGCACAGCCCAGCGAATCGTCGAGGCCATGAAGCGCACCATCGGGACCTACCGGTCCGAGCCCTGACAGGTCCCGTGCGCAAAAACCAACGTCTGCCCCCACGGATCGCCGATCGGAACCCGCGGAGACGCTGAGCGTCCATCCGAGTCGGAGGGCTTTCCATGAATCGGTCACTGTTCCGAATCGCCGCGGTCCCGGCCATGCTCGGCCTCATCGCCGCCGCTACCCTCGCCCTGGCGCAGCCGGGCGCCAAAGAGCCGGCAAAGGACAAGGTCATGCACGAAGGGCCCGACGGAACCAAGTACGAGGTCGTCAAGACCAGCGAAATCCGACTCCTCATCGAAGACCTCAAGATCGGCGACGGCGCCGAGGCCAAGGGCTCTTCCACCATCACCATCCACTACCACGGCTCCCTCGCCAGCAACGGCAAGGTCTTCGACTCCACCCGTGGCAAAGAGCCCGCCACCTTTCCCCTCAACCGCCTCATCCAGGGCTGGCAGGCCGGCATCCCCGGCATGAAGGTCGGCGGCGTCCGTCGCCTCACCATCCCGTGGCAGTTCGCCTACGGCGAGCGCGGCGCACCGCCGGATATCCCGGCCAAGGCCGACCTCGTCTTCAGCATCGAGCTCGTCGCCGTCAAGTAACCGCTACACGCGGAAAATCGAGCCCAGCTTCTTCCCCAGCAGACTGGACGCCGCAAACAGCGTCACGGTCAGGAGCGCCATGCCCCAGACGCCCATCGCGCTCGCGATGGACGAGCCGTCGCCCAGACGCTCCGTGAACGAGAAGATCGCCCGCGTGAACGGGAAGTGTTGCGGCTGCTGCGCCAGGATCAGCGAATCGCTCACCTCGAGCATCGAGAACGAGAACACCAGCAATCCGCCCGCGATCAGGTTCGCCAGGATCAGCGGCACGATCACGCGACGAACCGCCGTGAACCGCGACGCACCCAGGTTCATCGCCGCCTCTTCCAGCTCGCCGGACGTCTGCTCAAGCCCCGCCACCGTCGAACGCACGATGTACGGCAGCCGCCGGATCCCGTACGCGATCACCAGCAGCAGCACCGGGTTCGGCTCCGCGCCCACCACCGAGATCACGCCCTCCAGCGGATCACCCTTGCCGAACGGCCAGCGCATCGTCATTGCCACGTACCCGAACGCCATCACCAGCCCCGGCACCGCCAGCGGGAGCATGCACAGCGCGTCGAGCACCGCCCGCCCGCGAATCTTCGTCCGAACGATCAGATACCCGATCACGATCCCCAGGATGATGTCCAGCACCGTCGCCGCGGCGGCCAGCTTCAGGCTGTTGACGATCGAACCAAAGCTCTCCGGCGACGACAGCGCCAGACGGAAGTGCTCGGACGTAAAGGCCTTGGGAAGAACCGTGCGATACCACTGCCCAGTGCCCGAGAACGCCGTCAGCACCACGCCAAGATGAGGCAGCACCGCCAGGCACAGCACCGTGCCGAACGCCAGGGTCGCCAGAATCGCGGGCGCTCCGGAAAGCACAATCTCGCCGCCCGCACGCGACGCCTTCGCGTACATCGCGTACGCCTTCCCGCCGAACACCATCCGCCCCAGCACATACGTCGACACCGCGACCAGCAGCAGCAGCAGCGTCAGGGCGTACGGCTCGGGCGAAGTCTCAACTTCCTTCAGACCCCAGAAGATCTGCACCGGCGTCGCGGTGTAATAGTCGAACATCAGCGGCGTGCCGAGCTCCGTGAAACTCCAGATGAACACGATCGTCGCGCCGGCAAACAACCCCGGACGGATCAGCGGCAGCGTGATCGAGAAAAACCGCTTCGCCCACGAGGCGCCCAGACCCTGCGCGGCCTCGTCCAGCGCCGGATCGAGATTCGCCAGCGCCGCAGTCGCGTTCAGATAAATGATCGGATAGAGCGCCAGCGACTGAACCGTGACCACGCCCCAGAAGCTCGCCCCGCCAAGCAGATCAAAGTCCGTCCCCAGCAGCGCGTTGAGCGCACCCTCCCTCCCCAGAATCGCCCGCACCCCGATCGCGCCCACAAAGGGCGGCAGGATCATGGGCACCAGCACCGCCGCGTTGAAGAACCCTTTGAGCGGGAATCGATACGACGCCGACAACACCGCCAGGGGGAGCGCAATCAGGATGGTGATCGTGGTCGTCGTCGCCGCGATCTTCAGCGAGTTGAACAACCCCTCCACCAGCCGACGATCCTCGAAGATCGCCAGAACGTGGGCGAGCGTCCACCCACGACCGGTCGCGACGTCCGCCGCCAGACCCCCGCGAACCGTCAGATAAATCGGATACAGCAGGCACAGCACCAGGATCGTGAGCACCGCCGCCATCAGGGCGTACTGCCACGCCTGCCTCGCCAATCGTTGAAAGGGCCGGTCCAGCATGAGGCCGGAGTGTATGGGCTACCGGGCGGGCGGCTTCAGCGGCGTCGGTCCGAGCGTCTGGATCGTCAGCGCCCCCAGCGAACGCCGACGCAAATAGGCATTCACCTGATCCAGTGTGATCCGATCCACCTGCTGCGCCAGCTCGTCCAGCGTGCGCGCCCGACCCAGGCGGTGCTGATCCGACGCCAGAGCGGCCGACCGGGCCGACGTCGACTCGCCGCTGAACACCAGCCGGCTCTTCATCCCCACGATCGCTCGCTCGAACTCATCGCTCGTGATCGCCCCGCCCGGCGTGTTGATCCGCTCCAGCTCGGCCAGCAGCACCTCGAGCGACTGCTGGGCCCGCTCGGGGGTCGTGCCGACGTACGCCAGCCCACTCCCGAAGTCTCGATCACCCCGATAGCTGGCACTCACCGCGTAGCACAACCCACGCTTCTCCCGAACCTCGGTAAACAGCCGCCCGGACATCCCGCCGGACAGCACGTTGATCACCACCTTCTCCAGAATGCTGTCGGGGTGCGCTTCCGAGGGTGCGTCGTGCAGCAGCACGATCTGCACCTGGTTGGACGGGTCTTCCTCGTGGGCCGACCCGCGCGGACCACCCGAACCCGTCACCGGCTCGGGCGTGCCCCCTTCCCACCCGGCCAGCAGCTTCCGCAGTTGATCGACCACAGCCGACGGCTCGATCGCCCCAGCCACCGCAAAGATCGACCGGCGTGGCTTGGCAATCGCCGCCCACTGCGTCGCCAGTTGGTGCCGGGTCATCCGCTCGATGTGCTCGATCTCGCCCAGCCCGCTGCGGTTGTGCGGCGTGGAATAATGCCTCCGCCGAGCGGCGATCATCGCCCGTTCCTGCGGGTCATCCTTCAGCGACTCGATCGCCTGAATCGCCAGATCCTTCGCCGGCTCGATCGCTGCCTCGTCGAACCGGGGCTGACGAACCATGCCCACCAGCAGTGGCAGGGACTCGCACAGCCGATCCCCCAGCATCGACGCGCCGATCCGCATGAAGTACGTCCCGGCCGAGACCGATCGACCGCACCCCAGCCGGTCGAACGCATCCGCCTGCTCTCGCGACCCCAGCTCCCCCGCCCCACGCATCAACAGCTCGTGCCACAACGCCGCTCGGCCGAGTTGGTCCGGCGGGTCCTCGGCCCCTCCCCCGGGAACAAACCACGTGACCGCCGCCGTGCGCACCCCCCCGATCGGTTCGGCGACGATGGTCAGTCCGTTCTCAAGGCGAGCTGTCACTATTCCGGACATACAGACTCCTGGCACCCAGCCCCGTCAGAAGTCTATCGGACCGTCCTCGCCGACGGCACAGCCCGCACACACCAATCACCGCCAACCACCGCAGACGGATCTCATTGGCGAAGTGCACCCGCCTATCCGATGGTCACTGGAAGGACAGGATGCGAGCACTCGTCAACATCCTCGCGTTGGGCTGCGCACTCTCGTTCGCCGGGGTCTATGGACACCAGCGACTCGCGGAGCAAACCACGCTCGAACAGGTCCAGGTGACCCAGGACTCGCTGGCACGAATCCGTCAGGAAATGCGGCGGAGAGCAGGACTTGCGGACACCGAGCTCACCGCCCGCGGCTGGCCCGCCACCATCCGCCCCGAGTGGTTCGAGGGCGAAACGCCCCTCAGCGGGCTGCTCACCGATCAGCGCCCCTGGATGGATGTCGCGACCGTCGACGAAGCGCTGCTCACTCACCCCATCGTCCGCTGCGATGTCTCGGGCGCCTACGCCGCCTTCTGGTACAACCCATACCTCGGCATCATCCGCGCGCGCGTTCCCTACGACCGCAACGACGAGCGCACGCTGACGCTCTACAACACCGCCAACGAGTGCGAACTTCCGTCGCTGTTCTCCTCGCCGCCCGCGCCCGATGAAGCAACGCGCGCGATCGCCGAGGGTGGGATCGTGCCCTCGAACGATCAGTGACGACGTCCGATCATCCGATCGCATTGTGGAAAACTCTGACCGCTCAAGCAGAGTCGGTTGCTCTTCCGATAATGTACGAGTGGCGGAGGCATCGTCGCGTGTCGCGCCGAAGTCGTTCCGCTCAGTGTCCTCATTGATGGAGTTTCATCATGGCGAAGAAAGCAAAGAAGAAGGCCAAGAAGAAGGCTGGCAAGAAGACCGCGAAGAAGAAGAAGGGCTGAACCCCTTCGTTCGACCATTGATCGCGGCGGCCCATCGAGGCTCAGCCCGATCAGCGAAGGTCAGTCTCTTGTCGTCGGTTTGCCCCCCGAGAGCGAGTTTGCCCCACCGCGGTGAATCGCCAGGAAGGCCAGACCGACACCCCCGGAGGAACCAGGCCCGTCAGAAGCGGCCGACCCAGTTCAAGCCCCGCCTTTGGCCTGTGTAGATCGCCCGCCTTTGCGAGGTGACGCGCACGCCGGACGCGATCGGCTTCGGGAACGCCGCGGGCCTCGGAACACCCGGGACTGTTGCAAGTACATTCGCGACCGATGGCGCGGGGGCCGGTTCTGCCGGCCCCGCCGTCGTTTTACGGCCGATTCGCCGGGTACCCTCTCCGCATGAGCCGGCAGAACACGCCACTCGGCCTCACGGAGCACACCGACGAGCCGCCGCAGGCCGAGCAGTTCCTGCTCGCCGACAACGTCGTCTACCGAAATTCATTCGACCAAGTCATTGCCGCATTCTCTCGTGTCCCCCTCGGCCTCTCACGCGCCCGGAACATCGCGATCGGCATCGGACTCTGCGTGCTCGCCCTTGCGGGCGCTGTTTGGCTTGCCGCCTCGAACACGTCGATCCCACGATCGATCGTGATCGTCCTTCTTCTGCTCTCGCTTCTGTCGCCGCTCTTCGTTCTGTACTTCAATCCACCGCGTGCGTCCTACGCGATGATGGGATCCGCCGGATACACCGACTCGCCTCCCGCTCTGCTCGCCGAGATCGACGACACGGTCCTCCCCGCGCGTGACAGTCGGTCACTTCGCGTCATCGCTCGCGGGAGTCACGTGGGCACCATCGAGCTCATTGGCATTTCACGCGGCACACCGGCTCGAGTCCGCATGGTCGACCAATCCGGCCGCCTTGTTCTTGAAGGACGAGCGGCCGGATCCGCGAAGCACCTTGCCGCCGCCCTCGTGCTCAACAACGCGCGGAGACTGCTCGACGCGATGGGGAATCGCGCCGGCCGAATCGAAGAGCACGTCGCGAAGCACGGCATGCAGACCTGGACGCTCATCCGCCCCACAACAGCCCAGGTACAAGCCCGCATCGAGGTCCCGCCCACCCGCGAGTTCGCCTCGAGGCTTGTCACCTCGGGCCAACTGACGGAGGATGAACAAACGCTCGTGCTCGTGATCGCCTGGACGCTGACGCGCCAGTGAGGCGCATGAGGCGTCTCCAAAGAGGAAGAACAGGGGCAAAAAAGAAAGAACCCCTCCAGGTTTACCTGAAGGGGTTCAATTGCCGGCGATGACCTACTTTCCCGCGGTGCAGTATCATCGGCGGCATCGGCTTAACTACTGTGTTCGGGATGGGAACAGGTGTTGCCCGATGCCTTTGGTCACCGACAAACCTCGCCACGGGCGGTTAAGCCCGCGGCGGAGTTGATCCGGTTAGTGACGATGCTCGACAGAGACAAAGCCCGAAGAGCAACCAATGGGACCGGGCAGGTTGCACAAGGCAACCGAGCACGGCGTCTGGTTGGTGTGATCAAACATTCGACCGTTAGTACCACTCCGCTGAGGGCCTTTCAGCCCGTACACGCGTGGCCTATCAACCTGGTAGTCTTCCAGGGGTCTTCCGTCTTTCGACAAGCAAGCCTCATCTCTGGGGGGGCTTCCCGCTTAGATGCTTTCAGCGGTTATCCCTGCCGCACGTAGCTACCCAGCTGTGCATCGAGCGATGCAACTGGATCACCAGGGGTGCGTCCAACCCAATCCTCTCGTACTAAGGTTGACTCCCATCAAGCTTGCGACGCCCACAGCAGATAGGGACCGACCTGGCTCA
>DDSG01000118.1:31192-31322 GCA_002343325.1 Phycisphaerales bacterium UBA2396 | reverse complement strand
GATCAATTGGTGAGTCGATTCGTCCGCGGCGTGGGCGTCGGTCGTCGCTATGATCCGCCCAATCAGAAAGGTCCCACCATGAGCAACGGATCGAGCCTCTCGCGCTCCCGCCGATACATCGCCGACATGA
>DDSG01000118.1:1297-30897 GCA_002343325.1 Phycisphaerales bacterium UBA2396 | reverse complement strand
CGCACCCGCAACGACAAGCCCTACCTGCGCTGCATCGTCGGCGACCGCTCGGGTGAGATCACCTCCCGCATGTGGTCCGTCGACGAGTCCGCTGTCGCCTCGCTCCCCGCCGACGGGTTTGTCTACCTCGAAGGCGAAACGCAGAAGTACCAGGGCGACCTGCAGCTCATCATCCAGCACATCGAGGCTGCCGACCCCACGCCCGAAGAGATGCGAGATCTGCTCCCCTGCTCCGCAAGGCCCGCCGAGGAGATGCTCGCCGAGCTTCGCGCCCTGCTCGACACCCTCCAGCATCCCGCGATGAAGGCCTTGGCGCAGGTCTACCTCAACGATTCGTTCCTCATGGAGCAGTTCGCCCGCTGCCCCGCCGCCAAGAGCGCCCACCACGCCTATCTCGGCGGCCTGCTCGAGCACACACTCTCGCTCGTCAAGCTCGCCGACCGCGTCTGCCCGCTCTACCCCGCGCTCAACCGCGATCTGGTCGTCATGGGGCTTTTCCTGCACGATCTGGGCAAGACCCGCGAACTCACCTACGACCGCACCTTCGCCTACTCCGACCGCGGTGAACTCGTCGGGCACATCGTCGAGGGCGCGATCATGCTCCACGACAAGGCCCAGCAGGTCATGCGCGAGACCGGGCAGAGGCTCCCCGCCAACGCCGTCATGGTCCTCCAGCACATCATCCTGAGCCACCACGGCGAACCCGAGTACGGCGCCGCCCGCGTCCCCATGACCCCCGAGGCGATCCTCGTCCACCTGCTCGACAACATCGACGCCAAGATGACCATGTCCCTCGCCGCCGCCCGCGGCCCGCGCGCGGCGATGGACCTCGGCGGCAACTTCACCGACAAGCTCTGGGCGCTCAACACCAAGCTCTTCAAGCCCGACCCGCTCTCCTGACGCCGGCCCGCTCAGTCCGCGAACCACGCCCCCTTGAGGTCAAGCAGATCCGCGCCCTTGGCCGTGCCACCCTGCCACAGACGCAGGTAGTTGTTCTTCCGCGTCAACGCCCCGGGCGTCGCCAGGCTGTCCGCGTCCGCCGTGCGAAGGTCGTCGTCCTCGCTCACGAACAGATTGTCCAGCCGAACCTTGTTGGGGCCGGCCAAATCCTTAAAGGTCCAGGGATTTCGGGCTGGATCCGGTTGACCTTGGTATTCAACGTGGTTGTCGTTGAACACGACATTGCCCTCCCACGCGGTGCGCTTCCCGTGGATCAGCAGCGTGTGCGATGCGGTTGCAGAGAACACCGTCCCCTCGTACGCCAGCGCGTCCGCCGGCTTTCCCTCCGAAAGCCGCCACGCGTCACCTACGAGCTCGTACCAAGGTCCGCGGTTTCCGATCATCGCCTCGGATGCGATGAAGGTGTACGACCATGCCTTCCGCCTCGCCCCGATGAACACGCTCATCGCGTAGCTCAGGTTCCCCTTCTCCTCGTCGCGTGCGCCCTGCCCCGCCGGCCCGGGCGGGCCTTTGTACGACGGATCCCACAGGGCCTTCTTCGGGTCCTTCGCCGACTTGGGCTCGCTGTACGAATAGTCCGAATCGACCACGATGTCGGCGTTGCTCTCGGCCGCGCTCACCGTGAGCCTCGGCTCGAAGAAGCCGTTGTAGATCAGCAGCGACACGACGTTCTTCGGATTGTCCTTCAGGCCCGTTTCCGAGCCCACGTCCACCGTCGCGTTGTTCTTGTCCAGCACGCTCGGCAGCGGGTACAAGTCGTTGTTTTTCTGCGAGAACATGATCAGACTCTGATGTATTCCCCGAATGTACGCTCCGTCCTTGATCGACCTTTCCAGCGCCCGCGCCCTGCCCCACGAAGGCAACAGCACCCCTCCGAACAGCCCCAGAATCAGCAGCAGAAACAACAACTCGATCAACGTGAACGCGCGAGCCTTCATGGTTGTCTCCGGGTTTCCAGGCATCTTACCTGAATGGGGATCCGCCGGTTTCGTTCCCTGTATACTCCACCCATGTCTGAGGAGACCACCATCTCCGTCAACTTCGGGCGGCCCATGCCGCTCTTCCCGCTCGACACCGTCCTGCTCCTCCCCCAGCAGGTCCAGCCCCTGCACATCTTCGAGCCCCGCTACCGCCAGATGATCGACCGAGCCCTCGACGGTGCCGGCCAGTTCGCCTCCGCCGTCTTCAAGGGCGCCCGCTGGAAGCTCGAGTACCACGGCCGACCCCCGCTCAAGCCCGCCGTCTGCGTCGCCCAGATCGTGCAGCACGAGCGCCTTCCCGACGGTCGATACAACGTCCTGGTCCAAGGCGTGTGCAGGGCACGCATCGTCAGCGAGATGCCCCCCGACGAAGAGACCCTCTACCGCCAGGCGATGCTCGAACCCATCGGCGTCTCGCCCGCCGACTCCCCCGAGGACGACGAGCGCCTCTCCGCCATGCGGGCCCACGTCGAGGCCTCCCTCGCCGACGGGCCGCTCCGCCGTCTCCGCGTCGCCGAGACCCTCCGCGAACTCGCCCAGCGCGAGCACTTTCCCACCGCCGCTCTCCTCGAACTGCTCACGATGTCCGTCATCGACGATCAGCAGATCCGCTACCAGCTCCTTGCCGAGGGCGACCCCGGTGCCCGCGCCGAGATCCTCGGCGACGAGATCACCCAGCTCGAACGGCTCATCGCCAAAGCCGAACGCCAGCGGCGTGACGATCTGCCCAAGGGATGTCACTGGAACTAGGGATAGACTCCGAGCCTTTCGCGAGACCTGCCCACGCCCAGAAACGGTGATTTTGTGCCACTCGGCCCGAAAATCGACTCCAAAAATGAGATCGGACCGCTGAAGCTGAAACGCCGCGGGAACCGAAGTGCTTCATGTTGGTAGTATCTACTAACTCGAACGCTCGCCGTTGGCCGGCGGGCGCCAGCAGCAAGGGGTTGTCACCATGAACACCACCGTTCGTCGTCGCAAGCTTCTCGCGGTTCTCGGGATTCTCTCGTCCGCCGCCGTCCTGGGCGGGTGCAACAACGCGGGCGAGGGCGCCCTTTCCGGCGGCGCGCTGGGCGCACTGGCGGGCATGGGAATCGGCAGCGTCTTCGGCGACATGGGCAAGGGCGCGGCGATCGGCGCCATCGGCGGCGCGATCGGCGGCGCGGTTCTGGGCGACCAGAACGCGCGCAACAACCGCTCCTACTGATCGCCTTCGATCAGCCGTTCTCAAAGGCCGCCACGAACGCGTCGAAGTCGAAGAAGTCCACGAACCCGTCCCCGTCGAAGTCCGCCGACTTCCCGGGGGGGCAGGTTCCGCCTTCGAAGCACTGCACGTACGCGTCAAAGTCGAAGAAGTCGACGAACCCGTCGCCGTCGAAGTCCGCCGGATTGCTGGCGCATCCTCGAATCTCGACGCGCACATCGTCGACCGCCGCTTCGACAACCGCGCCCGTCAGGTCCCGCGCCTGGAACCGCAGGCGGACCTGCGCCCCGGGCGTGACAAAGTCCGCCACGCGGAACTCTCGGTAGACCCACGCGTTGGCCGAGCTTGAGATCGTCTCGAGCGCCCGCCACGTCGTCCCGTTGTCGCCCGAGATGAGCACCGGCATGCTGTTGGTGTTCGGGTTGGCGCCCTGATTGTTGGTGTACCACACCCAGTACGACACGTACGCATCGCCCACGAAGCCAGCCGGGGTGCGTGCGTCCATCGCGGGAGAGGTCAGCGTCGTGGTGCCGCCGTCGATGTCGTAGGTCCCCACGCCGCCACCGGCCCGCCCGTCGGTCACCCAGCAGCGCGTCCCGCCGGGCGAGCGGTCATTCTCGGGCTGCGCCGCCGTCCCCTGCGGGTCCATGTTGCCCCAGACGCCCGACGTTGCGTTGTCACCGGCCGCGCCCACGACCCAGCCGCCCACCGCCTCGCACGGATCGTCGAACTGCACCACCGCGGGGCTCGACGCCGTCGCATTGAGCACGCCCAGCGACGGGAAGTGGGTCACACGCCCGGTCGTGGTCCGTCCACGCACCGAGTACTCGATCGTCCGCCCGCACGCCGCCGCGGGCAGCGTCGCCCGATACACCCGCCCGCTCACCAGCGTCATCGGGATGATGTTCTGCGAGCCGCCGGGGAGCACGCGCACCACCAGCTCGGGCGAGACCACGTCCAGCGAGCCCGCGCCGTCAGCGAATGTAAAGTCGATCGTCGTCGTCTCGCCCGCCGGGACGCTCGTCGGCAGCGAACCGACCGGCGCGATCCGCAGCCCCGTCGAGGCGATCTCCGCGAACCGCAGCGCGAGCGCCGTGTTCTCAGTCGCCGTCGGGATGATCTGATCCGCCGGCAGCACGAACCCGAACTGCCCTTCATCGCGCAGTTCCACCGCGTAGCCCAGCGCGCCCAGCTGCCCGTAACTCCAGTCGTTCGAACCGCCGCTTGCAATGTAGATCGTCGTCGCCGTCGGGCCCGCCGTGTAGTTGAACCCGTTGACACCCTCGACAACCGCCTCCAGCTCCGCGTTGATCGAGTCGAACAGCGCGGCGTCCGGCGGCAGTTGCGTCGTGTACCCCCAGGGCGACAGGATCAACTGGCTGTAACTGTGAAAGTCGATGTGCCCTTCCACGCGTCCCAGCGCCGTCATGTAGTTCCGAAGCCCCGCCGTCTCGGGCTCGCTGAAGGGCGCGGTGCCGCGATACGTGTCGCTCGAGGTGTTCCCGCTCGACCCGTCGTTCCCGCCCCAGCCCACACCCCAGTTGCGGTTCAGGTCGACCCCGAAGGTCCCGTTCCCGTTGTTCCGCCGGTTCTTTCGCCACAGCCGCTGCGTCGACCACGAGTACAGATACCCGTCCGGGTTGACCACGGGGATCACCACGATCTCGGCCTGCTCGAGCAACGCGGCGATCCGCGGATCCTCGGCCTGATACCCCGCGACAAGCTGATCCGCGATGTACACCAATGTCATCGGGCTGACCCATTCTCGCGCGTGCTGCCCGCCGTTGAAGACCACCTGCGGCCGCGACGACCGCGGATTGCCCGGCAGGTCCGGCGCCGAAATCCGCAGAGCCCGGATCTCCCGCCCTTCGATCGACGTCGCGCAGACTTCCCACGTCGCGACCGCCGCCCCGGCCGAGGTCGCCAGCCCGGACATGTACGCGTTGATCTCGGGCAGCGTGCGATACGTGGCGAACCACGAGCCGCGCACGCCGCGCGACGCCTCGATCTGCGCACGCTCCGCGTCGATGAGCGCCTGCAGATCCTCGATCAACACCCGCGGCTCAAGCCCGACCGCACGCAGCACCTCGATCGCCTCCCGCCGAACCTGCACGTCCTGATCCCCGAGCCCGATCCGATGCGACCAGAACGACTCCGCCACCCCGCTCAGCCTCATGAGCTGTGCCGGCGTGCTCACGCGGACGCGAACCACCTGCTGCCCGTCATACCGTACGACCGGCTCCGCGCCTTCCCCGCCCACAGCCCCGGGCTGCGCTCCCCACGCGGACAACGCGGGAATCGTCGCCAGCGAGACGGACAGGAACGTGATCGTGCGAGTGCTCATGCGTGACTTCATCGGTCGGCTCCAACAGCCCCGCACGCCGTACGAGTTCCGGGCGGGGACCATTCAGCATACCGGACGGCGGGCATCCCTCCAACCCCCACATGACGCGCCGCCCCACCCGACGCTGTAGTCTGCGGCCATGCGCGTACCGGCCTGTCTTGTTCTCGCGGCGTGTCTCGGCGCTTGCTCCCCATCGTCGCCCAGCGACCCCCCACGCCAGTCCCCCTCGTTCGCAGCGTCCTTCTCCCGTGAGGCCGTCGCCGCCGACCATCCGCTCGCCTCCGCCGCCGGTGCCGAGATCCTCGCCAAGGGAGGCAACGCCGTCGACGCCGCCGTCGCCACCAGCTTCGCCCTCTCGGTCGTGCGCCCGTTCTCCTGCGGCATCGGCGGTGGGGGGTTCATGATCATCGCCCTGCGCAACGACCCCTCCCGAGGCACCCTCACCACTGCGATCAACTACCGCGAGACCGCTCCCGCCGGCATCCGCCCGAACACCTACGCCGACCTCGACGCCAAAGGCGTCACGCCCGACCCCAGCCGATTCGGCGGTGCCGCCGTCGCCACTCCGGGAACCGTCCGAGGTCTGCTCCACGCGCTCGAGCGTTACGGCTCGATGTCCCGGCGCGAGGTGCTCGCCCCCGCCATCCGTCTCGCCGAGCAAGGCTTCGCCGCCGACAGTGCCTTCGTCCGCGCCGCAAAGGACGATGTTCTTCCCGAATTCGTCAAAAATCCCGCTCTCAAGGCCCGTTTTCCGCTCGTGTGGGATCGCTTCACCAAGCAGGGACGCGTCGCCGTGGGCGATGTCATCCGCCTCCCCGAGCAGGCTCGCGCCCTTCGCCTGATCGCCGACCTGGGCGACGACGCCTTCTACACCGGCGACATCGCACACGCCATCGTTCGCGCCGTTGCCGCCGACGGCGGGGTGCTCACCCTCGAAGACCTGCGTGACTACTCGGTGCGTGAGTCGCCGCCGATCGCTGTCGCGTTTCGCGGCAAGCGCCTCTACACCATGCCACCACCCTCCTCCGGAGGCGTCGTCGTCGCGCAGGTGCTCGGCACGCTCGACGCCCGGCCCGATCTCCTCGGCCCGACCTTCGACAACCCGCGCACCATCCACGCCCTTGCCGAAGTCTGGAAACACAGCTTCGCCGATCGCGCGAGGTTCCTCGCCGATCCCGCCTTTGCCCCCGTGCCCCTGGATCGTCTCCTCGACCCACGCGAGTTCGCGCGAAGGGCGGCCCTTGTCAGGCCCGATGCCGTGCTTCCCCTCGATCAGTACGGGCTTGCCCTTCCCCGGGCCGCGGCATTCCTCCCCGACGACCACGGCACCAGCCACCTGAGCGTCATCGATCGCCACGGCTCGGCCGTCGCCTGCACCGAGACCATCAACCTCATCTACGGCTCCTGGCTCGACGTCCCGGAATTCGGCTTTGTCCTCAATAACGAGATGGACGACTTTCTCACCCGCCCCGGCGCTGCCAACGCCTTCGGGCTGACCCAGGCCGAAGTGAACCTCCCGGAACCGGGCAAGCGGCCACTCTCGAGCATGACGCCGTCGATCCTCACCGGTCCCGGTGACATCCCCGAGATCGTGGCGGGCGCTTCCGGCGGCCCCCGGATCATCTCGGGTACGTTGCAGTCCATCCTGAAAATGGTGGTCTGGAATCAGTCCGCCGCCGACGCCGTCGCCTCCCCCCGGTTTCATCACCAGTGGCAGCCGGACCGGCTGGATCTCGAACCGGGGCTGAACGATGACGTCGTCGTCGGACCCTTGCGGAGCTGGGGGCAGAACCCCGCAAAGACGGGCCAGGTCGGCGATGTCCAAGTCATTCGCCGTGATCTGAAAAAGGGTGTTCTCGAGGCCGCGTCCGACCCCCGAAAAGGCGGAATGCCAGCCGGACGGTAAAGCACTGCAGCAACTCAACTTCCTGGTGTCGCGGCCCGGTCCCGGGGCCTGACGGAAGCAGCGCGTCCTTGGGCCGTCTTTGGGGCGCGTCCGAGAAGGCCCGCGTTCGTGCGTTCGGAAGGCGACTTTTTGCAGGAATCCGTGCACTCAAGGTGGCACGACCGGCAAACGTGTGGCCTATTCGACTCGGCAGAGTGTTCGTTTGGACCTAGAGAGGGAGGTATTGAGTTATGCAGACCGGTTTCATTCGTATTGCTGCGGCCGCTGCGATGCTCGCGTCGGCTGGTTCCGCGATGGCTTTCGTGCCGTGGAGCAATCCCAACGGCTCCGGCACCAACTTCCAGTGGGCCAACGGTGGCTCGCGGAACGGCCTGTTCGGCAGCCCCACGCTGGTGAACGGCGACACGTTTGTGTTCTTCCCCAGCGGGTTCCGCGCTCAGAGCGTGGGCGGCGGGTCGAACCTTGTTGAAGACCGTCTCGAGTTCGAGCTGTACGCGGCTCCGGGCTTCAACATCACCAACATCCGCATCAGCGAGTTCGGTGACTACGGCGTGATCGGCGAGGGGAGCAGCGTCTCCGCCAGCGGGTCGCTGATCGTCACGAACCTCGACAACTTTGACGTGGCGACCAATGCCATCGTCACCCAGCCCGGCTCGCCCATCACCGAAGAGGGCTTCGGCAACTGGCGCGGCGACGCGGCCGTCGAGCTCGTCGGCTGGAGCCGTGTGAAGGTCATCGTCGACAACGACCTCGTTGCCATCTCCGGTCAGGGCGGAATCGCCTACATCGAGAAGAAGGTCTTCGGGTCGGGCATCTCGATCCAGATCGTCCCGGCCCCGGGCAGCCTCGCGCTGGTCGGCCTCGGCGGGATGATGATGCTCCGTCGCCGCCGCTGATCGGTCTCGACGAACTCAATGGACTCCCGAGGGGGCCGGTTCTGCCGGCCCCCTTCTTTCATTGGCCACCAATCATTATCGGGCGTTGCTCTGTTAAACCGGATGCTCCGGCTGGTTATTGGCATGCAGGATGGCGGCGAATTGAAGTCAACAGGGGTTTGGGGCGCAAAAAAATCCATCAAAATGCGATCTTTGGGTTGCGAGGGGCGGAAACAGAAGTACACTGCTGGCCTGAGAGAGAGTGGAGTTCTTCGCGGCCGAGGGTTGTTTTCCGCCAACCTTCGGCGCCCACGCGAAGAAGAACCGAGTAGTTCTGAGGGAGAGACAAGACATGGTTTCCAAAGTGATTGCTGCGTTCGCTGGTTTGGCCGTTGCCTCGCAGGCGATGGCGTTCATTCCGTGGGTTAACGCCAACGGGAGCGCGTCGTACTTCTCGTGGCAGAACGGCGGGTCCGACACGGGCCTGTTCGGCAGCCCGACGCTGGTGGGCGGGGACACGTTCGTGTTCTTCCCCTCCAACTTCCGCGCTGAGAGCATCAACGGCGTGGCCGGCTCGGCGTACGACCGCCTCGAGTTCGAGGTGATCGCCCACGCCGGGTTCTCGTTCACGGATATCCGCGTGACCGAGTTCGGTGACTACGGGATCGTTGGGACGGGTTCGGTGACGGCCGCGGGCACGCTGTTCGTGACCAACCTGGACACTGCCCAGGTTGAGATGAACGACCTGGTGACCACCCCCGGCAGCCCGATTACGAGCGGGTTCGGGAACTGGCAGGGTAACGCTGCTGTTGATGTTGGCACGCAGAATGCGACGCGTCTGCGGATCGTGCTGAACAACAACCTCGTGGCGATTACGGCGGCCGACGGGTCGGTCGCGTTCATCGAGAAGAAGGTCTTCGGATCGGCGGTCGGCATCCAGATCATCCCGTCGCCCGGCAGCCTTGGGCTGCTCGGTCTGGGCCTGATCGCGGCCGCTCGCCGTCGTCGGTAAGGAATATGTTCGGCGGTCCTCGAACTTAGAAATCGCGACGAAAGTAGCGGATTGAGGTTGTGTGCGGTGGACGCCGGGATATACTGACCAGAGAGGAACTGCAGGCGGATAAGGTGCGTAATGGTATGGCGGGGTGTCGCCAAGGCCGGAGCCGCCGGCAGTTGAGAGAACACTGAGAGATCGAAGGAGAGGATGAATATGAAGAAGACTGGAATGATTCTGGCCGCCGGCCTTGTGGCTGCTCTGGCGGGTTCTGCGAACGCGTTCGTGCCGTGGAGCAATCCGAACGGCGCGGGTTCGTTCTTCACGTGGTCGAACGGCGGCTCCGACAACGGGTTCTTCGGATCCCCGACGCTCGTGGGCGGCGACTCGTTCGTGTTCTTCCCCAGCAACTTCCGCGCTGATGCGAGCAACGGCGGGACGGCGACCAAGTCCGACCGTCTGTCGTTCACGCTCGACGCGAACGCCGGCTTTGAGTTCAGCCAGATCACGATCCGCGAGGTCGGTGACTACGGCAACACGGGCGGCGGCCGCGTGATCGCGAACATGGGTATGTTCGTGACCGACCTGAACACGTTCCGCGTGGTCTCGGACAACGCGACGTACGACAACTCCGTCGCGGGCTTCGGCAACTGGACGGCTCAGACGTCGGTGTCGAACCTCGAGAACCAGCCCCCGAAGTGGACGAAGATCCAGGTCGTCCTCAACAACAACCTGATCGCGATCGCTGGTCCCAACGGCGTCGCCTTCATCGAGAAGAAGGTCACGGGCGGCATCATCATCACCGTCCCGACCCCCGGCTCGCTCGCCCTCATGGGCATGGGTGGCCTGGTCGCCCTCCGTCGTCGCCGCTAATCCGGCTTCGGTTGAGAGAACAGCTCTGAACCACCGCGGACCTTCGGGTCCGCGGTGTTCTTTTTGCCGTTGTTCGATGGTGCAGTCGCGTGGCTCGGGCGCCTTGGGTTGTTCGCCCGGGAATCGGTCGCCGCTTCGGCGCCGACTGTGATCACCACAGCACGCGGACGCGGATCGTTTCAGGCACGGCACGCAGCCCTTGGAGGATCGGGTCGGCGTCGGTTGGATCCACATCGAGCACCACGTAGCCCAGGTCGTGCGTGGTGCGCAGGTACTCGGCGGAGATGTTGGCGCCGAGCGTCGCGATCAGGCCGTGCATCTTGGAGAGCACACCGGGCACGTTGCGGTGGAAGTGCAGGATGCGGTGGGCCCTTCGGTCGCCGGGCTGGTCGGGCAGCTCGACCTGCGGCGTGTTCACCGATCCCGTCGTTGATCCACGGTTGACGAATGTGAGGAGCTTTCGTGCGACGTCCTCGGCGATCGCCTGCTGCGCTTCGGCCGTTGAGCCGCCGATGTGCGGCGTGAGGATGACGTTGGGCAAGCCCAGCAGCTCGGAGCGGAAGGGCTCGTCCTTGCCGCTGGGTTCGTGGGGAAAGACGTCGAGGGCTGCGCCGGCGAGCTTGCCGGAGCGGAGGGCTTCGGCGAGCGCAGGGACATCGACGCACGAGCCTCGAGCATTGTTGATGAGGAACGCGCCCTTCTTCATCTGCTGGATCTGAGGCGTGGCGATGAGGTTCTCTGTTTCCGGCGTTGAAGGGACGTGGAGTGAGACAAAGTCAGACTGCGAGAGCAATTCGTTCAGCGAGCGGACCTGTCTGGCGTTGCCCAGGGGGAGCTTCGGGATGATGTCGTGGTAGAGGACGCGCAGCCCGAGCGACTCGGCGAGGACGGAGACCTGCGAGCCGATGTGCCCGTAGCCGATGAGCCCGAGCGTCTTGCCGCGAACTTCGTGGCAGCCGGCGGCGGATTTGTCCCAGGCGCCGGCGTGCATGGCGACGGACTTGGGGAGGAGCTGTCTGGAGAGAGCGATGATCTCGGCGATGGTGAGTTCTGCAACGGAACGGGTGTTGCAGAAGGGCGAGTTGAAGACGGGGATGCCGTGCGACGCGGCGGACTGCAGGTCGACCTGATCGGTGCCGATGCAGAAGCAACCGACGCAAAGGAGCTTGGGGGCCGCGGCAAGGAGATCGGCGGAGAGGGACGTCTTGGACCGGATGCCGAGCACGTGCGTGGACGCGAGCATGGAGCGGAGCTCGGCGTTGGAAGGGCTGGCGGGGAGAGAGCGGACGGAGAAGCCGTCGTCCTGAAAGGCGGAAGCGGCGGCGGGATGAATGGACTCAAGGAGCAGGACATTGATCTTGTCCTTGGGGAAGCTGGTGTCCATGTCGAGGTCTCAAGCCGAGGGGGCGATGGTGAGGAAACCCGAGGCCGCGAGAGCGGCGAGGAGGGCGGCGAGGAGGAGGCGATAGACGCCGAAGGCAACCAGGCCGTGGCGGTTGAGGAACGCGACGAGCCAGCGTACGGCGAAGGCGGCGGAGATGGCGGCAACGGCGATGCCGATGAGGGCGTTGGTGTAGCCGAGGTCTTCGAAGACGTTGGGGACGCCGTCGCGTTTGCTGTGGTGGAGATTCTTGGCGAGGTCGTAGAGGCAGGCGGCGCCAAGGGTTGGCAGGCCGAGCAGGAAGGAGAATTCGGCGGCGGCGGCGGGCCTGAGCCCGACGAGGACCCCGCCGGAGATGGTCATCATGGATCGGCTGGTGCCGGGCCACATGGCGACGCACTGGAGGAGGCCGATCTTGAGGGCGTCGAGCGGGGAGAGGTCGGTGATGTCCTTGGCGGCGTATGGGGCAAGGGCGAGTCGGCCCGTGCGGCGCAGGTCGAGGACGATCATGAAGACGCCGCCGAGCGCAAGGGCGAGCACGACGGGTGTCGGGTGGAAGAGGTGGGCCTTGATGTGCTTGTTGAGGAGCACGCCGAGAATCGCGGCGGGGAGGAAGGCGATGAAGAGGTTGACGAGGAGGGCGAAGCCCGCGGGGTCCTTGCCGAGCAGGCCGCGGATCATCTGAAGGACTCTGGGCCAGTAGAGCCCGAGCACGGCGAGGATGGCGCCGCCTTGGATGATGACGTTGAAGTCATCGACGGAGCGTTTGTGTTCCGGGGTATCGAGGCCGAGAAGTGCGGCCGTGAGGATGAGGTGCCCGGTCGAGGAGACGGGGAGGTACTCGGTGATACCTTCGACGAGCCCAAGAAGTACGGCGTGCCACCAGATCATCGAGAATCCTCCGCGTCCGTGCGAGGGCGGAGTGTACGGTGCTCGATGCAGTGGCGGGACGGGTGCTCAGGCCTGGAGGTCGAGCGTCCGCCCGGCGTGGATCGCGGTGGCGGCGGCGTTTCGGTCGGCGGGGTGGCGGTAGAAGGGCAGCGCGTGCGAGGGCTGCTGTGTCGGCGTCTCGTCGATCGCCGCGGCCGGGACGGTGGTGGCGACGAGTGAGCGTCTGGCGTTGTGGGCATGGGCGGGGGTGGCCTCGGCAAGGCGGAGGCGCGGGGCGGGAAGTCCGGTCTGGTTGCCGTTGATATTCATGGTCACTCTGAAGCGTGCCACATCGATCGGCGAGTCGCCAGCGCGGGGGTGAGGGGTCGAGAGGAAAGGCGTTCTCGGACCGGAACGCCCGGAGCGGGGCAAGTGCCGCAGAATCGAGGGGTCCGGATTACTTGGCGGACAGGAGCTCGGCGACGGCCTTGCCGGCGTCATCGCCGCGAAGGTTGGCCCAGTCGAGAGCGGTCTGGCCGTTAGCGTCCTTGAGGTCGGTGCGGGCGCCGGCGGCGAGCAGGAGGCGTGCGAGTTCGACGTTGCCACGGTCTGCGGCGCGCATGAGCGGGGTGACGCCGAAGGAATCGGCGCGGTTCACGTCGGCGCGGGCGGCGATGAGCATGGAGATGACGTCGGCCGGCGCGTCGGCCTCGGCGGCGGCGGTGAGGGCGGTGTGTCCGTCGTTGTCGGCGACGTTGAGGTCGGGGCTGGTGACGAGGATGGCGCGGAGCTTCTCGGGGTCGCCCGAGCGAGCGGCGAGGATGGTGGCGTTCTGGCCCCACTTGTTGCGGAAGGTGGTGTCCGCGCCCTTTGAGACCAGCGTCTGGACCGTGGCGGCCGAGCCCCGCGCGCAGGCGAGCATGAGGGCGGTCCAGCCTTCGAGCGATCGGGCGTTGATGGCGGCCCCGGAGTCGAGCAGCCGGGCGACGGTCGCGTCGCGTCCGGCGGAGGCGGCAAACATCAGAGCGGTCCAGCCGTCGCGAGTGGTGGCGTCGACCTTGGCGTTGGCGGCGAGCAGGGCCTCGGCGGCGGGAAGGTGGCCGAACTGGGCGGCGAGCATGAGCGGGGTGGTCCCTTGCTTCTCGCCGGGGACGCCTTCGAGGCGGCCGTCGACCGCGCCGCCGGCCTTGAGTGAAGTCTCGATCGCGGGGACCGAGCCGGTGCGGGCGGCTTCGTGGAGCGAGGTTGGAGGAGCGGTGGGGGTGCCCAAAGCGACGGCGCTATTGAGTGTGTTGACCCACCAGAACAATCCGGCGGCCAAGCCGACCAGGCAGAGCATCAGCAGGACGAGCGGGAACGGGGAACGGCCGCTGGACATGGGAACCTCGCGTGCGAAGAGGGTTGGCGAGCACTGCACCGTCATGTGATCGCGACAGTGTACCGAGATCAGGCGGTGGCGGGCTGCCCGCACTCCGGGCAGACCCCGGCGGGGACGCCGCTGCGTTGGTAGCCGCAGGCGTGACAGAGCCCCAGACGGCGAGCCCTGCGGCGGGATAGGGCGCGGGAGAGCTGCAGGGGTAATCCGACCAGCAAAGTCCAGAATGCGAGATTCAGGAGGACCGGGCCGATCGAGAGGCTCAGAGGCAGCAGGGGCGGCCAAGCGCCGGGGACTCGCTGGTTGGTGGGCAAGAGGATGCCCCCGTCGGGCGGCAGGGTGCGGGCACCGGACGCGTCGTGGACTTCTGTGATCGAGGCCTGCACCGCACGGAAGGGGAACCCGGCGCGGTGGAGATGGACGATCAGCCCCGGGCGTGCGAGGGTGTCGCCGGTCTGCGGGCCGAGGGTTTCGGCGTCGATCTGGAGAAGGAGATCGGCGAGGGCAAGGAGGCTTGGGTCGGTGGTGGAGGGCGCAAAGACCATGACCGCGCGGAGCGGAGAGATTTCAAGCCGCTCGTAGCCAAACCAGGCGAGGTACCCCGAGGCATCGCGGAGGTCGATGTTGGTGTTGCGTGCGGCGAACAGGCCCGGGCCGGCGATGGGGGCGCTGGCGGGTCGGACCCAGGCGACGAGCGAAGGCCCCCAAAGCCCGAACGCTGTGAGCAGGGAGCCGAGCATGACGGCGCGGCCCCAGAGAGCGGTGTGGCTGCGTTGGGGCGTCGTGCGCGGCTTCATGGCCTGTGGAGCGGGGCTCGAACGAAAAACGTTCACGCCAAGTTTGGGCGTGAACGTCTGCAGAAGTGGGGGCTCAATCCTCGTGGGGATGGGGCTTGTAGGCGGCGATCACAGCGGCCTGAACCTGTGGCGGCGTCGGCTCGTCGTGGCTGTAGTCCATGGTGAAGGTCCCGGCTCCGCCGGTCATGCTCTTGAGTTCGTTGGTGTAGTTCTGCAGTTCGGCGAGGGGAGCGGTCGCCTTGACGAGGCAGACGTCACCCGCGACAACCTGGCTGTCCTGCACTCGGCCGCGCTTGGTCGAGAGGTGTCCTGCGATATCACCCATGTATCGTGCCGGGGCATTGACCTCGATGGTCACGAAGGGTTCGAGCAGCTTGGGCTTGGCTTTCAGGACGGCGTCGATGAAGGCGCGGCGGCCCGCGGTGATGAAGGCGATTTCCTTGCTGTCCACATCGTGATACTTGCCGTCGTACAGGGCGCAGCGCACGCCTGACATCGGGTAGCCGGCGAAGGCACCATCCTGCAGCACCTGGCGGATGCCCTTCTCGACGGCGGGCCAGTACTGGCGCGGGACCGTGCCGCCGACGACTTCGGAGACGAACTCAAAGCCCTCAGGGTGATCGGCGGGCAGGGGCTCGATGCGGAGGTAGACCTCGCCGAATTGGCCCGAGCCGCCGGTCTGCTTCTTGTGGCGGTGATGCCCGTCGGCCTTGGTGGAGATGGTTTCCTTGTACGCGACCTTGGGCGTGCTCGTGGTCAGATCGATCCCGGCGTGCCTGAACTTCTCGAGCACCACGCGGAGGTGAAGCTCGCCAAGCCCGCGGAGCACCGTCTGCCCGGTGGCGGCGATGCGTTCGACCGCCAGGCACGGATCCTCGAGCGTGAGCCGATGGGCGAGCGTGGAGAACTTGGTCTCGTCGGCGTGGTTCTTCAGCTCGATCGCCAGGCCGAAGAGGGGCTTGGGGAGCGGCAGCGGGTCGAGGTGCACGCTGTCGTAGTCGTGGCTGTCGTGCAGCACGCAGTCAAAGTGCAGGTCGTCGACCTTGCTGACAGCGGCGATCTCGCCGGGTCCGACCTCGTGAACCTCAACGTGTTCCTTGCCCTGGAGCTTGAAGAGGTGCGAGATGCGGACGGGCTTCTTGTTCTCGTCGATGAGCACGTCCTGCTTGGCCTTGAGCGTGCCCTGGTGGACGCGGAAGACGCCGAGCTTGCCGACGAAGGGGTCGGTCATGACCTTGAAGACGTGGGCGATCAGCGGGGCGGCGGGGTCGGGCTTGGCGTGCCACTCGACCTCGGGCCCGTCGGCGGTCTCTCGGCGGACGAACTCGGGCGGATTGACCTCCAGCGGGCTTGGGCAGAGGCTCGCGAACACGTGGAGCAGATCGTCGATGCCCGCCCCGGACTTGGCGGAGCAGAAGCAGATCGGGACGAGGTGGGCCTCTTCGAGTGCCTTCTCGAAGGCGGCATGGAGCTTGGCCGGGTCGAAGCCCGCGCCCTCTCCCTTCTCGAGGTACTCCATCGTCAGTTCGTCGTCGACTTCGATCACCTGTTCCACGATCTGCTTGTGCGCCTCGTGGACGGAAGAGAAGTCGGTCGTGTCGCCGGCCGCATCGTTGCCGTCGTGCTCAAAGACGTTGATCACCTTCGTCCCGCCGGCGGTGGGGAGGTTGATCGGGAGGCAGATGTTGCCGAAGGACTCGCGGAGGGCGGCGACCAGTCCCGGGAGGTCGGCGTTGGGATCGTCGATCTTGTTGACCACGAGCATGCGAGGGATCTTGCGCTGCTCGGCGACGGCCATGAGCTTCCGCGTCACCGAGTCGATCCCTTTCACCGCGTCGACCGCGACCACGATCGTCTCGGCGGCGGGGAAGCATGCGATGGCGTGCCCGATGAAGTCGATCAGCCCGGGCGTATCGATCAGGTGGACGTCGTGCCCTTCGTGGTCGAAGTGGACGAACGCGGGCTGCAGCGAGTGCTTGTGATGGCGTTCCTCCTCGGTGTAGTCCGCGGTGGTGTTGCCTTCGGCGATCGTGCCAAGACGCTTGATGGCGCCCGCGGCGAAGAGAAGACGCTCGGTCATCGAGGTCTTGCCGGATCCACCGCCGCCGCAGAGACAGATGTTGCGAACGTTCGCGGGGTTTTGTACGGGCATCGGACACCGACTCCTTCCTGGCGCGGGCGGCCGCGCGTGGGTGCGTGTTGAGCCCGGGCCGGGCGGCCCCGCTGGGTCGTGCGCCCGGGCTCCCGATGCAGTCTACAGGGATGCGATCAAGGATTCCAAGGGAGTCAACAAGTGATCCCCCGAGAAGGGCATCATTCGCCGCGTGCAGCGTTCGACACGCGCAGGGGCTGCCAACGGGCGTAGGTCCAACTGCGCCAGAGCCACTCCATCGGGCCGAACTTGAATCGTGCCAGCCACAGCGGGCTCCAGACGAGCAGCACGATCCAGACGCCGAGCACGAACCAGTACATCTCAGCCCGTTCGAAGCGGGCAAAGAGCCCGAGCCCCCACCCGGAGAAGCACGCCATCATGAGCACGGAGGTCAGCAGGTAGTTGGTCAGCGCCATGCGACCCGCGGCGGCGAGCGCGTGCTGGAGCGGTCGTGCGATGCCGAATCGGCACGCGAGCATGACGACCGAGGCGTGCGCGAGCGCAACGGGGAGGCTGAAGATGTAGTTGATCTGCCCCTCAAACCCAAAGACGGCGGAGATGGCGAAGTTGCGATCGATGAGCCAGCCCGCGCCGAGCACGATCACGGGCATCCCGATCGAGTACCCCAGCAGCGCGATGATGGCGTACGAGCGGGTGGACCAGGTCGCGCTGAACATCCCGAGCTTCATGAGCCCCATGCCGATGAGCATCAGCCCGAGCCCGCGCCAGAGCGTCCAGATGGGGAACAGGAAGATCTGCAGAAAGACGGCGTTCTCGAGGTTGTATCGCAGGCTGCCGAGAACACCGGAGCGAACGCCATCGACGGTCTGCGTGATCGTCGCGACGTCGGGATTCATGTTGGCCTGCGCGTCGGTCCAGCCCTTGAGGACCTGCTCCTGCTCGTTGGTGAGGGTTTGGCCGGCGTCCCGAGCGGCCTGGGCCTCGGCGGCGGCACGCTCGAAGACGCCCATCACCGCGCCGAACCCGATGCCGATCACCACCGCGACAAGGAAGACGGCCAGCCCGATGGTCAGCAGCCACACCGGTCGGAGCCGGCGAAGGGGATAGAGCACCAGCCCGCAGAGGGCGTAGGACATGAGAATGTCGCCGTACCAGATCGCAAAGGCGTGGACGAAGCCGACGGCGAAGAGAAAGGCCAGGCGGCGGTAGTAGAGGGCGGCGAAGGGGACGGGGCGTCCGTGCTCGTCGGTTCGACGTTCGCCCATGAGCGCAAGACCAGCCCCAAAGAGCATCGAAAAGATCGCCATCATTTTCTGCTCGGCCAGAAGATGGCAGAGGAACCAGGCGATCTTGTTCGCGCCCTCGAAGGGGCCGGCGAAGGGGGCGGCGCCCGGCATCAAGGGGTTGGTGTAGCTCGCGCTGGGCAGTGCGAAGGCCGAGATGTTCATGACGAGGATGCCCAGCAGCGCGACGCCCCGAAGGACGTCGACCGAATCGTGCCGGGAGGACCCCAGGGCGGGCGAAGGGGGATTGGTCGGGGCGGCGGGAATGGACATGCGTGTCTCCTGAGGCGGCACAGCGTAGCGATGACTGGGATTCCGCTGCCCGGGGTTTCGGCGGCCTGGGTTCCTACCCTGTGCGTCTATGACGACCCAGAGCCCTCAGCATGCATCCACGGGCGGCCTCTCGCAAGGCGTGGTGACCCGGTTTGCGCCAAGCCCGACCGGGCACCTGCACATCGGCGGGGCGCGAACTGCCTTGTTCTGCTGGGCCTTTGCGCGGCGGCACGGCGGAAAGTTCATGATCCGCATCGAGGACACCGACGCGGCCCGGAGCAGCCTGGAGTCCGCCCGCGGGATTCTGTCCGATCTGGCGTGGCTCGGGATCGAGAACGACCTTGGGCCTTATCTCACGCCGGAAGGCACGATCGCCGAGCGGGACTGGCCCGACGGCCGGGTGGGGACATACTTCCAGGCCCGCCGGGTTGAGATCTACAACCAGTACATCGAGAGGCTGGTGCGACAGGGACGGGCGTACCCGGCCTTTGAGAGCAACGAGGAAATCGAGTCGCAGCGGAAGGCGGCGATGGCGGCCAAGCAGACCTATCGCTACCCGAGACCCGCTGAGGTTCGCCCGGGCCTGTTCGATGACGCGATGGCGTCGCGCTGGGCGCGGGCGTGCGCGGGCGAAAGGCACGTCATTCGCTTTGTCGCGCCACCCGGCGAGATCATCGTGCCCGATCAGGTCCTGGGCGACGTGCGCATCGCGCCCGGCGAACTCGACGACTTCGTCATCCGCAAGGCGGACGGCTTCCCCACGTACCACTTCGCAGTGGTGATCGACGACGAGCTGATGGGCGTCACGCACGTTCTCCGGGCGCAGGAGCATCTGGCGAACACGCCGCGGCACGTCGCGCTGCAGCAGGCGCTGGGCTTCCGCACGCCGATCTACGGGCACATGCCGCTGATCTTCAACACCGACGGGACGAAGATGAGCAAGCGGGACAAAGCCAAGGCCGCCCGCAAGGCCGCGAAGGACGCGGTCGCCAAGAATGCCGGTGCGCTGGCGGCCGTCGAGCCCGGGGCGCTCGCGTCGTTCCTTGCTGGCGAGAACGACAGCGTCGAAACCGCGGAGACGATCGCCGGTGCGCTCAAGATCGTGCTGCCGGAGATCGAGGTGTGGGATTTCCGCCGCAACGGGTACCTGCCCGAGGCGATCAACAACTTCGTCTCGCTGCTGGGATGGAATCCCGGGATGAAGCAGGCGGACGGGAAGGACCTCGAAAAGTTCGACACAGCGTTTCTGTGCCAGCATTTCGGGATCGACCGTATCGGGAAGACCAACAGCAAGTTCGACCGGGCGAAGCTCTTGAGCTTCAACGCGGACTTCATCGGGGCCATGACCGACGAGCAGTTCGCCGACCGGTGGCTGGGCTGGATGCGGGAGCACGAGCCGGAGGCCGCCGCGGTCATCGGCGCGATCCCGCGCGATCGGCTGCTGATCCTCGCCCGGGCGCTGCGTCCGCGGGCCAAGACGCTGCGCGACGCGCTGAGGCCGGCGGCGTTCGTGCTAACGGACGACGCGGGCTACGCGTTTGATCCCGCCGCGGTGGAGAAGAACCTGCTCGCGAGCGATCGTGCCGGCACGAAGCTGCTGGCGGAGTTCCGCCCGCGGCTTGGTGGGCTTGACCCATGGACGCCCGAGACGCTCACCGCGCTCGTCGACGCGTTCGCGAAGGAGAAGGGCATGCCCAACCCCGGCGGGATCGCCCAGCCGCTCCGTGTCGCGCTCACCGGCACGGGCGTCAGCCCGGGCCTTGGCGAGACGATGGCGGTGCTCGGCCGATCGAGCACGCTCGCCCGAATCGACCGCTGCCTTGACTCGCTCGCCTGATCCCGCGGGTATCCTGTTCACATGACGACTCTGCATCGACGCCGCGCAATCGGGATGCTGCTGGGCGCTGGCCTGCTCTGCGTTGCCGGCTGCGCCAGGACGATGCCCATGATCGGCCAGACCCGGGGCCTGCCGCCGAACATCGTGCTCATCATCACCGACGATCTGGGCGTGGGCGAGCTTGGGTGCTACGGGCAGACGAAGATCCGGACGCCCAACATCGACGCGCTCGCCGCCCGGGGCGTTCGCTTCACGGACGCCTACTCGGGCAGCCCCGTGTGTGCGCCGTCACGCTGCACCCTGCTCACGGGCCGCCACACGGGCCACGCCGCGATTCGCGACAACCGCGAGCTGCAGCCCGAGGGGCAGATGCCCCTGCCCGAGTCGGAGATCACGCTCGCCTCGGCGTTGCGGGCGAGAGGCTACGCGACGGCGGCGATCGGCAAGTGGGGGCTCGGGCCTCCCGGCAGCGTGGGCGATCCGTCGCGTCATGGCTTTGACTTCTTCTTCGGGTACATGTGCCAGCGCCATGCCCACAACCACTGCCCGCCGTATATCTACCGCAACAGCGAGAGACTCCCGCTCCCCGGAAATCTTGCCAAGTACACGTCGGGCGCGGACATGGGGGCGATCTACGCTCCCGATCTGTTCATCGATGAGTCGCTCCGATTCGTCGACCAGAACAAGGACGGGCCCTTCTTCCTGCTCTTCGCCACGCCGGTGCCGCACCTTGCGCTGCAGGTGCCGGAAGACTCGATTCGCGAGTACCGCGGCGCGTTCGAGGAGAAGCCTTACGACGGCTCGCGCGGGTACCTCGCGCACAACGAGCCCCGGGCGGCGTACGCGGCGATGGTCACACGCATGGACCGCGACGTCGGGCGGCTGATCGATGCGCTCCGAGCGATCCCGGGCGACCGTGACACGCTCATCATCTTCACGAGCGACAACGGACCGACCATCGATGTCGGGGGCGCCGACAGCACGTTCTTCAACAGCACGGGCGGTCTTCGCGGGCGAAAGATGGACCTCTACGAGGGCGGCATCCGCGTGCCGCTCATCGCCGCGTGGACCGGGCGATCGGTCGTCGGGGTTTCGCGGACCACAGCCGCCGCGTGGGACCTCTACCCAACGATCTCGCGGCTTGCCGGCGCTCAGCCGACGCAGGCCCTCGACGGGATCGATCTCTCCCCCGTGCTCCTGGGGCAGCCGCTCGGCCCGCGCGAAGGGGCGCTCTACTGGGAGTATCCGGCCGGGAAGGGTTCGCAGGCGGTGCGGATCGGGCCTTGGAAAGGCGTCCGCAGGAACATCCGCGGTCGGCCCGACACCCCCTTTGAGCTCTACAACCTCGAGCAGGACCCTGCGGAGACCACCGACGTGGCTGCCAGGCATCCCGAGATCGTCGCGGAGATGCAGGCAGTCGCCGCGCGACGGACACCCGCAGCCATTCCCGCCTGGAACTTCGACTAATGCTCGACCGTCACGAGTGCTACGAACTCTGCGTGCAGTCGCCACGGCACGTCGTTGCCCTGCTCCGCGGGATTCATGGCCATCTGCCCACGAGGCTCCACGAGGACTTCTGCGGCACGGCCGCCGTCAGCGTGCGATGGTGCCAGGAAGCCGCCGCACGAGGAGAGTCGGTCTCGGCCCTCGGGGTCGATCTCGACGCAATGTGCCTCGAACGTGCAAGGCGTCGGGCCCGCGAGGCGGGTGTCGACAGCGAGCTGACGCTCCGTTTGGCTGACGCCACCTCGCCCGACGCGGGAGACGAGCCGGCGGACGTTGTGTTTGTCGGCAACTTCTCCATCGGGTACATCCACGAGCGCAGCGATCTCGTCGCGTACCTCGCGCGTTGCCACGCACGGCTTCGCCGCGGGCGGGGCGGGTTCGGCGGGGGCGTCTTCGTCTGCGATCTCTACGGCGGAGCGTCGGCGTTCAAGATCGGCGGGCTGGAGCGGCGTCACCCGGGCCGTCGCGGCGAAACCATCCATTACGCCTGGTCGCACGACCGCGCCGACCCCATCACGGGCATGGTCGAGAACTCGATCTCCTTCCGCGTGGAGTTTGCCGGGGAGGTCGTCGCCGAGCATCCGCGCGCGTTCGTCTATCGGTGGAGGTTGTGGTCGTTGCCCGAGCTTCGAGACGCGATGATCGAGGCGGGATTCGCCCGCTGTGCTGTCTTCGCCGATCTCAATCTCGCGCCGGGCGTCGCCCCCGAGCCGGCCAAGACGTTGCCCGAGGACTACATCGTGGCCCTGGCGGCGTACACTGAGTCGTGATCGTATTCTGTTTGGTATTCTCGGGGCTGTTGGTCCGGTTTGTCTAGCATTCTGCGGTTCGTGGATGTGATCGCTGATCTCAGACTTCCCATTCAGGAGTTGAAAGCATGTTGAAGCGTGTGCTGGTTCCCGCTCTGATCGTGTCGCTGGCTGGTTTGGCCTGGGCCGAGCCGGAGAAGAACACTCCGAAGAAGGACAAGCCCGCGGTTCCCGCGACGCCGATCGTCAAGCCCAAGGACGCCGCCCCGCCCGCCGAGAAGGCCAAAAAGCCCGAGCCGACGCTGGTCGTCGGGAGCAAAGCCCCGGCGATCACGGCGACCGAGTGGATCAAGGGCAAGGAAGTCAAGTCATTCGAGAAGGGCAAGGTCTACGTCGTTGAGTTCTGGGCGACGTGGTGCGGCCCGTGCCTCAAGAGCATCCCCCACCTGACCGACCTGCAGCGCAAGCACAAGGACGTGACCTTCATCGGTATGGCCTCCTCGGAGCGCAAGCCCAAGGACGGCTCGGACACGCGGCTGGACACGCTCAAGAAGTTCGTGTCCGAACAGGGCGACAAGATGGACTACACCGTCGCCTACGACGCCGACCGCGCCATGTCCGAGGCGTGGATGAAGCCCGCCGGGCAGGGCGGGATTCCGTGCGCGTTTGTCGTCGACGGCGAGGGCAAGATCGCCTTCGTCGGGCACCCGATGGCCGAGGGCTTTGAGAAGACCATCGCCTCCCTCACGGGCGGGAAGCATGACGAAGGCAAGAAGGACGACCACGCCAAGGACAAGCCCGCCGACGGCAAGGGCAAGGACCAGCAACCGGCCAAGAAGAAGTAAGGCCCAGGGTCCCACCAGTCATCTCACGACGCCGGGTCCTTCGGGGCCCGGCGTTCTTGTTTCATGCGACTTACCATTGCCCCCGTCCCGGAGCAGCACCATGAGCGACCATCCCGCGGGCGACAAGCCCCTGAACTTCATCGAGCACATGATCGAGGCCGACATCGCCGCCGGGCGGTGGGGGGTCTGGTCCGGGGAGCAGGCGGGCACGCGTCCCTCTCGCGTCGGCAAGCCCCGCGTGCACACGCGCTTTCCTCCCGAGCCCAACGGCTACCTGCACATCGGGCACGCCAAGAGCATCTGCCTCAACTTCGGGCTCGCCCAGAAGTACGACGGGAAGTTCAACCTCCGCTTCGACGACACCAACCCCGCCAAGGAAGAGCAGGAGTACGTCGATTCCATCAAGGCCGACGTCAAGTGGCTCGGCGCCGACTTCGAAGGGCCCCACGGCGGGGGGCTGTTCTATGCCTCCGACCTCTTCGGCTCCATGTTCGCCTTCGCCGAGGAGCTCATCCGCAAGGGCAAGGCCTACGTCTGCGAGCTCTCCGCCGACGAGGTCTCCAAACGTCGCGGCACGCCCCAGATCCCGGCGACCAGCCCCTTCCGCGATCGCCCCGCCGAGGAGAGCCTGCGCCTGCTCCGCCAGATGAAGGAGGGCAAGCACCCCGACGGCTCGATGACCCTCCGCGCCCGCATCGACCTGGCGAGTCCGAACTTCAACCTCCGCGACCCGGTCCTGTACCGCATCGTCCACGCCGAGCACCACAACACCGGCGGCGAGTGGTGCATCTATCCGATGTACGACTGGGCCCACGGGTTCGAGGATTCGGCCGAGGGGATCACGCACTCGATCTGCACGCTCGAGTTTGAGAATCACCGCCCGCTCTACGACTGGTTCATCCGCACGGTGAACGAGGGACGCACGCCCGACGGCTCCGGCCCGTTCGGCGCGACGATCCACCATAGCCAGCAGATCGAGTTCGCACGCCTCAACCTCACCTACACCGTCATGAGCAAGCGGTTCCTGCTCAGGCTCGTGCAGGAAGGACGCGTCGAAGGATGGGATGATCCGCGCATGCCCACGATCAGCGGCATCCGCCGACGCGGCTTCACGCCCGAGTCCATCCGCAACTTCTGCGAGGAGATCGGCGTCACACGCATCGAGAGTGTGATCGACGTCGGACGCCTCGAGAACGCCTGCCGCGAGCATCTCAACAAGGTCACCCCAAGGCGGATGAGCGTGCTGCGCCCGCTCAAGGTCGTGATCGAGAACTACCCCGAGGGGCAGGTTGAAGAACTCGACTGCCAGAACAACCCGGAGGATCCCGGCGCGGGGAGCCGAAAGGTCCCCTTTTGTCGCGAGATCTTCATCGAGCGAGAGGACTTCATGGAGAACCCGCCCAAGGGGTTCTTCCGGCTCGCCCCGGGGACGGAGGTTCGTTTGCGCTGGGCTTACTTCATCACCTGCACCAGCGTGGTGAAGGACGCCTCGGGCAACATCGTCGAGGTCCGTGCGACCTATGACCCCGCAACCCGCGGCGGCGACGCGCCGCTCGGACCCGACGGCAAGCCGACCAAGAAGGTCAAGGCGACGCTGCACTGGGTGTCGGCACCCCACGCCGTCAAAGCTCGCGTGCGTCTCTTCGATCGTCTCTTCAAGGCCGAACGACCGGGCGAGGCGACGGGCGAGATGCTCGACGATCTCAACGCCCAGTCATTGGAGATGCTCGAGGATTGCCGGCTCGAGCCGAGCCTGGGCGTGGTCTCTCCGGACGAGCCGCGCTTCCCCGACGGCATCCGCCGCTTCCAGTTCGAGCGGCTGGGCTACTTCTGCATCGATCCCAAGTCTTCGTCGGCCTCGGGCGTGCTCACGTTCAACCGCACCGTCACCCTCAAGGACACCTGGGCCAAAGTGGCCGCGAAGGCCTGATATCCAAGGGAATCGCCCGCGGGTCGGGCTATCCTTGGGCATGAGCCTTCTTGTCACCGGAACCATCGGGATCGACGACATTGTGACGCCCAGCGGGCACGCCTCGCGCGTGCTCGGCGGGTCGTGCATGTACTTCTCGGCCGCCGCCTCCTTCTACTCGCCCGTTCGCCTCGTCGCGGTCGTGGGCGATGACTTTCCCGATTCCTTCCGCGAGGTCTTCGCCCGCTTCCCCGGGATCGACCTCGCCGGGCTCGAGGTCCGCAAGGGCGGGAAGACCTTCCGCTGGGGCGGGAAGTACCTCAAGGACATGAACAGCCGCGAAACCCTCTTCACCGAGCTCGGCGTCGTCGCCGAGGCCCCGCCCAAGGTCCCTGATTCCTACCGCGATTCCTCGATCCTTTTCCTCGCCAACAGCCATCCCGGGGTCCAGCTCGGCATGATCGAGCAGACGCCCCAGCGCAAGCTCACCGTCGCCGACACGATGGACCTGTGGATCAACATCGCCAAGGACCAGTTGCTCGTGCTGCTCCGCAAGGTCGACGGGCTCGTCCTGAACTACGACGAGGCCGAGCTGCTCACCGGACGCCCCAACAGCGTCTCCGCCGGGCGGCACATTCTCGAAATGGGCCCCCGATTCGTCGTCATCAAGAAGGGTGAGCACGGCTGCCTCCTCGTCCACCGCGACGGCATCTGCTCCCTCCCCGCCTATCCCACCGACGCGATCGTCGACCCCACAGGCTGCGGCGACACCTTCGCCGGGGGCATGATGGGCTCCATCGCCAGCGCCACCCCCGCCGACCCCGGCTCCTTCGCCTCCATCCGCCGGGCCCTTGTGCACGGCACCGTCGTCGCCAGCTACACCATCGAGGCCTTCAGCCTCGACCGCCTCCGCCAGATCTCCCGAAACGACCTCGAAGCCCGGTTCGACGAGTACGCCAGCATGGTCCGCATCTGACGGCACACCCCCGCGGGGCCTACGCTCGGGCATGGCGATCATCATTCTCCAGCACGCCGCCCATTGCGGCCCCGGCCGGCTCGGGCTCTGCCTCCGCGACCACGGCTTTGCCCTCGATATCCGCAGGCTCGACCTCCCCGCCGACCACGTCTACCACCGCGGCCGCGTGCAGGGCATCCCGCGCGACCTCGACAACGTTCACGGCGTCATCTCGCTCGGCGGGCCCATGAACGTCGGTGACAACCTCCCCTGGATGGCCGACGAGATCGCCTTCCTCAAGAAGGCCCATGACGCGCAGCTCCCCATCGTCGGCATCTGCCTCGGTCACCAGCTCATCGCCCACGCCCTGGGCGGGCAGGTCGGCCCGATGGACAAGCCCGAGCAGGGCTTCCACCACGTCAAGCTCAACCCCGCCGGCCAGACCGACACCCTCCTCGCCGGGCTCGCTTGGACCAGCCCCCAGTACCAAAGCCACGGGCAGGAGGTCAAGCAACTCCCCCCGGGAGCCGCACTCCTCGCTTCCAGCGACATGTGCAAGACGCAAATCTTCCGCGCCGGTCTGCGGACCTACGGCTTCCAGTTCCACTTCGAGGCCGATCAGGCCATGATCACCGAACTCGAACGCTGCGAGGCCGGTGTCTCCGAATGGAAGCACAAGTCGCAGGCCCCCGCCGGGCTCGACCCTGCCGCCAGCATCGAGATGTTCTCACGCCTCGCCGATCGCCTCTGCGTCAACATCGCCACGTTCCTCTTCCCGATGAAAGCAAAGCTCAGCGCCTGAATCACACTCCGCGGCTGAACCGAGGCGGGCCATGCCCAAGTCCCTTTCGCTCCGCGTCCCCGCCGACTTTGATCTCGCCAGAGATTGCTGCTCCTACGGCTACTTCCTTCTCCGCCCGAACCACTGGAACGTCCGCGAGCAGTCGCTCGAACGCGACTTTGAGATCGACCGCGTCCCCTTCCGCGTCGCCGTGAAGCAGGCCGGTGTCGGTGCCCCGCTGCGGGTGACGCCATCGCGCACGCTCGCCGCATCGTCCCGGGCGCTCGTTGAGCGGGCGCTCGTCCGCATGCTCCGCCTCGATGAATCCACCGAGCAGATCGCCGAGTTCCATCGCGTCGATCCGCGCTGGAGAGCCGCCGGCCGCGGCAGGCTCTTTCGCAGCCCCTCCATGTTCGAGGACGTCGTGAAGACGGTCACGAGCTGCAACGTCACCTGGCCGGGCACGGTGCAGATGAACCGTCGCCTCTGCGAGGTGCTCGGTGCGGTCGATGCCTCGGGCATCGCGCCCTTCCCCTCCGACAGAAGGCTTGCCGCCGCACGCCCGCAGACCCTCCGGGCCCGCTGCCGCACCGGCTATCGCGACGTCCGCCTGATCGAGTTGGCCCGCCTCTTCCGATCAGGCGAGATCAAGCCCGACTGGTTCGAGCATCCCTCGACGCCCGACGACGCCGTGCGAGAAGCCCTTCTCGAACTGCCCGGCGTCGGTCCCTACGCCGCCGCCAACATCATGCAGCTTCTCGGGCGATACGCCCACCTGCCCCTGGATACCGAGAGCGTCCGTCATGGCCGCACGGTTCTGGGCATGACAGGCACCCCCGCGCAGATCATGCGCCGCGTCCGAGATCACTTCGCCCCCTTCGGTGCGCACGCCTTCCGCAGCTACTGGTTCGAGCTCTGGTCGTTCTACGAGTCCACGCACGGCCCCGCGCGGACCTGGGAGCGAGATTCCACCGGCAAACTCTTCACCGCCGCCGCCCTCGCCAAGGCCAAACCCACACGCAAGCCCGCGACAAAGCCCTGATCGCCGCACGATCCGTCCGAGAATGATCCGGCGGCAACATCTGCGCCGATTGTGCCGTGCGCTCACCCGGTGATCGACTCCCCGACGAGAGCCGCGGGCCAAGCCTCTTCTCCGCCCGGCCGATCACTGGTCCGGACTCCGGGCCTGCCGCCCGGGCGTCGCAGTGGAGTACGCGAGCCATGTCGAGCGAGGAAGCGGGCAAGCCCGCGGCGGAGCCGGCGGCGGCACCCAAGAAGTCGTCCAAGGTCGTGGCGGTTGTCGGCGCTCTCATGGTCGCCGAGGCCGCCGCCGTCTGGATGCTCGTCAGCATGGTGAACAAGAAGCCCGCCGCCGCCGAGGCGACGACCCTCCACCACGGCGAGGAAACCAGCAAGGAAGCGACCGTCGAGATTCCCATCGCCGAAGACCACTTCCAGAACCTCCAGACCGGACGGGTTTGGATTTGGGACGCCGCGATCGCCGTGCGGGTGAAGAAGAGCTTCGAGGAGAAGGTCAACAAGAAGCTCGAAGAGCGAGAGGCCGAGATCAAGGAGGGCATCTCCACGATCTTCCGCCGGGCCACCGCCGCCCAGCTCAAGGAGCCGGGCCTCGAAACCGTCAACCGCCAGATCCTGGCCTACCTCGACAGCGTGCTCGGCAAGGAAACCGTCGACAACGAGACGGTCAGCTACATCGACCGGGTGCTGATCCCGCGCTGCCGCGGCTTCCCGGCTGACTAAGCCCCAAAGATCCACCTACAAAGGGTGCTATCGAGTTACAGGACCTTTTTCGCGTCATCTCCGCGCGTTCGCGGAGGGTCGAATTCTCCCATCGTCGGCGGTTCTTGCCCGATCTGCCTGCCTGTCGCCCCTCAGGGCGCACAAGGGAGGCCGCCGATGGCCGACGAGACGAATCCGAATTCCGGCAATCCTCAATCAGGTGAACCTCAGCCCGACGCCATGGCGGAAGCAGCCTTGAAGGCCGCTCAGCAGGCGATCGCGGGCCTGGCCGACGGGCTGGGCATCGCGTCGTCGGCCACGGCGTCGCCGGCGGCGGTGGCGCCTTCGATGTCTCCCCCGGCCGCCGCGGTCCCTGCCGGCGCGAAGGCTCCGGAGTTGCCCAACTTCGCGGGTGAACTCTCCGAGCAGCAGCAGCGGACGATCGAGCTGCTGTCGGACGTGACGCTCAACGTGAAGATCGAATTGGGCCGCACCCGCATGCTGATCGAGGACGTCCTCAAGCTCGCCGAGGGCGCGGTGGTGGAGCTCGACAAGCTCGCGGGCGATCCGGTGGACATCTATGTGAATGACCGCCCGATCGCGCGTGGCGAGGTGCTGGTGCTCAATGACAACTTCTGCGTGCGTGTGAACGAGATTCTCGCGACGACCGCCGAGCCCGTCGGCAAGACCGCCAAGCCCGCCTGATGCGGGACGGTCACGGTGGGCGGAGCCCGCCGAGAACCCAAGAGGCCAGGAGGGCCTATGCGACTCAATGCACTCGCGATTCTGACGATGAGCCTGGCGAATGTCTCGGCGGCGCAACCCGAGATGATCGGCCCGCCCGCGCCCGCGGTCGTCGTCGAGAAGCCCGCGCAGCCGGTTACACTCCGGAGCGAACCGCAGACTCCGCCCCGCGTCAATCCCGACGTTCAGAGCCCATCTCGCTCGAGCGAACTGGCGTTCTCCGGCGTTCGCGAGGCGACCAAGCCCCCGCAGGAGAGCCGACCGATCGCTCCCGCGGGCGCACCAGCCGCCAAGCCCGCCGCCGAG
>DDSG01000118.1:916-1046 GCA_002343325.1 Phycisphaerales bacterium UBA2396 | reverse complement strand
CGCCAAGCCCGCCGCCGAGCCGCTCGTTCAAGCATCCCCAACCCAGTCGGGCGTGTCGATGACCCGCATGATCATCTCGCTGAGCGTGGTGCTCGCGTTGATCGTGCTCATCGCGGGGATCGTCAAGAAG
>DDSG01000118.1:432-659 GCA_002343325.1 Phycisphaerales bacterium UBA2396 | reverse complement strand
TCGCCGCGTCGATCGGCGCCGGCGGGCGGGCACCCTCGGGTGTGCTCCAAGTCCTTGGGCGCTACCCCGTCGGCGGCGGGTGCACCATCGTCCTGCTCAAGGTCGACCGTCGCGTGCTGGTCGTCTCGCAGACGCGCGTGCCCGGGCTGACTCGACTCAGCGGCGGTGCGATGCAGTGGACCACCCTCAGCGAGATCACCGATCCCGCCGATGTCGCTTCGCTGGTG
>DDSG01000118.1:0-152 GCA_002343325.1 Phycisphaerales bacterium UBA2396 | reverse complement strand
CCATCGAGAGCGAGCGAGCGAACCCCTCCGCCTGTTTCGAGGCCGCCATGGAGCAGGCGCAGGCCCAGGAAACCCCGCGTCCGGCTCAGCCCGCGCCAGTCCGCCGGGCTCTGGAGACCATCGCCGGTCTGACGCCCGCGCGTCGATCCGCC
>DDSG01000050.1 GCA_002343325.1 Phycisphaerales bacterium UBA2396 | reverse complement strand
CGAGCATGGCGGCGACGGCGGCGCTGGCTTCGCGCGGGGCGTCGAAGGGCTGGCCGTCCACGAGGATGGGCACTCGGTCGTCAGGCATGGGGCTCGGGCTCGAGGAGTGTGGGGCGGTCGGCGGCGAACGCGGCGGGATCGAGCGGGGTCGGCTCGCCCGTGAGGTGAGCGGCGAGCAACGCGGCGGTCGCGAGCGAGGTGGTCAGGCCCAGCCCTTCGTGCCCGGTCGCAAAGTAGAGGTCCGGGCGGGCGGGGTGCGGGCCGATGATGGGGAGAGAGTCCAGCGTGGCCGCTCGGAAACCGGTCCACGCGCGGAGCACATTGAGATTCGCGATCCCAGGCATGAGCTGCGTGGCCCGAGCGAGCACCTTCCGGAGCATGCGGGGTTCCACGGCGGCGTCGGTCGCGTTGTACTGTCGCGAGGAACCGATGAGCAGTTGCCCGGTTGTGCGGGGCTGAATGTTGAACGAGACGGATTCCTCGCTGTGCCCATGGGCGTTCTTGATGTAGGCCAGTTCGACGAGCTGGTGCCGACAGAATCCCGGGTAGCGGTCGGTGATGGCGAGGTGCCCCTTGCGAGGGCGGACGGGCAGCCCGGGGAAAAGCTCCGGAGCCCACACGCCCGTGGCGACGACGATGAGGTCGGCGGGCAGCGCGCGATGGTCGGCGAGCAGGACAACCTTGGGATCGATCCGAACCACCTTCGCCCCGGTGAGCACCTGCCCGCCCTTCTCGCGGACCTGGTGGAGCATCCACCGCACGACCGGCGGGGCGTACACGATCGCGTCGTCGGGCATGAGCAAGCCGCCCGGGAGCCCGGGGCGCAGATTGGGCTCGGCCTGACGCAACTGGGCCTCGTCGAGCATCTCGGCCTGAACGCCCGCAGAGGCAAGAGTGGCGAGCTTCTGGCGGGCGGCGTCGAGCTCCGCGTCGTCTGCGGCGATCCAGATCGTTCCCGCCCGGTGGTACTCGGCCTCGGCGGGGAGCACGGCGGAAAGACGCTGCCAGAGCGACAGCGAGTAGCTCGTCAGGGCGAGCTGGGCGGGGGAATCGTCGATGACGCAGAGGTGCCCCATGCCCGCGGCGGTGGCTCCCCCGGCGGGCGTGCTCGCCTCGATCACGACGACACGGACGCCGAGCTGAGCGAGGGCAAAGGCGGCCGAGGCGCCGACGATCCCGGCGCCGATCACGATCGCGTCCTGTGGAATGCCGCCGGAAGCCATCGCACTAGCGTACTCAGGGCCTGATGCCGAAGCGGAAGGGATCCTGATCGTGGAGCACCAGCGTCGACTCGGCGGTGACGAAGGCCCGCCCCGAGATGGAGGGGATGATCTTCCCGCCCTCGATGCGGACCGACCCGGCGAATCGCGACCCGATGATGGATTCCTGCCCCCAGACTTCGCCCTCCTTGATGAGCCCCTCGGCGAACAGGCACGCGAGCTTTGCGGAGGTGCCCGTGCCGCACGGCGAGCGGTCGTAGGCCTTGCCCGGGCAGAGGACGAAGTTCTTCGACTGGCAGTCGGGGCGTGTGGCCGGCCCGAAGAGCTCGATGTGGTCGATGATGCCCCCGGCGAGGGAGCGGGTGCCGGTGATTTCCTGCTGATCGAGGGCCCGTCGGAGGGTCCAGGAGAAGTCGGTGAGTTCCTCGATGTTGTCGAAAGCGACGCGCAGGCCGTGATCGTGCGCGAGGAAGAACCAGTTTCCGCCCCAGGCGATATCGCCGTAGACGGTGCGTTCTTCGCCGCGCCAGGTGAAGGTGACGGGGACGTGCGAGAAGGCCCGCATGGACGGCACGTTGTCGATGGAGGTCGAGCCGTCGGCATCGAGGCGGATGGTCACGAGCCCGACGGGGGTTTCGATGTGGTGGGTGCCGGGCGAAAGGCGTCCGAGGTGCGCGAGGGTGGCGGCGAGGCCGAGCGTGCCGTGGCCGCAGGCGTTGAGATAGCCGACGTTGTTGAAGAAGATGACGCCGACGGCAGCGTCCGGATGGGCGGGCTTGCAGAGCAGGGCGCCGACGAGGAAATCGGCTCCTCGCGGCTCGTTGACGACGGCGGAGCGCAGGTGATCGAACTTCTCTCGCATGACCGCGAGCTGTTGGGCGACGGATCCGCCGCCGAGGTCGGGGAAGCCCTCGACGACGACGCGGGTGGGCTCGCCTTCGGTGTGCGAATCAACGGTGGTGATCTTCATCCGTGGATCCTTGGCGCACCGGGGGCTCACTCCCACTCGATGGTGGCCGGGGGCTTGCTGGAGATGTCGTAGACGACGCGGTTGACGCCCCGCACCTCGTTGATGATGCGGCTGCTGATGCGGGCGAGGACGTCGTAGGGCAGTCTGGACCAGTCGGCGGTCATGAAATCCTGCGACTCGACGGCCCGGATAGCGACAGTGCTCTCGTACGTGCGGCCGTCGCCCATGACGCCCACGGACTGCACGGGCAAGAGCACGGCGAAGACCTGGCTTGTCTTGCGGTAGAGGTCGGCGGCGACGATCTCTTCGAGCAGAATCTCGTCGCAATCGCGGAGAAGGTCGCACTTGGGCTTGGTCACTTCGCCCAGCACGCGGACGGCCAGCCCGGGCCCGGGGAAGGGGTGCCGCCAGACGAGGGTGTCGGGAAGACCAAGGTGCGTGCCCAGGGCTCGGACTTCGTCCTTGAAGAGCTCGCGCAGAGGCTCGACAAGCTTGAAGCCCAGGTCCTTGGGCAGCCCGCCCACGTTGTGGTGGAGCTTGATGTTGGCGGACTTGCCCGCGTGGCCATGCCCGGATTCGATGACGTCCGGGTAGAGCGTGCCCTGGGCGAGAAAGGCGGCGTTGGGGATCTCGGCGGCGGCGTGCTTGAAGACATCGATGAACCGCTTGCCGATGCGCCGGCGCTTCTCCTGGGGGTCTGTGATCCCGGCGAGATCGCCGAGGAAGTCCCGCTCGGCGTCGGCGACGTGCAGATCGATGTGGAAGTGGTCGCGGAAGGTGGTCTCGACGAGCTGCCGCTCGTTCTTTCGGAGGAGCCCGGTGTCGACAAAGACGCAGTGGAGTCGATCGCCGATGGCGCGATGCAGGAGGGCGGCGCAGACGGCCGAATCGACCCCGCCGGAGAGCCCGCAGATAACGTGGGCGTCCCCGACCTGGCGGCGGATGGTGTCGGCGGCTTCGTTGGCAAAGTCGGCGATGCGCCAGGCTCCCTTGGCCTTGCAGACTTCATAGAGGAAGTTGGAGAGGAGGTCCTTGCCGTGCGGGGTGTGGGTCACCTCGGGGTGGAACTGCACGCCGAAGAATCGGCGATTGTCTTTGATGAGTCGGACGGCGGCGTAGGGGCAGGTCGGCGTGGAGGCGAGCACCTCGAACCCCAGGTCGCCGAGCCCCTGGACCTGATCGCCGTGGGACATCCAGACGGTGGTGCGGTCGGGGATGGCGGCGAAGAGCTCGCGGCTGGAGCGGACGTCGAGCTGGGCCCGGCCGAATTCGCGGTGGTTGGCCCGGTCGACACGCCCGCCCATGAGGTGCGCGGCGAGCTGCATGCCGTAGCAGATGCCGAGCACGGGAACGCCGAGATCGAAGATGGCGGGATCGCAGGTCGGGGCGTTGGGCTCGTAGACGCTGGCCGGGCCGCCGGAGAGGATGATCCCGACGGGGTTCATCGCGCGGAGCTGGTCCGGGGAGATGGCCGGGTTGACGAGGATGGAGTAGACGCCGGCCTCTCGGACGCGGCGGGCGATGAGCTGGGCGGTTTGTGAGCCGAAGTCGAGGATGGGAACGATCTCGGTCTGCGTGGTCATGGTCGGCTCCGGGCGTGCCCCGCGGCGGGAAGGGGAGAATGGGAAATCTAGAGCGCCACCGAGGGTGGGGTCAACGCCGGTGGTCGATGCGGGTTAGGATGTGGCGATGAATTTCGGCGGGAACCAGAGACACCGCTCGACGATCGGCGTGCTTGCGCTCGCGATGGTTGGCGTGCTTGGTGGCGGGCTGGCTGGGTCGCTGGGCGGGTGTTTCGCGACGTCCGAGCCGGGAATCACGTCCCGGGATCCGGCGGAACGGATCAAGGCGTTGTCGGCGGCGGCGGCAAGCGGGGACAGGACGGCGATTCCGGGGCTGATCCAGCGTCTGGAAAGCCTCGACCCCGGGGAACGTCTGCTGGCCTATCGCGCGCTGCACCGAATGACGGGGCAGACGTTCGGGTACGACCATTCGGCGCCGGAAAGCGAACGCCGGGCAGCGGCGGAGCGGTGGGCGGCATGGTGGCGGGCGGGCGGTGTAGACTCAGCGTCGGCGGACGCGACGGCCGGACAGACCGGCGGCCGGGAGGTGCGATGAGCGGCATGGAGAGCCAAGCGCCAATCCTGCTCGAGATGCAGAGCAACCCGCAGTACCTGAGCGGCGCACGCGACCTCGTGTCGGGCGTGTCGAAGCGGCTTGGGTTCTCAGATATGGCGTGCTCGCAGATCGCCCTGGCGCTCGACGAGGCGTTGTGCAACGTGATTCGGCATGGGTACAAGCGGGCGTTGGACCGGCCGATCTGGGTGCGGATCGCGCCGATCGATGCTTCAGGAGGTCCCTCGGAGCCGACGGAGGCCGCCGGGGTTCGCATCGTGATCGAGGACGATGCGGAGCAGGTGGATCCGGTGCAGATCAAGGGGCGGGCGCTCGAGGACATCCGCCCGGGCGGGCTCGGGGTGCACATCATTCGAGAGGTGATGGACGAGGCGATCTACGAGCGGCGGGAGACCGGCCGGGGCATGCGGCTCACCATGGTCAAACTGAAGGTGTCGAAGAAAGCGGCAAGGAATGACTCTGGCCGCGGGAGCGACGTGGCATGAGCAACGCCCTTCGAGTCGAGTACAAGGAAGAGGGGGGCACGGCGTTCGTTTCGCCGCACGGGGAGATCGGGTACACCGAGGCAACGGCGTTCCGGACGTACCTCAAGCAGGCGCAGGACAAGCGGATGCCGCGCCTTGTGGTCGATCTTGCCGGTGTGGCGTTTATGAGCACGCCGGGGCTGGCGACGCTGGTCGAGGCGCTGCAGACGAGCAAAAAGACGCAGACGGGCTTGGTCCTCTGCGGGCTGCAGGATCGGGTTCGAGCGGTCTTTGAGATCGCCCGCCTGCACACGGTCTTCAAGATCGTGCCGGATGTCTCGGCGGCGAGGGAGGGCTGACCGTGAGCGACGCCGCAGCTCAGTCGCGGGCTCGCGATTGGTTCGCGTTCAGGGTGCTCGAATCCGCCGGGGCGCTGGCGTTCGACGTGTTCTCGCACGTCGGCAGCATTCTGAGGCTTTTGTTCGAGGTGCTGGGGTGGATCCTCCGTTCCTTCACGCCGAAGGGGGCACGGATCGGTCGGCAGGCGATCGTGTCGCAGATCGTGCGTGTGGGCGTTCGGTCGGTGGCGATCGTGGCCCTGGTGTCCGGGTGCGTCGGGCTCATTCTGGCGTTCCAGTTGGCGCCGCCGCTGGACGATTTCGGCAAGCGCGATCTCATCGCCAACATCATCGGTGTTGCCGTGTCGCGTGAGCTCGGGCCTCTGATCGGGGCGATCGTGCTCACGGGGTTTGCCGGCGCCTCGATCGCCGCCGAGATCGGAACGATGGTGGTCAGCGAGGAAGTCGAGGCGCTCGAAGCTCACGCGCTCAATCCCGTCCGGTTCCTGGTGGTGCCCAGGGTCATCGCCGCGGTGCTGTCCATGACCGTGCTCGCGACGCTTTCAACCTTCGCAGCGCTGTCGGCGGCAGCGCTCATCTCGTCGCTCGGCCTTGGCGTCCCCTGGGAGAGCTACAAGGCGGGCACGCTCGAACAGGTCAAGCTCGTCGACTTCCTGACCGGTATTGGAAAGGCCTCGGTCTTCGGGCTGCTGATCGGGCTCATCGCCTGCGCCAACGGCCTCAAGGTCACCGGCGGGGCTGCGGGCGTGGGCAAGGCGACCACCTCAACCGTGGTGCAGTGCGTGGTCGCGATCGTGATCGCCGACCTCATTTTCACCGCGATCTTCTACGCCCTCAAGCTCTTCTGATGACGGCAACAGGGCGCCGACCGGCCCCGCAAGCCCGCGAGCGCCTAACATCCGCCCCCATGAGCAAGGCGAGACGCAAGGCATCGGCGGGTCGGGGTCGCGGCGGGGCTCTGCCCCCCATCGCGATCGTGACCAGCCTCTATAACCGCAGCATCACCAACGAGCTTCGCGACGGCGCGATCGAGGAGTACGTCGCTCGCGGCGGCTCTCTCGCCTCGCTCGTGCTCGCCGACGCTCCGGGCGCGTTCGAGCTCGCCTCGCTCTCTTCCGCCGCCGCCCGGTCGGGGCGTGTGGCGGGCGTGGTGGCGTTGGGTTGCGTGATCAAGGGCGAGACTCGCCACGATCGCTACATCGCCGACGCCGTGGCCCAGTCCCTCGCCGCCGTCTCGGTCTGGACGGGTGTGCCTGTGGGGTTCGGCGTGCTGACCACGGAGAACGCCCGGCAGGCCCGCGAGCGTGCGGGCGGCTCGAAGGGGAACAAAGGACAAGAGGCGATGAGCGCCGTGCTCGATGCGGTCCGCGCCATCGCGGCTCTCGAGCGGGGTCAAGGCTACACGATCTCGAACGAGGAACAGGACGAAACCCCTTCCGTGAAGGACAAGGCGGCCCCCGCCGCCCGCCGTGCCGGCCGATCGAAAGCGAGCCGAGCATGAGCCTGTCCACCGAGACACGACGACTGGCGTTCCAGGTTCTCTTCCTGCTCGAAGCCAACGGCGGTGGCGATGCCTCTGAGCTTGTCGCCGGGATCGAGGAGCAGCACGCCGCGAGGGATCGTGCCAAGGCCGCCTCGCTCGCTTCTCGTGCGTACGAGGGGCGCGCAGCCGCCGACGCGGCGATGCTCGAACTTGCGCCGACCTGGCCCGCCCACCGGCAGCCGGCTGTTGATCGAGCGATCCTCCGCCTCGCGTTCCACGAGATCACTTCGGACGTCGAGCGGGGCGTGATCTACGTGAACGAGGCTGTCGAGCTCGCCAAGCAGTTCGGCACGGACAAGAGCCCGGGGTTCGTCAACGCACTGCTCGATCGAGTGCTCAAGAAGGCTCAGGGCAACCCCGCCCCGGCGGCGGACCTGCCCATCGCGGAGTAACCGATGGGTCTCTTTCGGTCGATCGTGGGCAAGATCAAGGCCGGGCTCGAAAAGACCCGCGAGGTCTTTGTCTCATCCCTGAAGAGCCTGCTGCTTGGTCGCCGTCTCGACGAGGCCCTCATCGCGGAGATCCAGCAGCGGCTCCTTCTGGGCGACGTGGGGGTCAAGACGACCACGCGGCTCGTCGGTCAGATCCGGGCCGACTTTCGCGAGGGCAAGATCGAGACCGGCGATCAGGTCCTCGCCTATCTCAAGGCCGAGCTGAAAGCCATGTGGCCCGAGCAGGACCGCCGACTGAACATCCCGGCGGCGGGATCGGGCGCAACCTCCGGGCCGGCCGTCGTGCTCGTCACGGGCGTGAACGGCGCGGGCAAGACCACCAGCATCGCCAAGCTCTGCTCGCTCCTGCGGGGCGAAGGGCGCAGCGTCATGCTCGCGGCGTGCGACACCTTCCGCGCTGGGGCCGTCCGCCAGCTCGAGATCTGGGGCGAACGGCTCGGCGTGCAGGTGGTGCGCGGGCAGCAGGGCGGCGACCCCGCCGCCGTCGCCTTCGACGCCTGCTCTGCCGCGAAGGCCAAGGGTGTCGACGTGCTCATCGTTGACACCGCGGGTCGTCTGCAGACGCAGGATCCGCTGATGCGCCAGTTGACCAAGATCAGGTCGGTGATCGCGAGGCAGATTGCCGGGGCACCGCACGAGACACTGCTGGTGCTCGACGCCACGCTCGGGCAGAACGCCCTGAGGCAGGCCGAGGAGTTCGACAAAGCGATGCGGGTCGCTGGCGTGGAAGGCCAACCCGACAAAGGCGGCCTGACTGGGATCTTCCTTGCCAAGCTCGATGGCACGGCACGTGGGGGAATCGTTGTTGCCATTAAGGATGTCACGTCGATCCCGGTCAAGTTCATCGGCGTCGGCGAAACACCTGCCGACATCCAGCCCTTCGATCCCGAGGCCTTTGTCGAAGCGCTGTTTGAAGAGTAAGAACGACGCTCCGCACCCCTCGCTTCGCGCCATCTGAACACAACCTGCGCGCGTGACGGCCCTCTCTCTTCACGCGACTTGCACGCGGATTGAACCTTGCATTCAGACCCCATCGGTAGCCTTCCCTGTCGTGGGAGAGCTGTCGTGCGACGCGTGTCCGCATGAGAGCCCAAAGCCCGCGAGAGGAGCATGCATGTCCAGGGAACGGGCGTCTGGCTTTACTCTGATCGAATTGCTGGTGGTGATCGCGATCATCGCGCTGCTCGTCGGCCTGCTGCTGCCCTCGCTGGGCAAGGCACGGGCCGAGGGACGGGCGATCAAGATCGCCGCCAGCGCACGCTCGGTCGCGCAAGGGGTCGCCATGTACCTGGCGGATCAGAAGCTCTACTACCCCCCCGCGTACGTCTACGCGGCGTCTCGCGCGGGCAGTGACTGGCGGTTCGAAGATCAGCAGGTCACGAACCCCAACCCCGACTTTGGCTATCTCCACTGGTCATGGTTCCTGTTCTCCGGCGGGAGCGTGCCCGCGGACGCCTTCGCTTCCCCGGTGATGCACAACCGCGGCGCGCCGCGGACGAACCCAGGCGCCGATCCGGAGAACTGGGAAGGCGGACAGATCAACGACCTCGGCGCGACGGCCAACAGCGGGGCGCAGTATCCCGAAGATCGCCAGGTGCCCCGCGTCGCATTTACAGGCAACGCCGCGATCTTTCCGCGGAACAAGTTCTATGCCTCGGCCGGCGAACGCAAGAACAGGCTCGTGCTCGACGCGTGGATCCAGAATCCCAGCCGCGTGATCCTGGTGACCGAGTTCTCCGACCACAATCAGTACGGCATCCTCAAGGACGGGAGCCAGGGTGCGGAGACCATCAAGAGCCACCGCCCGGTCATGCCGTTCTTCGGCGTGGGCGGCAGCGGCAACGTCTATGACGAGCCCAACGCCAACCGCACCCGCCCGTCGTTCCGCTATCCGACCATGTCCGAGATGGCCACCACTCGCGATCTTCAGGACAACATGTGGCAGGTCGGACGCCGCTCCGAGCTCAACATGGTCGGTCGCTATCACTCCGGCGGCGACAAGGCCTTCGGCGGGCAGTCGATCTTCGCGTTCGTCGACGGGCACTACGAGCGCATGACGGTCAGCGAGTCCGTCCGCCAGCGCAAGTGGGGCGACCGCGTCTACAGCATCACCGGCGACAACCGAGTCGATCTGACGATCCCCTTCGACTGAAGCATCGGAGGAGAGGAGAGCTCGCGACCTCGGGAACGTCGTCGCGGGTCTTTGACGGTGATCCAGTGCAGGGAGTAGACGCCGGGCCGCAGCGTGCGGCATCGACCGGCGAGAGATGTCCTTCGGACCGAGGGAGTTGATCATGAAGAACCAGCGTGCATTCCTGATGGTTGCGGCGTGCGGATTGGCGGGGGCGGCGGCGACGACGCACGCCCAGCCCTATGTCATCAACATCTCGGGCGCGACACTGCTCGAGAACTTCGTCCGGGCTCAGTCGTCGACCAACGACTACATCGACGTCGACGGTGACGGCGTCGCCGGACGCCTCGGATCGTTCTCGCTCGATCAGCTCGCCCCCGGCGTGATCGATCCCTTCGCGCCCGGGCAGTACCTCTGCGTGCAGTACCGCGTCGTCGGCTCCGTCAACGGCTTCGTGGAGCTCATGCGGTACGGCAAGGACTTCATCTCCTCCGACGAGGGCCGTCCGGAAATGACCGCGGCCGCCGCCTCGCTCGCCTACTACAACGGCGTTCGATACATCAACGCCGGCGTCCCCGATCCCATCGCCAACACAGGTAACCCCGGCGCCTACCCCGTGACCAGCGACCCGGCCACGCTCGTCGCCCTGCGCAACGCCTTCGACACCTTCAGCGGCGGCGGGATCCGCATCGACATCGCCCCGCTCGACGTCCCAACCTCCTGGGCCGTCGAGAAGTCCGGTACGGCATCGCCATTCGCGACTCCCTTCCAGGCGGGGTACGGCACGTACAACCGCGTCTCGACGACAGCGTCGGGCAGCACGCTGAACGCGGGCATGCCCAGCGACCTGCCCAATCTTGAGAACAACGCGAACCTCTTCAACCCCAACGTCACGCCCGACGCCAACACTATCTTCGATACCCCCCTGGCCTACGCCCCCATCGCCGCGATCACGAGCCTGGGCACCGGCTACCAGCAGATGAGCATGACCCAGCTCCAGCATCTCTTCGTCACCGGGCGTCTTCCCAGTGGCGAGAACCTGGTCGCCGCGACCCGCGACGTCGGATCCGGAACTCGCAACGCCTTCATGAACTGCATCGGGATCGACCCGGCCTGGGGCGGCGGCGACAACGTCGGCGGGCGTCCCGAGCTCCCCTCCACCGCCACCGCGGAGGACTTCCTCGGTTCTCGCTTCGTCCCCGGCAACAAGGGCGGCAACTCCAACATGGAGCGCGTTGTTCGCCAGCATCGACTCGCCGTCGGCTACGCCGGCGCCGAACGCGGCGTCACCGGCTCTGGAACCGGCTCCTGGCTCACGCAGGGCGCCATCGAGATCCTCGCGGTCCGGAACGACGCTGGCTCCTACACCGACGACGGGCTCTTCTACCGCCCCACCATCGACAACGTGCTCGACGCCAAATTCAACATCGGTGGTCCAGCCGTGCTCGCCTCAATCGGCGATCCGCAGAACCAGAACGAGGTCGGCGGGCAACCCGGGAACACCAACCCGCGCATGCGCAACCCCTACGCCGCCGCGTATCTCAACAACATCACCGCCTCGATCCGCGACTTCGTGACCACACCCGGCGGCGACCCCAACAACGACTTCATGCCGGGCGAGCTGGCGGCGACGCAGTTCGTGCTGCCCGAGAGCTTGATCCGCGTCCACAACGCCGTGATCCCGACGCAGATGGACGTCAACCCCAACTACAACGCCGCTCTCAACGCCTACACCCGCGCCAACAACCGCCTCGCCAACTCGCTCTTCGCCACGTTCAACACCAGCACCGCCGGCCGCGTCCCCACACGCTCGTCCGGCTCCGGCATCACCTACACCGACGGCATCCCCAACGGCGCGACCTATCTCGCGCAGGACGGCTCGAGCGTCGTCTACGGTGCCGTGCTCACACAGCGCAACAAGATCGCCGGCGACTTCAACGGAGACGGTCTCCGCTCGCCCGCCGACGTCCCCGGCATGATCGCCGCCTGGCGCCAGCGCAACGGCGGACCGGCCTGGACCGCGCCCGACGGCATCTACGGCGCGGGCTCCGGTCAGCAGGCCGTCATCGAGATTCTCGGCGACTTCAACGGCGACGGCAACTTCTCCGCCGCCGACCTCCGCTACTGGGCCGACGGCCTCCACCTCGTCGCCGGCGCCCTCGACCGCAAGGCCGGATTCTCGGCTGTCGACGCGGCCTTCGGCGGCAACTTCTTCGCGACCACCAAGAGCACCAACGCCCCCTATCAGAACGGCGACAGCCGCGCCGACCTGGCCAACGCGGCCGGCACCATCGCCCGCGGCTGGGCGCCCGTCGGCGCCGACGGCGTCATCAACGCCACCGACCTAATCTACCTCATCGACAACATCAACCGCGGCGCCCGCAACGGCGGCGTCTGGGCCGACCTCATCACCGCCGCGGACATCGATCTTTCCTGCGACCTCACGGGCGATCTCCGTGTCAACGCCGACGATCTCGCCGAGTTCTACGCCATCCTCGGCACGTGCCCCGCCGACTTCGATCTTGACGGGTTCGTCGACTTCTTCGACTTCGATGCCTACGCCGCGGAGTTCGAGTCCGGCGGCCCCCGCGCCGACTTCGACGGCGACGGCTTCGCCGACTTCTTCGACTTCGACGCCTTCGTCCAGTCCTTCGAGATCGGCTGCTGAGTTTCTCCACGACGCGGCAGCGTCGACACGCAGAGCACGGGGTCCTCACGGGCCCCGTGTTCGTTTGCCGAAAGAGCCCTCGCCTTCAACCACGCGGAGCGGGCTGCGTCGGCGTCGGAAGCAGTTCGATCACCTGGATTCTCGGCGTCGGCCCCGGCACCGGGCCGATCAGCATCGCCGGCCGATCCGGCGAACGGGTCACACGGGGGATATGGGGCGTATCGAACAGCCGGGCTGCAGGCGGCCTTGCCGTCACGTCCCCCGCCACTCCGCCATCCGGATCCGCAGAGAACACGAGCCCTTCCGGCGTCGTCACGAGATACCCCGCCCCGGCGAATGCGGGCGCCCGCACCGCGGCCACGGACCGCTCCGGAAGCAACGACGTGCGACCCGAAGGGATCTGCAACTCGACCATTCTCGAAACGTTCGGACTCAGAAAGAGAAATGTGTCCGCGTCGCCGGGTTCCTGCGGCGGGGGCGGCGTCTGCAGCATCGCCACGCACTGGAACGCCAACGCCACGTCCGGCACCCTGGAAATCTGCCTGCGAATCACGACCCCGCCGAACTTCGGCATCACCGGATCAAGCCGCAGCACCAGCAACTCGATCCCCTGCGGATTGATCAGGAACGCCGCCAGCAGATCGGGCGTGCTCAAGGCAACGGGGAGCGCGAACGCTGCGTTCGGTTCCGACAGCGCGGCCACACCCCCGCCGGGCGAGCGCACCACAAGCTCCGTCACCGGCGACGACGCGGACCGGCGCGTGTACGCGACCGCGCCGTTGGGAAGCAGCACGCCGTGCGCATTGACTTCCGCACCTTGTGCGATCCACGCGATGCGAGACGTGGTCCACGAGGCCTTGCCGATCCAGCGGGAACCGTCGGGCCTTGGCCACTCGACGAGATAGCCCGTCGTGTCGCACGATCGGCCGATCATCACGCCCTCGGGGATCGGTTCACCCGCGGCCAATTCCGACAAGCTCGGGCCGGCGAGGTCGTACACGCCGATCCGCAGCCCTGATGGCGGCTCGGAAGCCGGCTGGGCCAGCAGCGTCGCCCATGTCGGTGCCAGCCCGGATTGAGTCGCCAGGAACCGACCATCGGGGGAGATCAGCGGGAGCACCATCCCGTCATAGGGAACCACGCCGCGCGGCCGGATCGCCACGCTCGCGCGGAACGTCTCGGTTCGGCCGCCCGCGGGGGTCGCGATGGGCCCTTCGGGCAGTTGGACCGGCCGATCTCCCGACGGGGCCGGGGGACGACGTACGGGGCTGCGAGCGGCCGGCGAGGTCTCCGTCACGCACCCGCCGAGCCCCACGAGAAGACACACCGCCAGCGCGGCGCTCCCACGCCGAAACATTTACGACTTCTCCTTGTCGCGGGCCCGCTCGAGCTCCTTGCGCAGCTCATCGAGCCGCTGCGTCTCGGGTTTCATCACGTCGGGCAACTGCTCGGTCGAGCCCACGACCCTGGGCGTAATGAAGACCAGCAGCTCCTTGTCGACCACGCTCTTCTCGCGGCTCTTGAACAGCTCGCCCAACAGCGGAATATCCCCCAGCAGCGGGATCTTGCGCACGATGTCGTTGTCCTCCTGGCGGAGGATGCCCGAGATGACCACCGTCTGCCCGTCCTTCATGATGAGGTGGGTGGTCGTCTCTCGCCGATCCACGACGAGCGCGCCCTGCACCGTCTCGCCCGGAGCGATCGACGCAAGCTGCAGGTTGACCTGCAGATCGATATCGCCCGTCACGGTGATCCGCGGCCGGGCACGAAGCTGGATGCCGACCGCCCGGTAGTCGAACGACGCGGTCGTCTGACCCACCTGGTTCACCGTCTGGTCGTTGACAAAGGGGATGTCCTTGCCGTCAAAGAACGATGCTTCCTGGTTGTCCGACGTGAAGATCCGCGGCTCGGACATGATGTTGACCGCGGTCTTCTCGTTGAGCGCCTGGAGAATCAGGTTCAGGTTCGCGTCCGCTGAGAGCGTCGAGGTATCGAACAGCCCGGGCAGGAAGTTGTTCTTCGTGTTCTCGGTGCCCGCGCCGATGCTGATCGAGTTGTCCGCGTTCCCGGGCGTGATGTTCTGGCTCGACCAGCGAAGCCCCAGGGCTGTCGCGTCCTCCGACGAGATCTCGCAGATCACCGCCGAGATCAGCACCTGCCGGCCGGGCCGGTCGAGCAGCGCCACCATGTCGAGCACCGCCGAGCGATACTCCGGCGGGCTGAGCACCATCAGCGCGTTCTGACGCCACACAGGAACGATGCGCACCGTTCCGATGAGGTTGCTCGCCGCGGTACG
>DDSG01000112.1 GCA_002343325.1 Phycisphaerales bacterium UBA2396 | reverse complement strand
GGTCATGGGGGATCATTGGGGGGGTGGGGGGAAGCGTCGAAGCGCAATGGAAAGGGTGCCTCGACAGCCGCTTCTGTCGCGGCTTGCGTGCCCATCATGACTACCGGTCTGAGTCCTCCAGTCAGTGAACACGCCACAGGCAGTCCGCAGACTCCAATCCCTGACGACCCCGGCGCTGGCGTTTCTGTGGGTAGACCTGCCTTCCCTAAGCGTGCACCGGTCGATATCTGCGCCTCTTTGGACCTGTCATGACTGACGAATCCTGTACAAGGATGTCTTACTGACCACCCACAAGAGTGGATTAACTCGATATCATCAAATGGACCATGAGGCCACTGATGGAGGGCTCCGGTTTGCTTCCGATTGAACAACGTCGCTGGATTGACTGGTGGCTCGGCAAGCTGCAGATCGCCACGGCCTTCTCGGTGACACTCTTCGGAGCCGTGCTCAAAGCTGAGCCCAGCCATTTTGGTGAAGCACTCGGCCCATTAGTGGGAGGCATGCAGCGATGGGCTTGGTTGGTCGCCGTAGCTGGACCGATTATCGTGGTGGTTCTTCAGTGGGCACGTGGACATTTTGGCAACCCTTGGGCTTGGGATGCGATCCAGAAGATCCTCGATGAATTCAGTCACGAGGTATTCAAGGATTCTCGCGACCCAGATGACTATCACCGAGTCACACTCTTCAAGCACCGCAAGTGGTGTTGGAGTTGGAATCCCTCGTTAATGCGGAACTGGCTTGTCGCAGCGGCTCGCTCTGGCCACCTCACGAAGGAGCGTATTCGACGGTTCAGAGCACCCGACGACGGAGAAGCATGTCAGGGTGTAGTGGGCTTTGCCTGGCGACACAGGGACTGGGTGCTCGTCCCAGACGACCGGGTTCCGCTTCCATCGCTTAATGACACGTCCCCGCAGGACGACATCGAAAAGTATGCAAATCTGTGCAAAGTTGATCCAGCATGGGTTACGGGACAACTACAGAAGCGAAGACCTCTGGCCAAGTCCTACGCGGCACTTCGGGTACAATTGCGGGGTAAGCCATGGGGCGTTCTGGTACTTGACAGCCGGAACCCTGAACCAATCGACAAAGAGAAACTTGATCGCTTCAAAGCATATGCGAACCTCCTCACCCCACTTCTCGAAAGGACCTGAGTCATGACAGAGTGGTTGCGGTTAGGAGACATCCAGGCCCTATCTCCCACGCAAGGACAACCGGACGTTGTGCTTGGAGTGGTTGTTTCTCCGTATGACGTTCCCGATGCAGTCAGAGGATTTCGCACAGAAGCAGGCCGGTTTCGCATTGAGTTTCGCTATATCGACGGCGAAGAGCAAGGCACGCAGATCAAACTAGGCCAACATATTGTTGCTACTGAGGGCAAGTACTCTGGCAGACTTCTGGCCATGGACATCGATATCCAATCACTGGGGGCCAATTCAGTTGGACTTTCCATCGAGATGGGTCCGCAGCAACCGCCGGTGAAGAGAACGCTGGATTCGGCCTGGGAGGCTGTAGCTCGCAGTTTCGGCGAACGATCACAGGAACGCCAAGCGATCGCTGCGACAGCGCGTCGGGCCGCTGCGACTCGCGAAAAGGACCTCCTAGGCCAACTCACTGGCCAGTAGTTTGGTCCTGCAACCAGAATCAAGAACTACAGAGGCAACGACAAACGACAACGCCCTCGGCCTATCGGCCGAGGGCGCTTTCAAGTGGAGCGGAGGAGAGTCGAACTCCCGACCTCATCATTGCGAACGATGCGCTCTACCAACTGAGCTACCGCCCCGGGTTGTGGAGAGGACTATACGCCGCGTCCGGGCGGGGGGCGAGAAGGGGGAGGGGGCCCGCCGTTTAGCCGGGGCACGGGCGTTCCAAGCCGCCATGCTCCCTAGACTTGCGGCCTATGTCCCAGCGGTCCGTCTATCTCGAAACCTTCGGCTGTCAGATGAACGAGCTCGACAGCGAGCTGGTCAGCGGCTCCTTGCGGGCCTTGGGATACCGGTTCACCCCGGATCCGGACGCGGCGTCGATCGTGCTGTACAACACCTGCTCGGTGCGCGAGCACGCGGAGCAGAAGGTCTGGAGCCGCCTGGGCGAGCTGGCCCTGCGGAAGAAGTCCGAGCCGGGGCTGGTGGTCGGGGTGCTGGGGTGCATGGCGGAGCGCGACGGGACCGCCTTGATCGGGCGCATGCCGGTGGTCGATGTGCTGGTGGGCCCGGGCGAACTGGACAAGCTGCCCGGCCTGCTGGACAACGCGGTACGGACCCGCGAGAGCCTCCTGGCGGACGCCGAGCCGATGGCGGCGGAGCGGTCGGCCCGGCAGGTCGCGCTGCAGGGGAGCGCGTCGCGCCGTACGGCGACGCTTGCGGCTGCGGAGGACCAGCTTGAGATGCTGGATCTGTCGCGATCGGTCTCGCCGGTGGATGGGGCGGCCGGGGGCAAGTCCGCGTACGTGCGAATCACGCGCGGGTGCAACAAGTTCTGCACCTACTGCGTCGTGCCCTTCACACGCGGGGCCGAGATCCACCGACCGCCCGAGCACATCATCGACGAGTGCAAGCGGCTGGCGGACGCGGGGGTGATCGAGATCACGCTGCTGGGTCAGACGGTGAACCACTACCGGTTCGAGCACGGGGCCGCGGTCACGGTGGGCGGGCTGGTGCAGCCTCAGAAGGGCCGAACGTACAAGGGCAGCCACAACCGCGACGCCTTCGCGGGCGACCACACGACGACCTTCGCGGATCTGCTCCGGCGGATCCACGACGAGGTGCCCTCGATCTCGCGGCTGCGGTTCGTCACGAGCTATCCGCGGGATTTCGGCGACGACGTGCTCGAGGTGATCCGCGATCATCCGCGCCTCTGCCGATACCTGCACGTCCCCGCGCAGAGCGGCAGCGACCGGATGCTGAAGATGATGAACCGCGGGTACACCGTCGCGGAGTATCTGGAATTCATCGATCGTGCCCGGGCGTTCCTGGACGAGCCGGCGAAGGGCCGCCCGCTGATGATGTCGGGCGATTTCATCGTGGGCTTCCCGACGGAGACGGAAGCGGACTTTGAGGCGACGGTGGCGCTGACGAAGCGGGCGCGGTACAAGAACGCGTTCATCTTCAAGTACTCGCCCAGGCCCGGCACGGTGGCGTTCGACAAGCTGGCCGACGACGTGTCGGAGGCGGACAAGCGTCGGCGGAACAACATGCTGCTGGCGGTGCAGGGGGAGATCAGCGACAAAATCTCGCGGGAACAGGTGGGCCGCGAGTTCGACGTCTTTGTCGAGGGTGCCAGCAAGCTGGAGCGCAAGCGTCGCGAGAAGGCCGCCGCCCCGGCGGGGGTGGTCCCGCTGACCATCGGCGGACGGGGCGGGGGCGACGACGACGATCGCGGGTGTTCGGCCGGCGGTTCGCACGTCCACCGCGACGAGCCCGTCGCAACGGACTCGGGCCCGGTGCGGTTGGCCGGGCGCACCGACGGCGATCAGATCGTGTTCTTCGACGCGCCGGCGGGGGCGTCTGTCGCGGCCTGGACGGGCAGGATCGTCCGCGTGCGCATCAGCGCGGCGGACCGGCTCAACCTGCGCGGCGAACTGATCGCGAGCCAGCCGGCCTGATCAGGGCATGTCTTCCTGCTCGCGCTCACGCTGGCGACGGTCGCGGTCCTGGCGGCTTGGCACAGCGCTTCCAAAGCCCGTCAGCACGACGGACTGGCTGGCATAGGCGGGCGATCCCGGCGTGACATGCCACCCCCAGAAGCCCGGCGAGCCGTACGACAGCACGCTGGTGGGCGGGTGGAAATGCATGGCGAAGGGCATCACGCCGCGGAGCTCGTCGTGCGTGCCGAAGAACTTCCACGTCTGGTTGAGGTTGGGGGCTTTGGTCTGCGACGAGCGGATACGGACCGGATCGACGGGGACCCAGTTGCCCGTGTTGCGGGCCTCGTCGTAGAGATAGAACTCCACCCAGGCCCGGGCCGAGCCTCGCGTCGAGCCACCGCCCGAGAGGTCGTCGACCAAGTTCTTGCGGCGCGACTCGGTGTCCTTGTCATAGCCGACCACGATGCGGGCGGGCAGCCCGGCGCGGCGGTAGAGCGCGGTGAGCAGGCAGACCATGTCCCACTCGGTGCCCCGCATGTTGGCGGCGGCCGCGGCGGCGCCGTTGATGCGAAGCCCCTCGAGCACCACACCACCGCTCGTCGAGCCCCGCTTGTAGTTCAGGCTGTTGGAGTCCAGTCGATACTCGTTGATGAGCTGCTGGCACAGGAACTTGGCCAGGACGACGGGGGTGAGCGCGAGCGGGTCGTTGCCCTTGCACCACTTCTTGATGAGGGCGTCGACGTCCTTCATGTCGGTGACGGCGGCCATCCCGCTGGGCCCCGGGATCGCGTCGACGAACAACTGCGGGAGGAAGGTGGTGGCGGCGACGATCGGCCAGCCCTCCTTGGGCCAGGGGACCTTGGAAGCGTTGGTCTCGTCGAAGACGGTGTTGTACGCGGTGGTGGGCACGTCGATCTGGAGCCACATCGAGTTGGCGCGGTTGCTCTGCCCGGCGTCGCCCACGGCGAACTTGGCGAGCCACGTGCCCGAGTGGTACGGGTCGCCGTCGAGCTGCGTCTTGAGAATCTCAGGGAGGATCATGCCCCGCGGGTCCCGGCCCGGGGGGGCGTCGATCAGGAAGTTGCCCTTCACGACGTCGCGTTCGTTGATCGACATCGTACCGACAGCCTTGGTGATGTCCGCCTCCGACGAGGCGGTGCGGGGAACGATGGGGAAGACGGCGGTGAGCGTCTCGTACCCGAAGTTCACGCGGCGGCGATTCCACCCGCCGCTGTCGGTCAGTTCGTTGCGCTCCGTCCCCACGCGGACGTAGACGCGGAAGTTGAAGTACTGGGCCTTCTCCTGCTTCACGTACGGGCCCGGCTCGGCCACCTTGACCTTGGACACGCGGATCCCGGCGGCGTTCTTGAGCGACGTCCCGGGCACCCCGGGCCCGCCGATCACGGGGCTGCCCCCCGGCTTGACCTGCGGCGGGGGGTTGATCGGGCTGAGGCTCTGGGCGTGTGCGCTTGCCATCGCAACAGCGCAGATGGCACCGCCCACCCAGTTGACGAGACTATCGTTCCTTCGAACTGGCATTGCGTGCTCCCGGCCCTCCGCAGGCCCTTCGGTGTGGCGTGCAGAGGAGTCTCATCGTAACCCCTCTGGGCAACCGAGAGCACTGACTCCCGAACCGGACGGCGGTTCCCACCCATCGAGTGCCCGAGGAGATCGCTCCAGCCCCACGCCGCACCGATCATCGCCCGGTGGCCACCGAGAGTCCCTCGCCAGGGCTCGCTTCGGTTCGGAGAGCTCGCTGTCTCAGTCGAGAAGGGTCGCCGCGGACGACTCCGATGTGGGAAATCTGATGCCGTGTGACCTGATGGTTCCCGGTGAACACCGCGCCACTCCGAATGACTGCATTGCGGGTCATCGTGTCGCGGGAACGAGTCCCCTAGAGGCGAAATCGGAGAACTTCATCATATCGGCGGTAATCTCTTGGGTACGAAAATCGTATGCCCGATGCTCGTTCGTGGTCCCCATGACTTGGACTTCTTTGTAATCATACAGCATCACGAGCGGAAGTTCGTTGGCATCAAATGTAATTAGTACTCTTTCCCAGAGCACTCCTTCCTCGCCAAAGTTCATGTCGAGCACAGGGTCCGCAATCGCCGGGTGTCCATATCGCTTGGACCCCACGTAGATCAGCGTCATACCCTGCCCTTTCACAGGCATCATCTTGCTTGGAACAAAGCCGCGGCGTTGAAACTCGGACACAACACGATCGTACTTCCAGTCAGGGCCGATGCCGAATGACAGGAAAGTCGGATCGTCGAAACGAGGCTCTCCTCGGTGCTTAATAAATTCTTCGCGAGCTGCAGCGATGAACGCTCTGTGCGGCGCTAATTGTATCAGACGGCTGCACCGGTTCATGAATGTGAGACAGAGAATGATTGAAACGAACGCCAGAACCATCACCACCGGCTTGGCGATTGCACGGATTGAGTCGGGGCGTGAATTCATGGACACCCCCCCCCGCCACCTCCACCTCCCC
>DDSG01000006.1:12933-13113 GCA_002343325.1 Phycisphaerales bacterium UBA2396 | reverse complement strand
GGACACGACCAGCCCCAAGGACCCGGCAACCACCCCGGCCCCTGCAACTCCCCCCGTCCCCCCGTCCACGACGCCACCCCCGGGCATGCCGGACGGGGCCGCCGACCTGCGCCCCAAGTGGGTGATTGGTCAATCGCGTCGTCTCCGCCTCTCGATGACTTCTTCAACAACCACGACCAT
>DDSG01000006.1:12466-12725 GCA_002343325.1 Phycisphaerales bacterium UBA2396 | reverse complement strand
GACTTCTTCAACAACCACGACCATCCCGGGGCTGAGCGATCCGCTCGCCGAACCGGCCGACAAGCCCTCCAACACGCCCGCCCAAGGGGACGACGAATCGTCCCGCTCTTTGGTCGACCAGACCTACGTGCTCCGATTCTCGCCCAAGAGCGTCGGCGAATCGGGCGCTGTCGTCGAGGTCACCTTCGAGTCCATCCGGCTGACCCTCGACGCCGCCGGCATGCGTGAGACGTTCGACAGCGATCTCCCACCGCCCAAG
>DDSG01000006.1:0-12256 GCA_002343325.1 Phycisphaerales bacterium UBA2396 | reverse complement strand
CCCCCCCCCCCCCCGCTCCACCCCGCCGGCGAACTCCCCCTGCTCGAACGAACGCTCCGCCCGCTCGTGGGCGACACCCTGACACTCCATCTCGACGCCGACGGCACCATCACCCGCGTCGAAGGCGGCGACAAGTTTTCCGCTCTGTTCGCCACCGCCTCCGCCGCCGGCTCGGCCTCCAGCCCCGCGCCCGCCTCCCTCTTCTCGGGCTTGCTCACGCTCCGCAAGGGTCAGGCCTTCGCCAAGCCCGGCGACCGCTGGACCACCGAGTCACAGGCTTCTCTCGCCCCCACCGGCGCGGTGCGCCTGAGAACTGAGACCACCCTCACCTCGTTCAAGCCGCCCCTCGCCACCCTGACCTTCGAGGGCGGGCTTCTCCCCGGCTCGGCCGACCCCGCCGGGAAGATCTTCCACATCGACAAGGCAACCCACCGCGGCACGTGCGAGTGGGATTCCGCCGCCGGCTTCCTGCGGTCCATGTCGGTCAGCCAGACGCTCGAGACATCGCTCGAACTCGGCGGAATCAAGGGCCGAGCCGTCAGCGAACAGACCACCAAGGCGGACCTGATCCGCTAGCCGGCGTCCCTCTGACGATCGAGCTCGGGCCGGATGACCTCGTTGCTCGCAACCGTCCGCGCCAGCGCCGACAGTGCGGCCCGCTGAACCGGGCTCACCTCGACGAACACGACACCGATCTGGTGCGCACGCCACCCCGTCTTGCGGATCCAGCAGACGCGACAGACAACAATGAACGGCCCATCAAAGCCGTGGATCGTGAGCGGAGCGGTTTCACCCATCTCAACGATCGGCTTGCCCCTGATTTCAACGCGCATGCCCGATGCCGAGACATCCAGCACGCGGCCGAGACTGCACTCCACGCCCTGCGGGTGTAGCCTTCCGTGCTTGCGCTGGTTCGCAGCCGGGGTCTCGTCCGAGGGTTTCTGGTGCCAGAACATACCTGCGCCATCGGCTCAGCCGGCCCCTGACTTTCGGTTTCATGCGCCTCCTCTGCTTGGATCCCACATGCCACACGGACGGCCCGAATGGAACTGACCACGCTCCGCTATTTCCGGACCATCGTCGCGACCGGGCACCTCACGCGGGCGGCCCGAGAACTCGGCGTCACGCAACCCACGCTCTCGGCGATGCTCAAGAAGCTCGAGAGTGAGGCGGGAACACCCCTGCTGCACCGCACGCCGCGCGGCGTTGAGCTCACCGAGGCGGGTCGGCTGTTCGCCCGGCACGCCGAGGATGCGCTCCGGCAGGCCGACGCCGCGCTCCACGCCGCCCGCCAACTCGCCGGGCTCGAGCGCGGCTCGCTGCGGATCGGCGGGGGCGCAACCGCCACAACGTACCTGCTGCCTCGCGTGGTGTCGCAGCTCCGCCGCCTGCACCCCGGGCTGCGGTTCTTTGTGCGTGAGGGCGGCTCGTCCGCGATCGCCGCGGCGGTGCTCTCCGGGGAGCTTGACCTTGGCATCGTCACGCTGCCCGTCTCACTCCCCGAGGCCGACTCGCTCGTGCGCGTGCCCCTCGTCGAAGATGAGCTGCGTCTGATCGTTCCGCCCAGTACCCCCCTCGCCGGGCAATCAACCTTTCGCTGGAAGGACCTCGACGGCCAGAGCCTCGTCGCCTTCGAGGCGGGAACGGCCGTCCGCGACATGATCGATCGGGCGGCGAGCGCGGCGGGGGTTGCGCTGGCGGTGGTCATGGAGCTTCGCTCGATCGAATCGATCAAGTCGATGGTCGCCGAGGGGATCGGCGTCGGGTTTGTCAGCCGCTTCGCCCTTTCTCCGGAAGGCCCGTTCGGTCCTGGCGCCTCGTGCCGAGACAGCACCCTGTCCCGACGGCTTGCGTTGATCCGTCGTCGTGATCGAGCCCCCGCGCCGGCGGCGGTCGAGTTCGAGCGGGCTCTGACGTCATCCGTTGCGGCCGTCCATACACGCAAGCGCACCTCCCGATGAGAGCCCCACTCCCACCCCAAGCACCCCCTACCCTCGGTTGTGCGCTCGCCGCTTGCCACTCTGCCCGGGCCTTTTTGGCTTCGCATCGGAATCGCCGCATCGTTGGTGACTTTGATCGCCTGGAAGTCGGGTCTGCGCGTGCTGCTCGCGGAAGACGACCTGCTGACGCCGACGCTGGCCATCGCGGGGTGCGGGGTGGCCGCCGCCGTTGCAGCCGCCGTGGTCCAGCGCCGTGGGGACCGCGGGCTGGTCGTGCGCCGCGACAGCGTCGAGTTCTGCCCCCAATGCCAGAGGCCGCGCCCCCGGGCCCCCTTCGGCGACGCGGACCCCAACACCCCCCGGTGCGGCGCGTGCGGGCGGCCAAGCCCCCAAACCGACTCCGAATAGACAGAATCTATTGCATCGTCCATTCAGATTGATTCGATTCATGGCGTCGGCCGGGTAGGGTTGACCATCGACGGTCGGTTCCCCGGCCTCTCACGCCCCTCCACGGAGTTCCAACCCATGACGTCTCGCCCCGATCCCTTCCAGGCTCGACAGACCCTCAAGACCGCGCACGGCACGTACACCTACTTCTCGCTCGCCGCCCTCAACAAGGTTGTGGGGGTCGGCAAGGTTGACCGTCTGCCCTACTCGATCAAGGTCCTGCTCGAGAGCATGCTCCGCAACCTCGACGGCTTTGTCGTCACGGCGGACGACGTCGCCGGGCTTGCCAGTTGGAACGCCAAGGCCCCGGTGAAGGAGGAGATCCCCTTCATGCCCGGCCGCGTCGTCCTTCAGGACTTCACGGGGGTCCCCTGCGTCGTCGACCTCGCCGCGATGCGCGACGCGATGAAGGCTTTGGGCGGGGACCCCAACCTCATCAACCCGCTGGTCAAGTGCGACCTGGTGATCGACCACAGCGTGCAGGTCGACGCGTTCGGCTCGGCGCAGGCGCTGACGATCAACGCCGGCAAGGAGTTTGAGCGCAACAACGAGCGCTACGAGTTCCTCAAGTGGGGTCAGCAGTCGCTCAACAACTTCACCTGTGTGCCCCCGGCGACGGGGATCGTGCACCAGGTCAACCTTGAATACCTCGCGCCGGCCGTGCTCACCAAGCAGGTCGGCGGCGAGACGGTCGCGTACCCGGACTCCTGCGTCGGCACCGACAGTCACACGACCATGATCAACGGGCTGGGGGTCGTGGGCTGGGGCGTCGGCGGGATCGAGGCCGAGGCTGTCATGCTGGGTCAGCCGATCTACATGCTCGCCCCGGAGGTCATCGGGTTCCGCCTCAAGGGCAAGCTCCCCGAGGGCACCACCGCGACCGACCTTGTGCTCACCGTCACGCAAATGCTCCGCAAGAAGGGCGTCGTCGACAAGTTTGTCGAGTTCTTCGGCGAGGGGCTCGCGAGCATGTCCGTCCCCGACCGTGCGACCATCGCCAACATGGCCCCCGAGTACGGCGCCACCGTCGGGTTCTTCCCGGTCGATCAGGCCACGCTCGAGTATCTCCGCTTCACCGGGCGCGACGAGAAGACCGTCGCGCTCGCGGAGGCCTATTGCAAGGCCAACGGCCTGTTCTGGACCCCCGGCGCCCCCGAGCCCGAGTTCACCGATGTTCTCGAGCTCGATCTCTCCACTGTTCAGCCGTCGCTGGCCGGGCCCAAGCGTCCGCAGGATCGCGTCGAGCTCAAGAGCGTGAAGGCGGAGTTCTTCAAGTCGATGGCCGCCCCGCTGGGCAACACGTCGTTCGGGATGCCCGCGGACAAGATCTTTGGTGCGAGCGGTACGGTGAAGATCGCGAAGTCCGCCTCGACGGAAGCCCACGGGTCTCAACCCGCGGGCTTCGAGGAACACAAGATCACGCACGGCGCGGTCGTCATCGCCGCGATCACCTCGTGCACCAACACGAGCAACCCGGATGTGCTGATCGCCGCGGGGCTCGTCGCGCGCAAGGCCCGTGCCCTGGGCCTCACGCGCAAGCCCTGGGTCAAGACCTCGCTCGCCCCCGGCTCCAAGGTCGTGACGGCGTATCTCGACAAGGCGGGTCTCTCCGCCGACCTGGACGCGATCGGGTTCAACACGGTCGGGTACGGGTGCACCACGTGCATCGGCAACTCGGGCCCGCTGCCGGAGGAAGTCGAAGCCGCCATCAAGGAGGGCGATCTCTGCGTTGCCTCGGTTCTTTCGGGCAACCGCAACTTCGAAGGCCGCGTTCACCAGTCCGTCAAGGCGAACTATCTCGCGAGCCCGCCCCTCTGCGTCGCGTACGCGATCGCCGGGTCGGTCGCGATCGACCTGGCGACCGAGCCCCTGGGCACCTCCAAGGACGGCAAGCCCGTCTTCCTCAAGGACCTGTGGCCCACCTGGAAGGAAGTTCAGGACGTCAAGAGCCAGTGCATCAGCCCCGAGCAGTTCCGCAAGGAGTACGGCAACGTCTTCAACGGGAACGAGCAGTGGAACAAGGTTCCCGTCTCCAAGAGCGAGCAGTACCGCTGGAACGAGAAGTCCACCTACATCCAGCACCCGCCCTACTTTGTCGGGATGTCGGAGAAGCCCGGCACCCCCGCCGCCATCAAGGGCGCCCGGGCTCTGGCGGTCATGGGCGACAGCGTCACGACGGACCACATTTCGCCCGCCGGTGACATCGCCGAGAACTCCCCTGCCGGCGACTACCTGAAGGGCCTCGGCGTGCGCAAGGCCGACTTCAACTCCTACGGCTCGCGCCGCGGCAACGACCGGATCATGACCCGCGGGACCTACGCCAACACGCGCATCAAGAACGCTTTGGCCAAGGACCCCACCACGGGCAAGATCAAGGAAGGCGGGTGGACGAAGGACATGTCCAAGGCCGGCGGCGGCAAGGTGGACTTCATCTACAACGCCGCGATGAACTATCAGAAGGAAGGGACGCCTCTGGTGGTGCTGGCGGGGAAGGACTACGGGATGGGCTCGTCCCGCGACTGGGCGGCCAAGGGCACGTTGCTGCTGGGCGTCAAGGCGGTCATCTCCGAGTCGTTCGAACGCATCCACCGCAGCAACCTTGTCGGGATGGGAGTGCTGCCTCTGAACTTCGTTGATGGTCAGAACGCCGCGAGCCTCGGGCTGACGGGCGAAGAGACGTTCGATATTCACGTCCCGGTCAGCGGCGAAGGCCTGATCGAGCCTCGCTGCGAGATCAAGGTCACGGCGAAGCGAGCCGACGGCACGACCGTGAACTTCACGACCCGCTGCCGCATCGACACGCCTGTCGAGGCGGAGTACTACCGCAACGGCGGCGTGCTGCACACGGTCCTGCGTCGTCTCCTCAACGAGTCTCGCCAGCCCGCCAAGGTCTGAGATTGGAAGTGGCTCTTTGCTGAACAGAGAAGCCCACGGGTTCGAACCCGTGGGCTTCATTTCAACCCGTGGGCTTCATTTCAAGAGGATCCGATGACGACTCCCGAACCCTTCCTCCAACCGGTTGCCTGGGGCGACATGGACGCTCTGGGGCACGTCAACAACGCGGTCTATTTCCGCTACATGGAGTCGGCCCGCGTGGCGTTCCTGCTCGCTGTGGGGATCGATCGCCTCAACCACGTCGGCTCGATCGGTGTCATTCTGCAATCCGCGCAGTGCCGATTCCGCAGGCCGGTTGTCTATCCCGACACGCTGCGCATCTCGTCGCGAGTAGAGTCCGTCGAGACCGACCGCTTCACGCTCGGGCACGAACTGTTCAGCGAGTCTCGCGGCGAGGTGGTGGCGATCGGTTCGGGCGTCATCGTCGCGTACGACTACGCCAAGGCCGCCAAAGCCAGCCTCCCGCGGGACTGGGTCGAGCGACTCAACGCGTCACGCGGAGGCTGATACCGACCGGGCGGCATCACGCCTGTCGAGCACCAGCAGCACCGAGAGCACGAGCACGGCGATCGCCGCGTGGGGGATCAGCACGCCGTTCCACCACCATCCCTCCACGACCCACGCGGGGATCGTGCCCCGCTTGGCGAGTTCGACCATCGTCGTCGCGCCGGGCACGAGGTAGACCGCGAGGCACCCTGCCGCCAGCAGATCGCGCCAGCCGAACCGTCCGCGGGACCACTTGGCCGCAAACATCGCGGCGGGGATCAGGAGCACCACGGCGTCGTACCCACGGTGGTAGACGAGCATCAGAGACACGCAGGCCACCATCGACAGAGACACCATCTCGGACCTGCTCTCGGCGCGGAAGCGGTCAAAGGCCAGGAATCCCAGACAGAGCGACACCGTCACGCCCCAGACCATCCGGTTCACCATGGTCGGGTCGGCGAGAAACGCGTGGAGCCACACGTGCAGGTTTACGAGGTGGTAGCGCAGCGGGTTAGCGAGGCTCGGGTCGGCGTTGTCCGTCAGTACGAACGCCCGCATGTTGTCACGCCAGGCGGGAAGCCAATCGATGCCGTAGAGGCGGAGGACCAGCACCCCCACGGCCGCGGCGGCCGCGAGCGTCAGCACGCCGGCGATCACCGTCCGCCAGCGCCCCCGCCCCGCTTCGTACGCGAGGAAGAGAAGCCCGATCTGGGGCTTGATCGCCGACGCGAGGCCGAGCGCGACGCCTGACGCGTTCCAACGCCCGAGCACGCGCATCGCCTGCGCCCAGACGATCAGGAACATCACGAGCGCGACGGGCTGACCGACCGAGATCCCGGTGTGCCCGGGGAACATCGCGAGCATCGCCGCACCCGCGAACCACCACGCCAGCCCCCTCGGCGAGAGCCCGGCCAACCCGAGCAGCACGACGACCGAGCCCACCAGCAGCAGATAGCCCGTCGCCGCCCAGATGACCTTCGAGGGGTGCCAGTCCATCCAGCACCAGGGCGCGAGCACGGCGAAGGTCGACGGGGGATAGACCAGAATCGCGGCGATCCGCTCGTTCTCCGGGGGCTTGGTCTCGCCCGAGTGCTTCGCCCAGACCCGATCTGTTGCTTCCACGCTATAGGGGCTTTCGCCGACGAGCCACGCGCGGGTCGAAAGCCAGATGAGCGAGAAATCGCTGCTGCCCCCCGGGGCCATGCTCCGCACGGGCCCGCGCACGAACGCGAACAGGAGCGCCGCCGCGAAGCAGATCATCGCGATCGTGCGGAGCACCTTCCGTCGTGTTGGGGGGGCGGATTCGCCCGGGCCGTTCCTCACGCCCGGATTATCGGCGATCCGACTCCCCCTCGCTTCGTATTCTCCCGGGATGGCCCGACCCTCCAGCTCGCTCCTTCGGCGTGCCCTCGCGCGGGTCGTGGTGCTCGTCGTCGCCCTGTCGCTCCTGCGGGTCTCGGGCTGCCCCGAACAGCTCTTCTATCTGCCTTCCCGCGAGAGCAGCACCGCCCCGCACGGCATCGAGGACGTCTTTTTCACCACCCCCGACGGGCTGTCGCTGCACGGATGGCTCCTGCGCCCGCCCTCGGCCGTGCCGGGCGAACGGCTGCCTGTCGTCCTGCACTGCCACGGGAACGCGGGGTCGGTGATCGATCACCTTGCCTTCTCCGAGTTTCTCGTTCGCGACGGGTTCGCGGTTTTCCTGTTCGATTACCGAGGCTACGGACGATCGCAACCGGGCAGGCCCACCAGGCACCGCCTGATGCTCGACACCCACGCCGCCCTCGACGCGCTGCTGGCCCGTCCCGACATCGACCACTCCCGGATCGGCGTGCTGGGCGTCAGCCTCGGCGGGGTCTTTGCCGCTCGGCTCGCGATGGAGCGCCCCGAAGTCCGCGCGTGTGCGCTCGTCGCCGCGTTTTCATCCTTCCCCGCGATCGCGCACGACCACTTCCCGATTCTGGGCCCATTGCTGATCGGTTCGGGTCTGGCGCCCGCCGAGTCGGTCGCGGGACTGGGCCTCAAGCCGCTGCTCCTGATGCACGGGGAGTCGGACACGATCGTCGGCCCGCGGCACGCCAACCGCATCGCCGACGCCGCCCGCCGGGCCGGCGTCCATGTCGAGGTCGCCCGCTCGCCGGCCGGGCACAACGACATTCTGGACCATCCACCGGAGCAGATGCGCCTGTCGGCGTTCTTCCGGAGCGCCCTCGCTCCTCGATGAACAACCCGCCAGCAGGTTGATCCCATCCTACAACTCCGCATGCCCTCCCGGATCTCGCCCGACATGCAGGACGCCGTGCTGCGCGAACTGCGTCGTGTCTGGGGGTACGGCTCGCTGCGGCCCAACCAGCACGACGCGATCGCCGTCACGCTCGAAGGGCGGGACTCGCTGGTCGTGATGCCCACGGGCGGGGGCAAGTCGCTCTGCTACCAGCTTCCGCCGCTGCTCCGCAAGTCTCCCACGCTGGTCGTCAGCCCCCTGATCTCGCTCATGAAGGATCAGGTCGACTCGCTGCGGCTGCTGGGCTATCCGGCCGCCGCCCTGAACAGCACCGTCGATGCCGACGACGCGCGACAGATCTGGGATGATCTCGCCGCGGGCCGGCTGAAGCTGCTGTTCGTCTCCCCGGAGCGCCTGTTTACGCCGTCGTTCCTCGCACGGCTTGTCAAGGCCCGCATCACGACCGTCGCGATCGACGAGGCCCACTGCATCAGCCAGTGGGGGCACGATTTCCGCCCGGAGTACCGCCGCCTGCGCGAGCTGCACGAGGTGCTCCCCGGGATCCAGATCAACGCGTACACCGCGACCGCGACCCCCGCTGTGCGTGAGGACATCGTGGCGCAGCTCGGGCTGCGAGATCCCGCGGTGCTTGTGGGCTGCTTCGACCGCCCCAACCTCACCTACCGCGTGCTCCCGCGGATCGATCTGGTCGCGCAGACCGCGGAGGCGATTCGGCGTCACGCCGGGCAGGCCTCGATCGTCTACTGCATCTCCCGCAAGGACACCGAGTCTCTCGCCGCCGCACTGACCAGGATGGGGATCGAGGCCAAGCCATACCACGCCGGCCTCTCCACCGAAGATCGGCACGAGATCCAGGAGGATTTCGCGAACGAGCGTCTGGACGTGGTGGTCGCCACCGTGGCCTTCGGGATGGGCATCGACCGCTCGGACGTCCGCTGCGTCGTTCACGCCGCCATGCCCCAGTCCATCGAGCATTACCAGCAGGAAACCGGGCGGGCCGGCCGGGACGGGATGCCCTCCGAGTGTCTCCTGCTCTACTCCGCCTCCGACGCCACGCGCTGGTCGATGCTCTTTGAGCGTTCGAGCGACGACGCCTCCGAGAACTGGTCCACCCAGCAGCGCGACCACCTCGAGCGCATGCAGCGGTACTGCGCGTCCGGCTCGTGCCGACATCGGCTGCTCTCTGAGTACTTCGGGCAGCAGTACCAGCCCCCCTCAGACGCCGGGTGCGGCGCCTGCGACGTCTGCCTGGGCGAAGTCGAGCTCGTCCCCGATTCCACCACGATCGCCCGCAAAATCCTCTCGGCGATCGCCCGAGCGTCCCTGACCCGCCGTCACGACGGCACACTGGCCACGTTCGGCGCCGTGCACATCATCAAGATCCTGCGCGGCTCGGCCGACAAGGCGATTCGCGACTGGGGACACGACCAGTTGCCGACGTTTGGCATTCTCGCCAAGCTCCCCAAGGAAGAGATCGCCTCGTACCTCAATCAACTGATCGATCACGGCTTTGTCGCACGCGAGGGCGCCCAGTACCCCACCATCCGGTGTACCGCGGACGCCGTCGCCGTGCTCAAAGGCGAGCGAGATGTCCGACTTGGACGCCCCAGAGTGATTCTCGCGAAGGGCGCCAGCCCCGACGACCGTCAAGCAGAACGCGCGGATCCCGGGCTCCTTGAGTCCCTCCGAAGGCTCCGCCGGGCCATGGCCAGCGAGCGTGGCGTCCCCCCCGAGTTCATCTTCTCCCTCGCGGTCCTCACCGAACTCGCCACCTCCAGGCCGACGCGTCGCGACACCTTTGCCAAGATCAAAGGCGTGGGCGAACGCAAGCTGGCGGACCTGGGCGAGCCCTTCGCCGCCGCCATCGCGGACTATTGCCGCGAGCACGGGCTCTCGACCGACCACAACACGAACGCCCCCGTCCGGCGCCGCCGTGCCCGCAGTTGAGAGCGTATTCTCATGGCGTGACGACGCCCTCCACACCTCCCGCCCTCGAGATCACCGACCTGAAGTTCTCGTACCAGCCGGGCCAGGCCTGGACGGTCAACGTGAGCTCCCTGACCATCGCCGCGGGCGAGCAGATGCTCCTCACCGGCGGCTCGGGCTCGGGCAAGAGCACCCTGCTCCAACTCATCGCGGGTCTGCTCGAACCCACGCGCGGGCGGGTCCTTGTCGCGGGGGAATCGGTCTTTGATGCCGCCGGAGCATCGCGCGACAAGCTCCGCGGGCGGCGCCTCGGGATGATCTTCCAGACCTTTAACCTGCTGCAGGGGTTCACCGCTCTGGAGAACGTGATGGCCTCGCTCGCCTTTGCGGGCACGCCGCCCAAGGACCAGCGCCCGCGCGCCGCCGAGGCGCTCGCATCACTCGGCCTGAGCGACATCAACCGCCCGGTGGAGGCGATGTCCGTCGGGCAGCAGCAGCGTGTCGCCGTCGCCAGGGCCGTGGTCACCAACCCCGCCCTGGTTCTTGCGGACGAACCCACGGCCTCGCTCGATCCGGAGAACGCGGCCGCCGCGATGACGCTGATCCAGCAGTCGTGCAAGGCCCGCGGGGCCGCCCTGCTTTGCGTCAGTCACGACCCGGCGATGGCCGATCGTTTCGCCCTCCGCCGATCCATCTCCTCGCTCGCTGACCACTGAGGACACGACCATGGCGATGACCGACTTTGTGATCATCACGCGGAGCATGCGGGCCCGACGCTTCTCGACCCTCTTGACCGCGCTGTCGGTCTCGGTCGCGGTCGCGCTGCTCCTCACCCTGCTCATGATGAAGGACGCCGGCCGCGCCGCCTTCGAACGCGGGAGCGGCAACGTTCACATGATCGTGGGGCGCGACGGCACACCCCTCCAATCCCTCCTCAACTCCGTCTACTACGCCGGGATCCCGCGAAACCCCATCCGTTGGGCCGAGTTCGAGAAGATCCGCGACGCCCACGCCCCCGAAGTCCCCATGCCCCCCGGCATTCAGCCCGGCTTCGCCGTTCCCATCCAGCTCGGCGATTCCTTCCAGGGGCTCCCCGTCGTCGCCACCACCGAGGCTTTCTTCACGCGCTTCGAGCCCGTCGCCGGCCGGCCTTTCGAGTTCGCCGCCGGCGAGAAGTTCAAGGAGAACTTCCAGGCTGTGCTTGGCTCGCGCGCCGCACGAGACACCGGCCTCCGCGTCGGCGACAAGTTCAACGTCACCCACGGCTCGGGCATGAACGGGCACGTCCACGACGAGTTCGAGTTCACCGTCGTCGGCGTGCTCAAGGACACAGGCTCAGCTCACGACCGGGCCATCTTCACCAACCTCACCTCCTCCTGGCTCCTCCACGCTCTCGACCGCCTCGAACGCGAGCACGGGCACGACCACGGGCACGAAGGACACGAGCACGGGCCCGACGGCGAATGCCTCCACGGCCCGGAAATCAGCGAGGCCGACCTCACCGACGCCGATCGGCTCATCACGGGCGTGCTCCTCCGCACCCCGACGCGCGAAGGGCGCGACGCCTCGGCCGCGATGGCGACCGTCTTTACCGCGCTCCGCTCGGACACCTCGCTCACCGTCGCCCAGCCCTCGCAGGAGATCAACCGCCTCTTCGCGATCGTCGGCGCGGTCGACAAGATCCTGATCGCCATGGCCTCGGTCGTCCTGGCCGGGTCGGCCGTGTCGATCCTGCTCGCGATGTACGGCTCGATGGACCTCCGCCGTCGGCAGGTCGCCATTCTTCGCGTGCTCGGATGTTCCAAAGGTCGCATCTTCTCGCTCGTGCTCACCGAGGCCGCGATCATCGGCGTCATCGGGTCGGTTGTGGGGATCGTGCTCGCCTTCGCAGCGGGCCCGCTGATCGCCCTTGTCATGCGGCGGCAGCTTGGGCTCTTCATCGATCCCGTTCTCCCGCCCGATCTCACCCTGCTCACCATGGTCGGCGTGATCGTGCTTGCCGCCCTCGCGGGCCTGCTCCCCGCCGTGATGGCCTATCGCACCCCGGTCGCGAACAATCTCAAGCCCCTCGGCTGAACCGCGGAGGAAGTGGATCATGAAGTTCTTCTGGCTCGCCGTCGTCTTCCTCGCCTGCGCCGCGCTGGCATGGGTCGGCACCTCGCGATTCGCGCAGCGCAATGCAGCCGCCCAAGCCGCCCAGGAACAGTCCAAGGCCCAGGCGGCTCGCGCCAAGGCTCAGGAACAGGCCGCACGCCCCAACCAGCCGACACCACCGCCCGACGCGAGCCCGACACCACCCGTCACGCCTTCCGCGGCC